>JAZNBM010000113.1:0-6217 GCA_045587045.1 Acutalibacteraceae bacterium | reverse complement strand
TCTGGTGTTGCACACCTGATCGTAGAGGAGATTCTCGGTGACGAGCTTGTCGTAATTTGCCTTAAAGGTCTCGGGATTCTGGTCGTAATCGTGGACGTCGTAAATGTCGGTCACAACGTGGAAATTGCCGCTTGTATCAATGCAGGGTCTGGTTGAATCCATATGCTTTGTGACACGGTAAATCGTTCTGAGTATACCATCATATTGCTTTCTGCCGTCAATATCCCATGTTTCGTTAAACGGACACCAGCCTATAATTGAGGGATGGTTAAAATCTCTTTCAACGCATTCACACCACTCAGGAAGCATAGCTTCAAGAGCAAAAGGATTTGACCAATCAAGACCCCAGTTACCGTATTCACCCCAAACAAGGTAACCCAGTCTGTCGCAATGATAAATGAATCTGGGTTCAAACACCTTCTGGTGAAGTCTTGCGCCGTTGAATCCCACCGCATATGAAATTTTGATATCGTTGATAAGGTCTTCTTCTGTGGGTGCGGTGTAGATACCGTCACGGTAAAATCCCTGGTCAAGCACAAGGCGCTGGAAAACGGATTTGCCGTTGATGAGGAATTTATAATCATCAATCTTTATTGAACGCAGACCGAAATAGCTTGCAATTTCATCATCGCCGAAAGTTATTTTAAGGTCATACAGTCTGCCGCAGCCCGGTTCCCAGAGATGAGTTTCGGAAAGAATGATTTCGCCGCTGACAGTTGATGATGCTTTCTTTGAAAAGCTGCCGACAGGTTTGCCGTCATAAAAAGCTTCAGCGGTGAAAACGCCCTTGCCCTCAACGTTTGCCGTTATGGTGAGCGCACCGTTTTCAGCATCGGGATAAAATTTAAAATTTTTAACGTATGCCTTGGGTGTGAACTCAAGCCACACCGTCTGCCATATACCCGTTGTTCTGGTGTAGTCACAGCCGCGCGATTTAAGCTTCTCGCACTGTTTTCCTCTGGGCACAAGCGGATTCCTCACGTCATCAACCGCACTCAAAACAAGTGTGTTTTCGCCCTCAACAAGATAATCTGTGATTTCAAATTTAAACGAGGAATAGCCACCCTTGTGGTATCCTGCCTTTTTGCCGTTGACATAAAGCGTTGTTTCATAGTCAACCGCACCGAAATTAATAAATACTCTGCCTTCAAGGTTTGCGGCTGTGATATCAACTGTCTTTCTGTACCAAACGGCAGGAATAAAATCGGTATACTGAATGCCCGAGAGCTTGCTTTCGGGGCAAAAAGGTACAATTATTTTCTTTTCCCAATCATCCTTATCAAGAATGCCTGCATCAAGCTTGCTGTTTCCAAAGTCAAATTCAAAATCCCATTCGCCGTTGAGATTGAGCCAATTTTTTCTTTCAAGCTGCGGATTGGGATGTTCAGGTCTGGGAATATTCATAATATACCTCCGTCAGATTTTAAAATAATTTTCTTCAATCATTGCCGCAAGACAATGGTAGACAGGAAGAGTGAGCTCCTGAATCTTATATGTTTCTGTTTCGGGCAATCTTATGCAAACGTCACAGATTTCGCTGAGTTTGCTTGATTTTTCACCCGTAATTGCAATTATTTTTATATCTGCCGCTTTCGCCGCCTGTGCCGCATAAACAACGTTTTCGGAATTACCCGAGGTGCTGAAAGCCACAAGCACGTCATTTTTTGCCGCATAAGCATAAACCTGCTGAGCAAAAACAAGCGAAGGGATTTCGTCGTTTGCAAAAGCAGTCATCAGCGCCGAATGTGCGCACAGGGAAATTGCGGGCAGACCTTTCTGCAGATTATCGGCAACAAAGGAATTTTCAAAATCCGCTTTTTCTTTATCGCTCAAAGGTCTCTTTTTGAGAAAGCCTTTCATTAGCTCACCAACAAGGTGATCGCAGTCAGCGGCACTGCCGCCGTTGCCGCAGCAAAGCAACTTGCCGCCGTTATCATAGCAATCTGCAATCGCTTTATAAGCGTTCAATATTTCTTCTCTGCAAGCATCAAGCACAGGGAATCTGATAAACAGATTATCAAATATGGCACTCATTTCGAAGCCTCCTCTGCGCAGATTTTTGCAACCCCCAGAGCGGCGTAGTCGCCGATTGAGTCACCGAGCATTGCAGGAACGATTTCACAGCAATTCAAAGAAACAGCAAGAGCTTCTTTATTTACGGTTTCGGTCATTGCTTCTTTAAGCAGATGTCCCGAGCGCTCATAAATACTGCCGATAACTATCCTTTCAGGGTTCAGCACGTCAATGAGCATCGCAATGCCTTGACCAAGCTTCGTACCGCATTTGCGATAAATCGCATTTGCAAGCTTGTCCCCTTTTTCTGCCGCCTGTGCGACGGTCAGCGCCGTAACGTTATCCCTGGGTATAATAGTAATACCGTTATAAATTGAAAGCATCGACTTAGCGGTTGCTGCAATACCCGAACCCGAGCAGTAACCCTCAAACGAGCCTGCCTTGCCGTAACCAACGGGACCGTCGGTATCGATTCTGACGTGACCGACCTCGCCTGCCATACCACCGGCACCTGTATAAAGCCTGCCGCCAAGAATAAGACCTGCACCCATACCGGTACCGAAAGTGAGAAAAATCATATTTTCGCAGCCCTTGCCCGCACCGTATTGCCACTCGGCAAGTGCACAGGCATCGGCATCATTGCATACCTTGCAGGGTGCACCGAATTCATCTGCAATTATATCTGCAAGCGGCACATTATCCCAGTCGGGCAGATTTGGCGGACACATAATTATGCCTTTTTTGCCGTCAAGCGGACCGCCGCAGCTTACACCGCAAGCAATTATATCCGCATTTGTCAGATTATTTCTTGCGATAAGATTATTTGCGCATTCAATCAGCTCATCAACAACCGCACGCCAACCGCGGCTGACTTGAGTTTCAAACCTGATTTTGTCAAGCACGTCAGAGGAGCTTTTTTCAGCAATAACCACAGCGCATTTTGTGCCGCCGATATCAAAGCCGAGATAACAATTCATTCTGACTCCTCCGCAAATATAATTATTTATTATACACTTATAATAGTCAGCAGTCAACAAAAATAAACAAACAATTTGTAAAAAGGTGCATAAAAATGTCGATTTTATTTATCCGTGCCGTTATTCTTTATGCGGCTGTTATATTTGTAATAAGACTGATGGGCAAACGTCAGATTGGCGAAATGCAGCCTTCGGAGCTTGTTATAACCATTCTTATTTCAGAGGTAGCTTCGCTCCCCTTGCAGGATAAAAGCATACCCGTTCTCTATGCAATAATACCGCTTTCGGTGTTCGTTTCATTTGAAATAATTCTCTCTGCCCTCAGCCTCAAAAGTCAGAATCTCCGCTCTCTGATGCAGGGTCACGAGGTAATCGTTATCCGAAACGGCAAAATCGATATCAAGGCTCTGCGCACCTTAAGAATGACGGTTGACGACCTCGAGGGAGCACTTCGCCAGAAGGATATTTTCGACGTTTCCGAAGTAGCCTACGCAATATTTGAAACCAACGGCAAGCTGAGCGTTTTGCCAAAGAATCAGTATAAAAAGGAGAAGAAAAAATGAAAAGAGTAATCGTTGCCTTCACTATGCTTGCTTTTGCATTCACGGCATCATTTTTATTTACCGATTTGCTTACAAAAAACATCGCCTCAATCTCCGCTGACGTTTCGCATCTGAAGTCTGTTTCCGAATCCGCAAGCAACGAAGAAATCACCGCAGAAGCACACAGAATCATTAAAAAATGGAGCAAAACCCAAAAAATTTTGAAATTTATAACAGTTCACGATACTCTCAATGAAATCAATCAAAATATTCTTTCGCTTAAGGATATTTCAACCGAAGGAAACAGAGAGTTACTTTGCGATAAATGCAACGAAATATGCAATATGTTGAGTATTTTTGCCGATGACGAAAAAGCATCAGGTGAGAATGTGTTTTAATTTTTAATAAACAGTAAATTTTAAAGCAATTATTGAAATTCATAAAACAGAGTGATATAATTTAATTGAGCATAAAATACTTATGCATTACTGAGGAAAAGGAGGCGGTAAAAATAGAAAAGTATATGCTCGCATTCTGGGCTGTAACATTTGTTGCTCTTGTCATTGTTGAGGCTATGACGGCACAGCTTGTTACAATCTGGTTTGCCGTCGGTTCTCTTGCGGCTTTAATTTCGCAGCTTTTCGGCGCACAAGTCTGGGTCCAGTGGTTGGTTTTTGTTGTGGTGACAAGCATTGTGCTTGCAATTACCAGACCGCTTGTCAAAAAATATTCCAGACCGAAAATTCAACCGACCAATGCCGACAGGTGCATCGGTCAGACCGCCGTTGTGACAGAGGAAATTGATAATCTGGCAGGCAAAGGTGCCGTCAAGGTCGGAGGTATTGTCTGGACAGCACGCTCTGATACAGACGAAAAAATCTCTGAAAACGAAGCGGTAACCGTTATTAAAATCGACGGTGTAAAACTCATCGTCAAAAAGAATTAAGGAGGATAAATCAATGCCCAGTGAAGTAGTAGGTCTTTTGACAGTACTTTTACCCATCGCAGTTTTTATTATTATTGTTCTTGCAAGAAACATCAAAATCGTTCCGCAGTCAAGAGCTTTTGTTATTGAAAGACTCGGAACATACAACGCAACCTGGCAGACGGGTCTTCATTTCAAAATTCCTTTCATCGAAAAGGTATCACGTCAGGTTTCTCTCAAAGAGCAGGTAGTTGACTTTCCCCCCCAGCCTGTTATCACCAAGGACAACGTCACAATGCAAATCGATACAGTGGTTTTCTATCAGATAACCGACCCCAAGCTCTATGCATACGGCGTTGAAAGACCTATTTCAGCTATCGAAAACCTTACAGCCACAACCCTGCGTAACATCATCGGTGAAATGGAACTCGACCACACTCTCACCTCCCGTGACGTTATCAACGCCAAAATCAGAGGTATCCTTGACGAAGCCACAGACCCCTGGGGCATCAAGGTAAACAGAGTTGAGCTCAAAAACATCCTTCCGCCCAGAGAAATCCAGGACGCAATGGAAAAGCAGATGAAGGCTGAACGTCAGCGCAGAGAATCCATTCTTACCGCTGAAGGTGAAAAAGCTGCAAAAATCCTTGTTGCAGAAGCAAACAAAGAAAGCAAGATTCTTGCCGCTGAAGCTGACAAGCAAAGCGCAATCCTTGCCGCTGAAGCTATCAAGGAATCCAAAATCAGAGAAGCTGAAGGTGAAGCCGAAGCTATTTTCAAGGTTGAAGAAGCAAGAGCAAAAGCAATTGAACTTATCAACAAAGCCGCTCCCGGCGAAGGCTATCTCACAATCAAGAGCCTTGAAGCTTTTGAAGCTGCTGCAGACGGTCAGGCAACCAAGCTGATTATCCCCAGTGATATTCAGGGCATAGCAGGTCTTGCTGCCAGCGCTAAAGAAATAATTTCAACTAAATAAATATCGCTTTTCAGGCGGCTGCACACCTCAAAACGTGTGTCAGCCGTCTTTTTTTGCCTCAAAAATATAGTTTTCAATATATATACTATATAAAAAAAGTATAGAAAATTAATATTATATGTTGAATTTACTATTATGAAGTGATACAATTAAAATGTTATTTAATTCAGAAAGGGAGGTCTCCAATTATGGATTACAAAATGAATCTCACTCAGGAGGAGCTTGATATTCTCAACGGCTCCAAGGGTGAAACAATGGCAAAAGTTATGAAGACTCTTGTTCTTTACGGCGATGCTTTTGATGCAACAAAAATGGTAGAAGTTACAAGCGAAAAAGGTCACCTTGTTACAAGCTTCGGTCTTAAAGTTATGAAGCCTGTTTACGACCTTATGGCACAGCTTATCGATGGCGGTGCTCTTTCGGCTCAGAAATTCTCGGTTGACCCCAAGCCTCTTGACCCCAATGTTCCCGCAAACTTCCTTCAGAAGCTTATTTTCAACAAATTTATGTACAGCATGCAGGATATGTATGACAATCAGCTTTCAAAGCTCGGTCTTATTGACAATAATTCTTACACCTGCACCTGCTATATGGACGAAGTAGGCAACGTTAAGTCGGAGGCCAAGCGGTCTTAGGAAGACAATTTTCATTTTCAACTCCTTGGCTCACAGAACGACATGGCTACGATCCGACTTATATGTATGACAATCAGCTTTCAAAGCTCGGTCTTATTGACAATAATTCTTACACCTGCACCTGCTATATGGACGAAGTAGGCAACGTT
>JAZNBM010000112.1:0-18551 GCA_045587045.1 Acutalibacteraceae bacterium | reverse complement strand
TAGAAATCAAAGTAACCGTAGTCTCTGTCTTTAACGGAAATAAGCACCGTAATTGTTTCGCCGGGTGTTACCAGACCAAGGTCATAGATATAAGGCTCGCTTGTGCTCTGAACAAAGGTTTCGTTACCCTTGCCGATTGTAATCTGGTCAAAGCAATAGGAGTCAACAAAAAGGTAGCAGTGACGTGTTTCGGGTACGCTCAGGTGGAACGTTGCTTCGCCGAGACCTGTGTCGGGTTTCGTGAAATAGATATCGCCGTTCTCAAGACCCGACGTGATCTGGTCAAACTGGAAATAGTATACGTCGTTGATAGTCATCATTTTGAATACGTCAGGAACGCCTGTTGCATATTCAAACCAGTCGCCCTGAACCTTGAACGGGTTTACCTGAGCCGAATACCAGAGTTTGAGAGCGTCGTCAGCGGCAAAGCCTATAGGCAGATAGTATTCGTTTTCGTATGCCGTAAATTTGCCTGAGCTCATAAGCTTGGTGTAATAATCGCTTTCAACGTTGACCGTGGGGTGATTATCAACAACATACTTGAGCGAGTGCATCATATTATAAACGGGGGTCTGAAGATTATAGGTGTAGCTGTTAATATAGTTGCCGAACATACCGAGGTTGCTCTGAACATTTGACATTTTTTCATATGCCATTGATGAGAATGTGGAAATGCCGTTATAGCCGTACCATGCGGGGTCCATTCTTGCACGGCTGCTGAGCAGTTCCATTCTGTAAGTGTCGTCACCGTCATGTTTATCAAGATTTTCTTTGAGAGCAACAAAATCCTGATAATCGCCGGCAAACGAACTCTTGGGTTGATTCATACTGTATCTGTCTGTGTTTGCGCAGGCAATTTCACCGATTATGCAGCAAAGCAGAAGAACCGAAACTGCTGACTGCTGATACTTTGCATCTTTCATAAGTGCAAAAACAAGGCAGTAGGTTACAACAAATATCAGGCTGATAAGAATGGATACATCTTCAACGTTTTTGGAGCCGATTTCCTGAATGATAATAATGGAAAACAGTACGCCTACGCCTGCGCCGAGAATACCTCTGCCGCTGAATTCATTGAGCCTTGTGAATGCCTTGTGAGCGAGCTTGAGCAGAATGAAGCAGTACATAAATGAGAAGCGGTAGGGCAGGTCATTAGGATAATGGAAGCCGTGCCAGATATAGTTGAGCACGTTAAGGTTGAAACTGAAGAAAAGAAGACCGAGCAGGAAAACGTGAGCCGCCTTTTCTTTGATTGAAATTGATTTTGTAAAGAGATAAAGCGGAACAAGAATAAGGGTTGCTATGCCGCAGTATACGTTGGGCAAAACGTCTGTGCCGCTGCTTCTGATTGTGGGATTAACGCTGGCAATGTGATTGGCAAGGAAATCAAAAATTGAGAAATAGGTCTTGAATTCCGTCGGGAATGTGCCTGAAGTTGCCGAACAGCTTTTAAGAATATAGTAAACAGGAATGAGGGCAAAAGCGATAAGACAGGCTGCTCCGATGCTTGAAAAAGCAAACGTCAGACCGCTTCGCAGCAAGATATTGCCTTTTAATCTGTCATACCATTTGATTTTCTTTTTGCCGTTTTCAGCGAGCGTGTAAGGAGTATCGTCTGAAACCGAAAGAATTTCGTAGTTGCTGAAGAAATAGACAAGGAAATAAATAACCGAGAAAATGCAGACCATGTAACCCATATAGTAGTTGGTCAGCATTGTGAGTGCAAGGATGGGAATATAAAGCTTGGGACTTTGTTTGTTGATGATATTTTCAATGCCGAGGATAACGAGCGGAAAATATACCATTGTGTCAATCCACATAACGTTCCAGTAATATGCAACGAAATATCCGCACATAGCATAAAGAACGCCGAAAGCGGCAGAACTGAAGTCATGTCTGTTATGGGATTTCTTGAGATAGTAGGTAAATGCCGCCGCAGAGAGTGCGGCTTTTGCCACAATCATGCTTGCAATCGCTTCGGGCATATTTTCGTGCCCCATAAGCAAAATGAAAATCATACTCGGGCTGGAAAGATAATTGAAGAAGTTGCCCATAAACGGCGAGCCGAGACCCGTTTGCCAGGAATAGAAGAAGCTTTTAAGATGGGTCACACGGTCATAAAGCTCTGCAAACAGAGGGCCGTACTGGTGATAAAGGTCCATTCGGAGAATGGTTTTTTCACCAAACGGAAACAGCTCATAGCAATAATAGACAAGCATCATAATGCCTATAGTGCACACCATGGCAAGCCAACAGTAGGCGTTGTCAACAAAAAATCGGCTGAAAATCGAGTTCTTTTTCAGCGTGGTCGGTTCTTTTTTTAACATAATCAGCCTCCACCGATATTAATTATAATTAAACACAATTAATATATCATATATTTCTGTATTATGCAAGTGAATAAACTTTAAACAAAGGGTGGCAAAATTGTTTCGCAGTGTTCTAATCAGGGACAAGAAGCAATATATTTTATTAAATCAAAAATCCGAGTGCGGAGGACGGCTATGGCTGATAACGTTAAAAAATTTGAACAGGCAGTAAGAGCATTGACTCCGCCGATTGCATCGGCATTTCTGCATTTAAGCGATGAAGAAAAGGAAACGGTAACGGAAATACGTATGCGTGTGCGCAAGCCGATAATTGCAGTCACTTCAAACGGAATCTGTTTTTTGCACAGGTCGGGTAAATTGACACAGGTTTATTCCGATGCTGTTGTTAAAATATGCGAAAAAGAAATTGAAGACGTTTTCAGCAGGCTTTGCGGCTATTCTGTTTACAGTCACCGTGATGCCATAAACAGAGGCTACATAACAATAAACGGCGGTCACAGAGCAGGTGTTGCAGGCACTGCGGTTACGGAAAACGGCAGGATTGTTTCCGTCAGGAATATCAGCTGTATCAATTTAAGAATAGCAAAAGAAATAACGGGTGCGGCAGACGAAATATATGCCCGATGTTTTTCACAGGGTCTGAACGGTCTGATTGTGGCGGGTCCGCCGTCAAGCGGTAAAACAACCGTTTTGCGCGACCTTGCACGACAGCTTTCGGGGGAGGAAAAAGGCTTGTTTGCAAAGGTTTTTGTTTGTGATGAAAGGGGAGAACTCGGTGCGGCACACTGCGGCACAGCACAGAATGATATCGGCATAAACTGCGACCTGATAACTTCATATCCGAAAAGCGAGGGCATACTTATCGGGTTGCGTTCGTTTTCTCCCGATATTATTATTTGTGACGAAATTGCAACCGACGAAGAACTTACTGCGGTTGAATCGGGTTTGCGGTGCGGCGTTCATTTTGCTCTCAGTATTCATGCTGAAACAGAAAATGACCTGCGTTCAAAGCCTGCATATCAGCGTCTGGCGGCAAGCGGATGCTTCGGCCATACCGTATTGCTTTCAGGATCACAGCCGGGCAGAACAGAAAGCTTTTTTACGGGGAGTGAATTGCTTGGTTAGGTTGTTTGCTTCGGTGCTGATTGCTCTTTCGCTTGCTCTGGGCGGAAGTTATCTTGCTTGGATTGATACAGAAAAAGTATCGCGCGTGCGCAGTATTCTGCAAATGATAAATTTAATTGAAACACGGCTGCGTTTTTGTGCAACACCTGTCAGCGAATTGCTGGAAATGGCGGAAGCTTCGAATTGCAAAGGTCTCGGGTTTGTCCGTGTTTGCAGAATATCGGTTGAAAACGGTGAAGCTTTTTTTTCGGCGTGGGAGCACAGCATAAAAGAAGATCGGTTCCTGTCAAAACTTATGCCCGACGAAGCCGGAAAACTTGTTGATATGGGTGCTGATATCGGTGTAACGGATATTGAGGGTCAGCTTTCGTGCTGCGGATATTACAGACAGATTTTTGAGGATTTCCTTTCCGTAAATGAAGAAAAAAGAAAACGAAGTTCAAAGCTTTTTCCGCCGCTTGGAATACTTATGGGTGTTTCAGCAGCAATCTTTTTGCAATGAGGTGACTATGGATATTTCGGTTGTTATAAAAATAGCGGCTGTCGGCATAATTGTTGCCGTGCTCAATTCAATTCTTGTCCGCTCGGGTAGAGACGACTATGCTCTTATAACTATTCTTGCAGGCATTGCTGCCGTGCTGATGATGCTTCTGCCGCAGTTTGCCGATTTGCTTGACAGTGTAAAAAGGTTGATGGATATCTGATATGGATGTTGCAAAAATAGCGGCGGCAGGTATCCTGACCGCAATGATATATGTTCTTGTCAGACAAATTAAACCTGAATTTGCTCCTGTTGTTATTCTTGGCGGCTCGGCGGTTATTCTTATTTCCGTTGCGGGCAGATTTTTTGAAGCAAGCGAAACCGTTGACCGTATGATGCGCCTTGCGGGACTTGAAAAAGAAAACGTTTCAATTCTGATGAGGGCGCTTGGTATATGTGTTGTAACACAGTTTGCGGCGGATATTTGTTATGATAATTCAAGCTCTGCAATTGCCGCGGCAGTTGAGCTTGCAGGCAGAGTGGGTGCGATAATACTCGCCTTGCCGATGTTACAGACGGTTGCAAAAACGGCTCTTGGATTGATGAAATGAAAAAAAGGTTATTAAAAATACTCATTGCCGTGTTGTTGGCGTTTTCTTTTTGTGCGGTTGCACAAGCGGCGGAAAACAACACATATATTGACAGCGAGAACTTTTATAAAGAACAGTATGAGGCATCGGGTGCCGATAAGCTTGCAGATTATCTTGACAAAAACACAAAGGGTTATATGCGCGACATAGGCGTTGAGACTCCTGAATTCAACGGGATTCTCGATTTTTCGCTGAAAAGTATTTTTGACGTGCTTACCGATATGGTCCGTATGAATTTGTCTTCACCGCTCAAGGGATGTCTGACCGCCTGCGGTGCGGTTATTGCTGTTACCACCTGTTCGGCTTTCTTTCCGGAAAATGAAAAAATGAAAAGTATTCTCAATCTTATCTGCGGATGCTTCGTTTTTATAAGTGTTTTTGTTCCTGCCACCGAAGCACTTCGTTCAGGGATATCGGCGCTCATTCTTTGCGCAGGGTTTGAAAAAATGCTCATTCCTGTTCTTGCGGCGGTGTTGACCGTGTCGGGTAATCCGATGTCTGCCGTTTCTTATCAGGGTGCGGCATTTGCGGCGGCACAGACGGTAGAAGCTTTTGCAAAAGATTTTGCTTTGCCGCTGGTTATGATTTCGGGTGCACTTGGTGCGGTCGGGTCGCTTTTGCCGACTTTAAGGCTTACAGCCGTAAGCGATATGTTAAGAAAAACCGTTCAGACCTGCGTTGGTCTTGTTGCCGGGTTGTTTTCAGGATTTATAACGCTCAAAAAACTAATCGGCGCATCGGCAGACGGTCTTACGTCAAAAGGTATTAAGCTTGTTACAAGTACTTTCGTGCCCGTTGTAGGCGGCGCATTGAGTGAGGCATATACAACTATGTCTGCAGGTTTATCGTTGCTTCGCAGTTCGGTAGGTGTTTACGGTATACTGGCGGTTGCGGTAATCTGTATGCCGTCGGTCATCACTCTTGCCCTGTGGGTAACAGCGATGCGTATATCGGCAATGTTAAGCGAATTACTGGGCAATTATCAATGTGCTGAAATGCTAAAAAATATATCATTTATGTTTTCAATGCTCAATGTGATTCTTATTTTTTCAGCGGCGGTGTTTATTATTTCTTCGGGTACCGTTGCGGCTGTCAAAGCAGGTGGTTAAAACGGATGCACTGAAAAGCTGGGCGGTAAGCCTTATAATATGTGCTGTTGGTGCTACGGTGATAAGTATGCTTTCACCGCGTGGTTCAATGGAAAAAACATTAAGGGCGGTCATAGGAATATTCGTTGTGTCGGCAATTTGCACACCTTTGATAAAACTAAAAAAAGCGGACGTATCTCTGCCTGCGTTTATCGCTGAAGCCGTAACGCTTGAAGAAACGGAAAAGCTGCTTGAACAGATGAAAAACGCCTGCAAAGAAACGGTCGGTCGGGTTGTTGATGACGAGCTCAGAACTTTTGAAATCGGGGATTATGATGTTGAAACAATATTGGATATCGATGAGGATAATTGCATAATTATACAAAGCGTACAAATCGTAATCAAATCAAAAAATAACGGTGCGGCTGATGAAATAAAGGAAAAACTGCAAGAAAGACTCGGCATTCCCGTGGAGGTTATCTGTGAATAAAAGGAAGGATATCGCATTGAATATCGCCGGAAAAATCAGCGAAATCATAAACCGAATTTGCGAAAAAACACACTTGAATAAAAAATTGCTGTTCGTGATTGTTTTGTTTGTTTCGGGGGTTGTTATTCTTGTGGCAGGTGAGTTTGTGCAAGGTATTAAAGATGAAACAAAAGACCCTGTTCCTGTGACTTCTGGTATATCCGCAAATGACTATGTTGCTGACCTTGAAGAACGCATAACCTCAATTATATCAAGCATTGACGGCGCAGGAGCAACACGGGTTATGATAACTCTTGAAAGTGGCAATGAGGATGTTTATCTGCATAATTACGATTATGGTGAGGATGTGGATTCTTCAGGTGTGGGCAACCGTGAAGTACGTGATGAATATGTCATTGTCAATGAAGAAAACGGTGAAAAAGGAATAGTTGTCCGTGTTGAAGAACCAAGGATAAGAGGTGTTGCCGTTGTCTGCGAAGGCGGAGGGAATTCATTTGTAAGGGCAGAAATAATTGCTACCGTAACAGCTCTTCTTAACGTCAGCTCCGCCCGTGTCAGCGTAGTGAAAATGGGATGAATAATTTTTACAATACACGATGAATATACAATGAATATACATTGGAGGAACAGATATGATTCTTAAGAAAAGACAGCTTTTACTTGCTACACTTGTTATTGCTCTGGGTGCGGCGGTTTTTATCAACAGATACTATAATGCACCCAAGGCGGAATCTGTGGCAACAGTGCAGGACGGTGCGGCACAGAAAGAAGCAGAAAAAGATGCAAATCTCGGTGATGCAAGATACGTTATCTCAACAGACGTTACTCTTGACGATGCTGCTGCACAGGCGGTGGCAAGTGAATACTTTTCAAGCGCAAAGCTTCGCCGTCAGACGGTCAGGGATGAAGCACTTGAAGCACTTAACGATATAATCAAAGACAAATCTTCATCACCCGAAGCAATTGCAAAAGCAACCGATGCGGTGCTTTCAATGTCAAACGAAATTGCGGTTGAGGGGGATATAGAGAATCTGTTAAGTGCAAAGGTAGGCTGTGAAAGCCTTGTAATTCTCAATGCAGGTCATGCAGATGTGATTGTTGAAAACGGCTCGCTTGACGACGTTTCGGTGGTACAAATTAAAGATATCGTTGTTGCTCAGACGGGTTATCCGACAGAAAATATCACAATTATCGAAATGGAATATTAAAATATTCATTTTTTTTCTGTATATATTCATAATTTTGTATTGATATATTTATATTTAAGTGTTATAATTAAGAAACTAAATTTCCCGGAGGGATAGTTATAATGCTTACAAGACGTGAAGAAAGAGAACAGGCATTCTTCCTTGTTTTTGAAAAAGAGTTCAATGAAGACACAGAGCTTCACGAACTCTATGACCTTGCACTTGAAACAGAAATCATCAGCGACAGTGAATTTGTAAAATCACTTGCATTCAAAACGTGGGAAAACGTTGAAACGATTGACCCTGTGATTGAAAAATACTGTGTTGGTTGGAAGATGAGCCGCATTTCAAAAATTGCTCTTGCAGTGCTCCGACTTGCTGTTTGTGAAATGCTTTATTTTGATGATATTCCCGTCGGCGTTTCCATTAACGAGGCTGTTGAGCTTTGCAAAAAGTATGCTTCAGGTGAGGACCGTTCATTTGTAAACGGCATTCTCGGCTCTGTTTCAAAGGAAGAAAAATAATGTTGACTCTCGGTATAGATACAAGCAACTACACAACCTCCTGCGCGCTCTATAACAGTGAAAGCGGTGAGGTTGTTCAAAAAAAGCTTCTTCTGCCTGTCAAAGAGGGTGAAAAGGGGCTTCGCCAGAGTGACGCGGTTTTTCACCATACCGCCCGTCTTTGGCCATTGGTTGAGGAGCTTTTTGGTGAAACGGGATTGCAAGCAGATGCAGTCGGCGTTTCTGAAAAACCCCGTGATGCACAGGGCTCATATATGCCGTGTTTTCTTGTCGGCGTAAATGCCGCAAGGTGTGTTGCCGCTGCAACAGGTAAGCCGGTTTACGGCTTTTCACATCAGGCGGGTCACATTATGGCGGCTCTTTATTCGGCAGATATGCTCAGCCTTAAAGATAAAAAATTCATTGCCTTCCACGTTTCGGGCGGAACAACAGAAATGCTTCTTGTTTCTCCGAATGCAGAGAGGGCTTTTGATATTGAAATAATAGGTGAAACACTTGACCTTAACGGCGGACAAGCCGTTGACAGGGCAGGTGTTATGCTCGGTCTTGATTTTCCATGCGGCAAGGAGCTTGAAAAACTTGCTCTTAAAAGTAAAAAAACCTTTAACCCCAAAATCAGTGTAAAAGACGGCAACTGCAGCATTTCGGGACTTGAAAATCAGTGCAAAGCAATGTACGCAAACGGTGAATCATCCGAAAACATTGCCCGTTTCTGCCTCGATTTTATCGGCAAGACTATAGAAAAAATGACGGAATTTGCTCTCGCCGAATACGGCGACCTTCCTCTTGTTTATGCAGGCGGTGTTATGTCAAATTCCATTATCAAAAAAAGGCTCGAAAGCAAATTCAATGCGGTTTTTGCAAAGCCCGAGTTTTCCTGCGACAATGCAGTCGGTGCAGCTGTGCTTGCGGCGCTGAAAGGAGCGGCGAATGAGTAACGGTGTTGTGCTTACCGTCAGCCAGCTCAACAGATATGTCAAATCGATAATTGAGCAGGATTATAATCTTCAGACGGTGTTTGTTCAGGGTGAAATTTCAAACTTCACCAATCACTATAAAACAGGTCATTACTATATGACCATAAAAGATGAGTTTTCGTCGATTAAGGCGGTGATGTTCAAAACAGCCAATATGCGCCTTAAATTTATGCCTGAAAACTCAATGAACGTCATAATCAAAGGCAGAGTATCTGTTTTTGAGCGTGATGGTCAGTATCAGTTATATGTTGACGATATGCAGCCTGACGGTATGGGCGCTTTCAGCCTTGCTTTTGAGCAGCTTAAAAAGAAGCTTGCGGCGGAAGGCTTGTTCAGCGAAGATAACAAAAAACCGATTCCCGCTTTTCCGCAAAGGGTAGGTATTGTTACTTCTCCCACAGGTGCGGCAATCCGTGACATAATAAACGTTATATCCAGACGTTTTCCGCTTGCGGAACTTATTCTTTGTCCTGTTGCGGTGCAGGGTGATTATGCCGCGCCGCAGATAAAGGCGGCGATTGAGCTGTTTAATGAAACTGAAGCTGCAGACGTGCTGATAGTCGGCAGGGGCGGCGGCTCGGTTGAAGAGTTATGGGCATTCAACGAAGAAATTGTGGCAAGGGCAGTTGCCGCCAGCAAAATTCCCGTTATATCCGCTGTCGGTCACGAAACGGATTTCACAATCTGTGACTTTGCGGCAGATTTAAGAGCGCCCACACCCTCTGCGGCGGCAGAGCTTGCCGTTCCTGACAGCTTTCAGCAAAAAGAAATGCTTTCGGCGGCGGCTTACAGAATGCAGTCTGCGGTTGAGGACAAGCTCGGATACGAATTAGCGAAAGTCGAACTTCTGAAATCATCGCTTAAAAGATTAAGTCCTCAAAACTACGTTGACTCTCTGCGTGTCAGGTGCGACAGGGCAGCTATGGCAATGGATTCCGCGGTTAAGCAGAGCGTTGCTGAAAAGTCAAAGAATTTTGCTTCCCTTTGCGCAAAGCTTGATGCAATGAGTCCCTTGAGGATTCTTGCACGCGGTTACGGCATTGCAACCAAAGACGGAGCGATACTGACAGATTCAGCCTGTGTATGTGCAGGTGACAAAATAAACGTTACTCTCAGCAGGGGCAGTCTTGAATGTGAGGTTGTTTCTGCATCAAAGGACGGTTGAAATGGAAAAAATTAATTACGAAAAGTCTGTTATAAGGCTTGAAGAAATTGTTGATAAACTTGAAAACGGTAATCTTTTGCTTGAAGAGATGATGAAGCTCTACGAAGAGGGTACGGCTCTTGCAGCAAAATGTGCAAAGAGTCTTGATACCGCTCAGCTTAAAATAAGTGAGCTTTCATCGGGAAAGGATGCCTGAATATGAGCTTTTTTGAAGAAAGATGCCGCGAATATGCGGTAATGATTAATGAAGCGGCTTCAGAATATGTCAGCGCAAAAGCTTTTTGCGGCAGAGAATCTGCAGGTCTTGACAGAATGCTTGAGGCTATGGCTTATTCTCTTGAAAACGGCGGTAAGCGTATCAGACCCATACTTGCTCTTGAATTCTGCCGTGTCTGCGGCGAAAACCCCAAAAAGGCAATTCCGTTTGCCGTTGCGCTTGAAATGATTCACACCTATTCTCTTATCCACGATGACCTTCCCTGTATGGATAACGACGATATGCGCAGAGGTAAGCCGTCAAATCATAAGGTTTACGGCGAAGCTGATGCTCTGCTTGCCGGTGATGCTTTGCTGACTCTTGCTTTTGAAACGGCTCTTTCGGCTCGGGGTATGAGCGCAGAGCAGAAAGCGGCGGCGGGGCTTGAGCTTGCAAAGGCGGCAGGCTGCTCAGGCATGATTGCAGGACAGGTTATGGATCTTGCAAACGAGGGCAGAAAAGCGCCGCTTGAGGATGTTGCAAAAACGGACAGGCTCAAAACAGGTGAGCTTATTATGGCAGCGGCATCAATGGGATGTATTGCGGCAAATGCCGACGAAGCAAAGCTCAGTGCCGCGCGTGAATACTGCGCTGATATCGGTCTTGCTTTCCAGATTGTTGATGATATTCTGGACGTGACAAGCAGCAGTGAGGTGCTGGGAAAGCCTGTGGGCAGTGACGGTGAAAATGAAAAATCAACCTACGTATCTCTGCTCGGTCTTGAAAAATCACAGGCAATGGCAGATGAATTGACCGAAAAAGCCAAAGCGGCTCTTTCGGCATTCGGCGATGAAAAAGAATTTCTTTTAATGCTTGCAGATATGCTTGCGGACAGGAAAAATTAAATATGAAAAATAAACCAATAGAAACTTCGGTTCTGAATAATATAAAAAAGCCTTCGGACATTAAAAATCTGACCGATGCTCAGCTTGAATTGCTTTGCACCGAAATAAGGCAAACGCTTGTTGATACGGTGGCATCAACGGGCGGTCATCTTGCGTCCAACCTCGGCACTGTTGAACTCACGGTTGCGTTGCATAAGATGTTCAATTCGCCCGAAGACAAAATCATCTGGGACGTAGGTCACCAGGCGTACGCCCACAAGCTTCTTACCGGCAGAAGGGATTCTTTTTCCACTTTGCGGACAGAGGGCGGCATTTCCGGATTTGTAAGACCTGATGAAAGCGAGCACGACAGTTTTTATGAGGGGCACGCAGGCACTTCCGTTTCGCAGGCGGCAGGTGTAGCTGCGGCAAATGCCGTAAAGGGCTCAAAGAATTATGCCGTTGCGGTTATCGGTGACGGCTCTTTCGGCAACGGTATGGTCTACGAAGCTCTTGACCATGCAGGCTCGAATAAGACAAGACTCATTATCATTCTGAACGATAATGAAATGTCAATTTCCGAAAACGTCGGTGCAATGGCAAGATATCTTGCCGTTGTCAGAGCAAAACCCGAATACTACCGCTTTAAGGCAGGGACAGAGAAGGCACTCAAAAAAATCCCGCTTGTCGGCAAGTCTCTTTCAAACCACATATTCAAATTAAAAAACACACTCAAAAACATTATCTATTCAAGTTCGTTTTTTGAGGATCTCGGATTCAGATATATAGGCCCTGTTGACGGTCACGATATCGGTCGACTTTGCGATGCTATGGACAGCGCAAAAATCAGCGCAAAACCTGTTGTTATCCACATCAACACAATCAAGGGCAGAGGTTATGAGCACGCTGAAAATTCGCCCGAAAAATTTCACGGTATTTCAAAATTCGATATAAACACGGGCGAACCCACTCAGTCGTCGGACAGTTATTCTGCGCAGTTCGGCAGAATTATCTGTGACTTTGCGGCAAAGGATAAGCGTATTTGCGCTATAACTGCCGCTATGGCTCTTGGTACGGGTCTTGAGGGCTTTTCAAAGCAATACGCAGACAGGTTTTATGACGTCGGCATTGCCGAAGAGCACGCCGTAACCTTTGGCTCGGGTCTTTCTGCAGGCGGAATGTTGCCTGTTTTTGCGGTTTATTCAACTTTTCTTCAGCGTTGTGCAGACCAGCTTATCCACGACGGTGCTCTTCAGCGCAGAAAAATGATTGTTGCCGTTGACCGTGCAGGCTTTGTCGGCGAGGACGGTGAAACACATCAGGGACTTTTTGATGTTTCGCTTGTGCAAAGCATACCAAACACAACCGTTTATTCACCTGCAACCTATGATGAGCTGAGCAAGGCATTCTATAATGCGTTTTATAAAGACAACAATCTGGTTGTTATCCGTTATCCCAGAGGATGTATGCCTGCGGATACGGAATATGCCGATTTATGCTCGGGGGATTATGAGATTATCGGTAACGAAAATGCAGAAAATGCTCTTGTTACCTACGGTAGACTGTTTTTTAATGCCGCCCGGGCAACGGAACTTCTCGGTACAAAAGCAGAAAATGTTAAAATCATAAAGCTTAACCGTATAAAGCCTCTTCCGCAGGAGGCTGTTGAATCCGCGCTGAAATGCAAAAACGTATTCTTCTTTGAAGAGGGAATGAAGGGCGGCGGAATAGGCGAAAAATTCGGCTGTGAGCTTCTTCTCAAAGGTTTTGAAGGCAAATATAAACTTACCGCGGTTGAGGATGAGTTTGTAGCGCATGCATCGGTTAAGAGTCTTATGGACAAATACTCAATGAGCGCTGAAAAAATGGCAGTTATCATAAAGAAGGAGGCGGCAATATGAGCGAAAAAATGCGGCTTGACGTTGCCGTTTTTGAAAGAGGTTATGCCGAAACACGCGAAAAAGCAAAGGCTCTTATTATGGCAGGCAGTGTTTACCTTAACGGTCAGAAGGCACTCAAAGGCGGTGCCACTGTTAAGGAAACTGACGTTATTGAGGTCAGAGGTGCGGTTAATCCTTATGTAAGCAGAGGCGGTCTGAAACTCCACAAAGCAGTCGGTGCGTTTGGCCTTGAGCTTAAAGATTGCATCTGCATGGATATCGGCGCTTCCACCGGCGGTTTTACCGACTGTATGCTTCAGAACGGTGCGTCAAAGGTTTATTCGATTGACGTCGGATACGGTCAGCTCGCCTGGAAGTTAAGATGTGACGAAAGAGTTGTGAACCTTGAAAGAACAAATTTCAGATATGTTACAAGGGAACAGATACCCGATGAAATCGATTTTGCTTCGGTTGACGTATCGTTTATATCACTGAAGCTGATTTTGCCCGTTATGCACACGCTTCTTAAAAACGGAGGTAAATCAGTCTGCCTTATCAAACCGCAGTTTGAGGCAGGCAAAGAAAACATTGGCAAAAAAGGAGTTGTCAGGGATAAGTCGGTGCACGCAGACGTTATTGCAAAAATAACGGAATTTGCGGCAGAAAACGGTTTTGCCGTGCTTGACGTTGATTTTTCACCAATCAAAGGTCCCGAAGGCAACATAGAATATCTTATGTTTATCGAGAAAAGAGAAAACGGTGAGATGCTCTGGAGCGGCTCTGCAACCGAGCTTGCCGACAAATCCCACGAAAAGCTCGATAAACCGTCGGGGGAGGGCTCTGAATGAAAATTGTTCTTATGCCCAATCTCACAAGAAAAGAAGCATATTCCGTAACCTGCGGAATTTGCAAAAGTCTTGATGCTCTTGGTGCGAGCTACAGCTTTTTGCCTGAATATGAGGCTGATTTTTCATCAACAAACGCAACCTTTCAGCCTGAAGCACAGGCTCTTGAAAACTGTAATGCGGTTATTGCCATAGGTGGTGACGGCTCAATTATCCACGCGGCAAAGACCGCCGCAAAATACCACAAACCCATTCTCGGTGTCAATGCCGGCAGACTTGCTTTTATGGCGGGGCTTGAAGATAATGAGCTTCATCTGCTTTCGAGATTGATTGACGGCGACTATACTCTCGACAAACGTCTTATGCTCAAAGCCAGCGTTCTCAAAGGTGACGAGGTTATCAGCACGGATTACTGTGTCAATGATTGCCTTGTGACCAACGAAGAAAAACAGCGTATGGGCGAAATCGACGTTTCACTGGGCGGCAGCCGTTTTAACAGCTATCTGTGTGACGGTGTGCTTGTTGCAACGCCCACAGGCTCAACGGCTTATTCGCTTTCGGCAGGCGGTCCCATCGTTGACCCCGAGCTCGAAAGCATACTTATGACGCCGATTTGTCCCCACTCGCTTGTAGGCAGGTCACTTGTTTTCAGACCGAATGCGGTTATCGGCATTTCGTCGGCAGAAGATGCGGCTCTCTGTCTTTCTGCAGACGGAGCAGAGCCGCAGATAATCGAGCCGGGCTGTACAGCTGAAATCAAAGCAGCTGAATTCACGGCAGACTTTATCAGAATCAAATCAGAGAATTTTATTGACATTCTATACAGAAAACTGGCGCAGAGACGCTGAAGGAAAGGATGAAACCCGTGAAAAAGAAGAGACACGAAACTATAATCAGACTTATTGAGCAGTATTGCCTTTCGACCCAGACAGATTTGCTTGAAAAGCTCAAAGAAGAAGGCTTTGACACAACTCAGGCAACAATTTCAAGAGATATCAAGGATTTGCGCCTTGTCAAAAAGGTTGATGAGCTCGGCAGAAGCCGTTATGCCGTTGGCGGCAGCGATTCAAGCGAGCTTCTCGGCAAATACAAGAGCATTTTCAGCCATTCCGTAATCAATGCCGACTACGCCGGCAACACACTTGTTGTCAAGTGCTACACAGGTATGGCGCAGGCTGCTTGTGCCGCTCTGGATTCAATGCAGTGGGAAGGTCTCGTCGGTACACTTGCAGGTGATGACACGATTTTTGCTCTTTGCAGAACACCCGAGCACGCAGAAAAAATGAAGGAAGCCATTGCCGATATCATCGGCTGATTTTGAATGTTAAGGAAGACTACATATGCTTATCGGCTTGAAAATTGAGAATATTGCCGTTATCGAGAAAGCTCAGATTTCTTTTGAATCCGGGCTTAATGTCCTTACGGGTGAAACGGGTGCAGGTAAATCAATCATTATTGATTCAATCAATGCCGCTCTCGGTGAACGTACCTCAAGGGAACTTATCAGATCCGGCTGCGAAAACGCATCCGTCTATGCTGAATTTTGCGACGTTTCGCAGAGTGTTGAAGATATTCTTGACGAGGTAGGTATCGAAAAGCTTCCCGACGGCACTGTTACGCTCAGCCGCCGCTTAAGTTCTGCAGGTAAAAATACTTGCAGGGTCAACGGTTGTGCGGTTACAGCTTCGGTGCTCAGGGAAATCGGCTCACAGTTGATAAATATTCACGGTCAGCACGATAATCAGTCGCTTCTTTCTCCCGAAAAGCATTGCGGATTTATCGATAAGCTTGCCGAAAACGAAGAACTGCGTGCTGAATACAAAAAGGTTTTTACGCAGCTTGTTTCGGTCAAAAAAGAACTTGATTCGCTTTATGATACCCGTGATGAAAAAACGGCAAGGCTTGATTATCTTAATTTCCAGATTAATGAAATAACTGAAGCTGATGTTAAAGTCGGCGAAAGAGAAGAACTAAATAAAGAAAAAACACTTCTTGCTAACAGCGGCAAGGTGGTAAAGGCTTTGCAGAGAGCTTATGCTGCCATCTCAAGTGAAAAAGGCATTCTTGCCGGTCTTGAAGAGTGTGCAGAGGATGCTGAAACTGCCGCCAAATATTATTCAGAAGCAGAAAAAACCGCTCTGGGTCTGCGCGGTCTTTCTTATGAGCTTGCTGATTTATCCGCAGAGCTCGGAAAACTGAGCGAAGGTTTTGATTATAATCCCTCAAGGCTGTCGGAAATTGATGAAAGGCTCGATTTCTTATATCGCCTTTCAATGAAATACGGCGCGCAGGAGAGCGATATTCTCACTTATCTTGAAAAAATCACCGCCGAAAAGGCAGAGATTGAAATATCCGATGAGCGCATAGGTGAGCTTGAAGAAAAGCTTTATGCACTATCTGATAAAATCAAAGAGCTTTCTGCCAACCTGACAGAAAGCAGAATGACTGCTGCAAGAGCTTTTGAAAAAGCTGTCAAGGCGGAGCTGGAATTCCTTGATATGCCCAAGGTTGTGTTTGTTGTTGACCGCAAGGCAACAGCACTCACCTCAAAAGGTGCTGATGCAATCGAATTCCTTATCAGTGCCAATCCGGGTCAGGAGCCCCGAACGATTGCAAAAATTGCATCGGGCGGCGAGCTTTCAAGAATTATGCTTGCCATCAAAAATGTTCTTTCGGACAAGGACGATATAGGAACACTCATTTTTGACGAAATCGATGCAGGTGTCAGCGGCTCGGCGGCGGAAAAAATTGCCCTCAAGCTTTGTCAGGTTTCAAAGGGCAGACAGGTTATTTGTGTAACCCATCTTGCGCGTATTGCCGCACAGGCAGACGTTCATATGAAAATACGCAAATCCGTTGAAGATTCAAAAACATACACAAGCATCACTCCGCTTGGTTTTGAACAGAGAGCGGCTGAAATTGCCAGAATCACTGCAGGTGACGGCGTAACGGCACTCCAGCTTGAAACTGCAAAAGAGATGCTTCTCAATGCTAAAGAAAAAGGTGATATTCAATAATGAAAATCGGTGTGTGTTGCGGAACAGATATTGAAAAAATGAAATATATCAAGGCTCTCGGCTATGATTTTGCAGAATTGCACTGTCAGGAAATAGCAAGAGCCGATGATGAAAAAATCGAAGCAATCAAAGCTGTCGGTTTGCCCACGCTTGCGGCGAATTGCTTTATCTCACTGCGTGTTGTAGGTCAGGAAAAAGATGAAAAAGCAATCAGCGAATATCTTGAAACGTTATTTTCAAAAGCAAGCCGGCTTGGTCTTGACTATCTTGTTTTCGGCTCATCAGCGGCACGCAGAATACCCGACGGTATGCCCCTTGAGCAGGGCAGGGCAGAGATCGTTGATTTTCTCAAAAATTTCGTTGTGCCTGTTGCGGAAAAATATAATCTGCCCGTTGCAATTGAACCTCTGCGGCCTGAAGAATGCAATGCAGTCAATACGGTTGATGACGGCGTGAAAATTGCAAAAGCGGTTAATTCTCCGTTTATTAAGGTTCTGGCTGACGTTGCGCATATGTTTGTGCAGAATGAGGACTTGAAAAAACTTGTCGCATATAAAGATTTTATGGTTCACGCACACACTTCAAATCCCGCCCCTGAGCCCGAAACAGGCAAAAAGAGAATCTATCCTGCCGCGAACGATACTTTCAGTCAGGCGGAATTCTTTAAATATCTCAAAGAGGCAGGTGTTGAAACCTGCTCCATAGAAGCAGACGTAATTGATTTTGAAAACGATGCGAAAAACGCATATGAAATATTAAAATACTTAAGGTGAAAATATGAAACTCGGCAAAAATGAAGTTATTCTTTTTTCAGGTGACTCAATAACAGACGGTAACCGCGGCAAATCAATGGACTGCAACCACATAATGGGTCACGGATATCAGTTCATTGTTGCAGGCAGACTGGCTCTGGATAATGCAGAAAATATGCCTAAATTTATCAACAAAGGCTATTCGGGCGAGAATGCAGAGGGTCTGCTTGAAAAATGGCAGGCAGACGTTATCGATAATAAACCGACAATTCTCAGTATACTCGTCGGTGTCAATGACGGCGGTTACGGCTATTTTGCCCAAATACCGCCTCAGGAAGCTGCTCTCAGGCACGAAAAGAATCTTCGTGAGATTCTTGAAATCACAAGAAAAGAACTTGGAGACATAAAAATTATCATTTGTGAGCCCTTTTACTTTCCGCTTGATAAGTCAGATTATTCTTATAAAAATTCGCCCCATCCCGACGGTGTGGAAGGTCCTTTCAAAAGACCCGACAGCAATGACCCGGAGGATTCCGTTGCATACCGTAACGAGGCAAACGAGCTTATCAGAGCGGCAACACGAAAGATCGCCGCAGATTACGGCTGTGCTTTTGTTCCTCTTTATGATAAAATCAGCGAACACGCATCACGTTCCAGAATTGAATATTTTATATGGGACGGCACTCACCCGAGCATAGCGGGACATATGATTATTGCGGAAGAATGGCTTAAAGCGGTCGAAAAGCATTTTGGCTGATAACCATTGACAAAATAATCTATGATAATGTATACTCAATAAAGTTTATTATGTAAACAATATCGAAAGGATGTTTTTAATATGCAGATTTATGAAGAACTTGTTGCAAGAGGTCTTATTGCACAGGTTACAGACGAAAAAGAAATCAGAGACCTTATCAATAACGGCAAGGCAGTTTTCTATATCGGCTTTGACCCCACAGC
>JAZNBM010000111.1:0-31622 GCA_045587045.1 Acutalibacteraceae bacterium | reverse complement strand
CCTAAGCCCGCTTGGCCCCCGACTTACACTCCGGAGTAATGATTTATGAATAATTTCCTTAAACCTGAGCTTCTTGCACCTGCAGGTGATAACGAAAGGCTTTGCGCCGCAATTGAATACGGCGCAGATGCCGTTTATCTGGGTTCTGACAGGTTTGGCATGCGCACCGCAGCTGCAAGTTTCGGCGGTGACGATTTAAAATCAGCCTGTAATCTTGCTCATAAAAACGGTGTTAAAGTCTATCTGACCTGCAACACAGTACCCAGAAACAACGAACTTGATGCTCTGCCTGCCTTTGTTGAATATGCAAAGGCAAGCGGAGTTGATGCGTTTATCGTAACGGATATCGGTGTGCTCGGCTTTATCAAAAAATATGCCCCCGACGTTGATGTTCATATTTCAACGCAGGCAGGCATAACAAATTATGCAGCCGCTCGCGCTTTTTACGATATGGGTGCTAAGCGAATTGTTACCGCAAGAGAAATTTCTCTTGAAGAGATTGCCGAAATCAGAGCAAAAACTCCTAAAGAGCTTGAAATTGAAAGCTTTGTTCACGGCGCTATGTGCGTTTCGTTTTCGGGGAGATGTCTTTTGTCCAACTATATGACAGGTAGAGATTCTAACAGGGGCGACTGTGCACAACCCTGCAGATGGCGTTATGCTTTGCTTGAAGAAAAACGCCCAGGCGAATATTTTCCTGTTGAGCAGGACGAAACTGGCACTTACATAATGAATTCAAGAGATATGTGTCTTATTGAACACGTTGCGGAGCTTGCACAGGCTGGTATCGGCAGCTTTAAAATTGAAGGCAGAGCGAAATCCGCTTATTATACAGCGGTTTCCGTTAATGCTTACAGGTGTGCGATTGACGGTTACGAAAAATCAGGCTTTGACCCTCTTTATAAGCCTGAACAATGGGTTGTTGAAGAGGTCAGAAGAGCAAGTAACCGTCAGTATTGCACAGGCTTTTATTATTCCACGCCTATGGACGATGCACAGATTTTTTACAGAGGCGGATATGTAAGAGAGTTTGACGTTGCCGCAATTGCGGAGGATTGGAAAGATGGCGTTCTTTACGCCTCACAGCGTAACCGTTTCTTTGAGGGCGATGAGCTTGAGGTTATGATTAAAGGTGTTGAGCCCGTTAAAGTAACCGTTAATAATTTAAAGAATGGCGACGGTGAACAGATTGACAACGCTCCGCACCCGATGATGAAGCTCAGCTTCGACTGTCCGTTTGAAATTCCTGCAGGTTCATATCTGCGTATGGAACGCAAGGGCGGTGTTATACTTTGAGTCCTGCTTTTTATCCAACTTATTTTATTATATTTTTGGTTCTGCTGATGATTGCTATTGAAACAAAAAGGCAGAGCATTCAGAGAATTATCAAACGCAAGAAAAACAGAAGAGGTAATAAACGTATGAACGAGATTATCAAAGAATATGTCAGTAAAGACTGCATTATTTTTCTTTCAAATTCAAGCACTGTAATCAAGGGTAACGTTACAAGTCTCAATGATAACTGGATTACCGTTAAGACTAAAGACGGCAATGAAAGTATAAACATTGATTACATTGTCAGAATCAAAGAACATCCCGTTAATAAAAACGGCAAAAAGAAGTCGGTATTTGCTTAAAATTTGATAAATTACGAGCATCGGAGATAAATTCCGATGCTTTTTTTCTTACTATAAGTTGTGCTTTGACTTGACATTGATTCAAGATGTGGTATAATGGTATTTGTAAAAATTTGCTTTTCAGGGAGGATTAACCGGATGGCTAAAAAACCCGAATACAATAATGAAAGTATGACCCTGCTAAAAGGTCCCGACAAGGTGCGAAAAAGACCTGCCGTTATCTTCGGCTCCGACGGTCTTGACGGTTGTCAGCATGCCGCATTTGAAATTATCTCCAACTCAATTGACGAAGCACGTGAAGGCTACGGCAACAAGATTATTGTTACGCGCTATGCTGACCATTCCATTGAAGTTCAGGACTACGGCAGAGGTCTGCCTGTTGACTATAACAATAAAGAAAAGCGTTATAACTGGGAGCTTGCTTTCTGCGAAATGTACGCAGGCAGTAAGTACGATACCAATAATAACGGCAGTTATGAATATTCACTTGGTCTTAACGGTCTGGGTCTTTGCTCAACACAGTTTGCGTCTGACTATATGGAGGCTGAAGTTCACACAGGCGGTTACAGATATCTGCTGAACTTTAAAAAAGGTTTCATAGTCGGCGATATGATAAAAGAGGACTATCCCAAAAAGGATACGGGTACAAGAATCAAATGGCTGCCCGATCTTGACGTTTTTACCGATATCGATATTCCGCTTGAATATTTTCAGGATACTCTAAAAAAACAGGCTGTTGTCAATGCAGGTGTAAGATTTATTCTTAAGAATCAAGTCGGCAAAGGATTTGAAACTTATGAGTATATCTACGAAAACGGCATTGAGGACTATGTTAAAGAATGCGTTGGTGAAAATGCTCTCACTTCTGTTCAGACGTGGCAGGGCGATGCCGTCGGTCGTGACCGTGAGGACTTGGCGGATTATAAGCTCAAGATGAACATTTCGCTTACTTTCTCAAATAAAGTTCAGCTTAAGGAGTTTTACCACAACTCCAGCTTTCTTGAAAACGGCGGCTCGCCCGATAAAGCTACAAGACTTGGTTTTGTTGCACAGATTGACCAGTATCTCAAGCAGAATAATAAATATCAGAAGAGTGACAGCAAGATAAGCTTTCAGGATATAGAAGATTGCCTTGTACTTGTTATTTCTTCTTTCTCTACGCAGACTTCGTATGCAAACCAGACCAAAAAAGCCATCACAAATAAATTCATTCAGGAAGCAATGACTGACTTCATAAAGCACCAGCTTGAGATTTATTTCATTGAAAATCCGCTTGAAGCCAATAAGATTGCCGATCAGGTTCTTATCAATATGAGAAGCCGTGTCAAGGCAGAAAAAACAAGACAGGGTATGAAAGAATCTCTGATTCAGAACGTCAGCAATCTTACAAACAGAATACAGAAATTTGTTGATTGCCGAAGCAAAGACCCTGAATTGCGTGAGCTTTTTATCGTTGAGGGTGATTCGGCTCTCGGTGCCTGTAAGCAGTCCAGAAATGCCGAATTCCAGGCAATTATTCCTGTCAGAGGTAAAATCCTTAACTGCCTCAAATCCGAATATGACCGCATTTTTAAAAGCGATATTATCACCGACCTTATCAAGGTAATCGGCTGCGGCGTTGAAGTGCCTTCAAAGCATAAATCCGGCAAGGATATGATTTCCTTCAACATTGATTTGCTTCGCTGGAGCAAGATTATTATCTGTACCGATGCCGATGTTGACGGTTTCCACATCAGAACTCTTATTCTCACAATGATTTACAGACTTATGCCCACACTTTTTGAGGAAGGTAAGGTTTTCATTGCCGAATCACCGCTTTATGAAATCACCTGCGGAGATGAAACGTGGTTTGCATATTCAGAAAAAGAAAAAACCGATGCTCTTGAGCAAATCGGCAACAAAAAGTATACAATTCAGCGCTCAAAGGGTCTTGGCGAAAACGACCCTGATATGATGTCGCTCACCACAATGAATCCCACAACAAGACGTCTTATCAAAATTGAACCCTCAATGGCAGAAGAAACTGCCGAAAAATTTGACCTTCTGCTTGGCGATAACCTTGCAGGCAGAAAAGATTATATTACAGAGAACGGTCATCTCTATATTGAAATGACCGATGTATCTTAAACTGACGAAACGGAGATTAAAATTATGGCCAAAAAAAAGAATAACGATATCACCGCTTCGCTCAGAAAGCTTGATGATAAAACACACATTCTCGGTGCCGGCGAAGTTGTGAGCCAGCCGATTGTTGACACGCTTGAATATAACTTTATGCCCTATGCAATGAGTGTTATTCTGAGCCGTGCTATTCCTGAAATTGACGGCTTCAAGCCTTCTCACCGTAAAATTCTTTATATGATGTATAAAATGGGTCTCTTGAGCGGTCCGAGAGCAAAGTCGGCTAAAATTGTAGGTCAGGTTATGCAGCTTAACCCCCACGGCGATGCTGCCATTTATGATGCAATGGTTCGTCTTTCAAAGGGTTATGAGGCACTTCTGCATCCCTACGTTGATTCAAAAGGTAACTTCGGTAAAGCATTTTCAAGAGATATGATGTGGGCGGCTTCACGTTACACTGAAGCGAAGCTTGAAAAAATCTGCGCAGAGTTGTTTTCCGATATCGACAAGGATACCGTTGATATGGTTGATAACTTTGACAATACAATGAAAGAGCCTGCTCTGTTGCCTGTTACTTTCCCCAGTGTGCTTGTTAATGCAAACACGGGTATTGCTGCAGGTATGGCAAGTTCTATCTGCTCTTTTAATCTTGAAGAAGTTTGTAAAACCACAATTGAACTTCTTAAAAGCCCCAAGCACGAAGTGGCTGACACTCTCCTTGCGCCTGATTTTGCCGGCGGCGGTCTGCTTGTCTATAATAGGGAACAGATTGAAGAAATCTACCGCACCGGCAGGGGAGGTTTTAGGGTAAGGGCGAAATATAATTACGATAAGTCCAATAACTGCATCGAGATAACCGAAATCCCGCCCACCGCAACATCTGAAGCGATTATTGACAAGATTATTGAAAAAGTAAAGCTTGGCTCAATCAAAGAAATCAATGATATCCGTGATGAAACTGACCTGAGCGGTCTTAAAATCACAATCGACATCAAAAAAGGCGCTGATCCCGATAAGCTTATGAATAAGCTTTACGCATCAACTCCGCTTCAGGATACTTTTTCCTGTAATTTCAACGTTCTTATCAACGGCACACCCAGAGTGCTTGGCGTGAAAGAGCTTCTTAACGAGTGGATTGAATTCAGAAGCGAATGTGTAAGAAGAAGAACTGCTTTTGACCTTAAACGAGCAAAAGACAGACTTCACCTGCTCAGAGGTCTTGAAAAAATATTGCTTGATATCGATAAGGCAATCAAGATTATCCGCAACACCGAAGAAGAGAGTGAGGTTGTTCCCAACCTTATGATCGGCTTCAAAATCGACAAGATTCAGGCTGAATATGTTGCCGAAATCAAACTCCGTCATCTTAACAGAGAATATATTATCAAACGTTTGCAGGATATCGAAAAGCTTGAAACCGCAATTAAAGACCTTGAAGATATTCTTGCAACCCCCAAACGCATCAAGCAGATTATAATTTATGAGCTCAAAGAGGTCATAAAGAAATATGCGAAGCCCAGAAAAACGGAGATTATTTATTCTGCAGAGATTGTTGAAGCAACGGTTGAGGAAGAAGTTCCCGATTATCCCGTTCATCTTTTCTTTACAAGAGAAGGCTATTTCAAAAAGATAACTCCTCTTTCACTGCGTATGAGTGCCGTTCATAAACTCAAAGACGGTGATGAAATCATTCAGACATTTGAAACAACAAACGCAAAAGAGCTGCTGTTCTTTACAAATAAGCAGCAGGTTTACAAAACGAACGCTGCATTCTTTGATGATACAAAGGCAAGTGTACTTGGCGATTTTGTTGCCGCAAAGCTTGAAATGGAAGAGGGCGAAGTGCCTGTTTATATGGCGGTGACAAGCGATTACAGCGGATATATGCTCTTCTTCTTTGAAAACGGTAAAGTGGCAAAGGTTGATATGAGTGCATATCAGACCGTTACCAAGCGCAAGAAGCTGATTAAAGCATATTCCGATAAAGCTGTGCTTGCGGACATTGTTCACATTACAGCTGATACTGATTTTGTTGTTACATCGTCGGCAGGCCGACATCTGCTTTTTAATTCTGCGGTTATTCTGCCTAAAACAACCAAGGACACTATCGGCGTAGGAGTTATTACTCTTAAAAAGGGTCAGCGTGTCATCAAAGCAAGGCTCTACCGTGAAGGTGAGTTTGTAAAGCCTCACAGATATAAAGCAAAAAATCTGCCGGCAGCAGGTGCACTTTTGAGTGCTGATGACGAAGCGGAGCAGATAACTTTGTTCGGCGAAGAATAAAACCGTGAACCGCCCGAAGCAGGAAGCTCCGAACGGTTCTAAGCAGATTTAAATCAGCAAACGCACGTGATTTTGGTCTGCAAAACTATAATTAGCGTTTTTTTCTTTTAAATTCATAGAAATTTTTGTAAATTAATTAAAAAACATCTTGCAATTATAGATTTTGTGTGTTAAAATCCTTTAGTACATTAATTTTTTGGAGGTCAGTATTCATGGTTTGGTATGAATATGTTTTAGGCATTTCTCTTATTATCACTTCAATTGCTCTTATTGCTATCGTTCTTCTTCAGGAAGGTCGTTCAGCAGGTCTTTCAGGTGCAATTGCAGGCGGCGCTGACACATTCCTCGGCAAGAATAAGGGCAAGACAATCGAAAGCAAGCTTGTTCTCATCACAAAGATTCTTGCTGTTGTGTTCTTTGTTGTTTCACTCGGCGCTAACCTTCTTTTCCTTTTTCTTCTTTAATAACTGATTGAACCGCTCGTTTGAGCGGTTCTTTTTATATATCAAATTTTTTTCGAAGCTTTTCAATAATCTTCTTTTCGATTCTGCTCACATAAGAACGGGAAATATTAAGCCTTTTAGCAACCTGATTCTGAGTAAGCGGAACAGTGTTATATAAACCGTAACGCAATATAATAATAGTTTTTTCACGCTCATCTTTGATTTCTTCGATAAATCGGTAAAGCTTTTCGGATTTTATTTTAAGGTCGATATCGTCGGCTATATCATCATCGCGGCTGATTATATCAATCAGAGTCAGTGGATTGCCCTCGCTGTCAATGTCAATCGGTTCGCTGATTGATATTTCCTGCGAGTTTTTCTTTTTACTTCTGAAATACATTAGTATCTCATTTTCAATACATCTTGAAGCAAATGTTGCGAGTTTTATTCCTTTGGTATCGTCAAATGAATTGATTGCTTTAATTAAACCGATTGTTCCGATTGAAATCAGATCATCCTGTTCTTCATTTTCAGAATAATATTTTTTTACGATATGAGCTACTAAACGTAGGTTATGTTCAACCAGCTTGTTTTTAGCTTCAACACTGCCATTTTTATATTCATTGATAAGTTTTTGCTCTTCCTTTGAATTTAGAGCAGAAGGAAAGGAGTTGCCGTTTCTTATGTGCAGAGCGAAAAACAGCAGACCTTTGGAGATTAATGCAGTCAGTAAACTGAGCAAATAAACACCCCGTATCGGTTATTTGATTAATATATATGTTATAGCAACAAAAATAATGATGTTTACAGCTTATAAATCAAATAAATTCTTGCATTATTCTGTAATTAGTTATATAATGTAATAAATATATGCGGAGGTGTGTTTATGAGCAAAATCAAACTCGGCGCTCAGCTTTATACGTTGCGTGATTATATTCAGAATTATGAGGATTGCGAGGCAACCTTTAAATATCTCAACAGCATCGGTATCAATGTTATTCAGATTTCGGGCATAGGACCTATTCCTGCAGAAAAGGTTGCTTATCTTTGCGAAAAATATAATATGGACGTTTGTGTTACTCATACCTCATTTGACAGAATGCGCACAGACCTTGATACCGTTATGAAAGAGCACAAGATGCTCGGTTGCGACACTCTTGGCATTGGCGGTATGCCTGATGAATTCCGCAAGGACGCCGATAGCCTTAAGGAATTTATCAAAATCACAAGCGAAATAGGCAAAAGAATGCACGATAACGGTTTGCAGTTTGCTTATCATAACCACGCTTTTGAATTTGCAAAGCTTGACAACGGCAGAAGAATTTTTGACGTTCTCATTGAAGATACAAAACCCGAAGAGTTCAGCTTTATCGGCGACACATACTGGTTCCAGTTTGGCGGCGTGAATCCTGCCGAATATATCGAAAAGATAGCAGGCAGAATGAAAGTCTGCCATTTCAAAGATTACGGCATCAACGGGCACACCCCAAAGTTTGTTGAGGTCGGAACCGGTAACCTTAATCTTGACGTTATTTATAATACCTGCAAAAAAAGCGGTGTTCAGTATATAGTTATTGAGCAGGACATATGCGAAATTGACCCTAGAGAATCAATGGCAATCAGTTACCGCAACCTTGTTGAAATTGCAAAAAGGAATGAGAAATAAATGAATAAAAAGCCTTTGAAGCTTGCTGTTCTGACCGATACGCATTATTATTCACTCAAAAGCGGTTCAAGCGGAAGTGCATATGAAAAAGCCAAATCAAAAAGCCAGAAGCTGCTTGCAGAAAGCGGCGAAGTTCTTGACACGGCTTTTGAGCAGATTCTTGATGAAAAAGAAAGCAATATTCTTCTTGTCAGCGGTGATATTACTGCCGACGGCGAGCTGACGGCTCATGAAGAGATTATTCAGAGATTCCGTAATTTAAAGAGCAAAGGTATGAGGGTTTACGTTATAACCGCAACCCATGATTTCAGGGGCAACGGTGAAACCAATGCCTATGACGGTGACAACATTATCAAAACTCCTACAGCCACCCGTGATATGCTTTTTGATATGTACCGTGAATTCGGTCCCGATGAAGCTATTGCCGTTCACCGCGAAAGTATGTCATATATCGTTCAGCTTGCTGACGGTTACAGGCTTTTTGCACTTAACGATGACAGTAATTTAAACGGAAAGAGCGGTTTTTCTGATGAGTGCTTTGCGTGGATAACAGAGCAAGCAGAAAAGGCACGCAGTGAGGGTCAGTTTATTATTGCCATGACTCACCATCCGCTGATTGCACCGTCACCCATTTATGAAATTATCGGCAAAGGCGATATGCTTGGCGATTATGAGCAGCGACTCTATCAGCTTGCCGATATCGGCATTCAGTATATAATTACCGGTCATACTCATATTCACGATATTTCAGTTGCACAGAGCGAAAGAGGCAACGTTATTTATGATATCTGCACAGGTACACCTATCGGCTATCCCGGTGTTATCCGTTATCTTGATATCAAGCCTGATGAGGAATCTGTAACGGCTTCAACGGTTTACGTCAGAGAACCTGAAAGCTATAAAAAAGCCGGTATCAGCCTTAATGACGTTTTTGAAAATCAGCTAATCGGTACAATCAAAGGTATGATTGAAACTGCAGGCAAGGATATTGAAAAACTTGCAGATATGGCTGTTTCAATCAGTATTAAACCCAAGGTTATTTATAAATTCGGCTGGATTATCAAACCTATCTTCAAGCTTCTCAATTCCTTGACGGTCGGCACAGTTGCTAAATGGACTAAAAAAGAAACGGGTCTTAAAAAAGCTGATTATGCCGATATCAAGGACAGAAAAGTTGTTGACCTTATTGCCGAGCTTGTTCTCAATCTATATGGCGGCGAAAGCAAATATCCGCCTGAAACACCTACTTATAAAATCACAATCGGTTTTCTTAATATAATCGACAGCATATTAAAAACTGTGCGCGTTGATTTAAAAAAGATTATCAAGGTTGTGCCCGATGCGGCATCGCTTGTTGAACCGCTGCTTTATAAGAGCGGCTTTGATTCATATAATTCCGAGCTTCCCGTTTATCCTTATATTTCAGAAGGGGAGTATGGCGAAAAAATTAAGATGCCCGAAAAGAAACAGACTGTCAGAAAAAGCAAAAAAGGTCCTGCAATTGTCATTGGATTTGCGTTGATACTTCTTGCTTTTCTGCCGATGTGGCTTATAATAATTCTTTTCGCTTTCCTTATAAATCAGATTAAATACGGTAAAAAAATGAAATAATTATCAGAGGTTGATTTTATGTATAAGTCATCACTTGAAATTTGCTCTCACGGTTATAACATTGAGCAGACAGATTATTACATTGCAAATCTAGAAGAAAGAATTACTTTTGCCGAAACTGCATATGCAGATGCAGTTAAACGTATTAAATCTCTTGAGGCGCAGAACGAAATTCTTGTTAAAGAGATTGCTTTGAAGCTGGGTCTTGTTGCCGATAGAATTGGTGTTGTTTCTGTTGAAGAATTTGCTGATGAAGGTTATATTGAAGCTGACGACACAGCTGAATCGTTGATAGACGACAATAATGCAGATGAAAACGTTGACAACTCTGTTGAAGCTGATGAAGAGATGCCCGAACAAGCGGACAACCAAGATATAACGAATCTTAAATCACAGATTGACGAACTGAAATCTTTTTTCAGAGAATAACTGATTTTTTACATACACATAATAAACTGTTAATTATTTTATTATATAAGTAAATTATGGAATGGTAAGGAGGTTTAAAATATGCCTAATCCTTCTGATTACAATAACAGAATGCCTTCAGGCTCAAATGCAAAACCACCCGCAAACAGACAACCGAAATCAAATAAGACAAACAACAAAGGCGAAGTAAGCTTCGGCACTTATGCTAAAAAGGGTGTTAAAGGAACAGCTCTTGCTTTTCTCGGTGTTGTTTGCGTACTTTTGCTTTCGGTTTTTGTGGTTGCATCATATGTTCTTTTCAGTGCTACTTCAAAAGTGAACGGTGAGCTGCTTATTAACCTTGATGAATATAAGCTTGAGCAGAGCCAGACATCTTTTATTTATGCTTATGATGAGGATGGTAAAATTGTCGAGCTTGCCCGACTTCATGGTGAAGAAAACCGAATCTGGGTTGATCTTGATGATATTTCACCACATATGCAGAATGCATTTATTGCTCTTGAAGACACCCGTTTTAAAACTCATCAGGGTGTTGACTGGAAGAGAACAATAGGCGTTATAGTTAAGCCTTCAAACGTGGGTCAGGGCGGTTCAACAATCACACAGCAGCTTATCAAAAACCTGACAAACGAAAACTCGGTTACCATAGTCAGAAAATATAACGAAATCATTCACGCTCTCAATCTTGAAAAGCATTACACAAAGGACCAGATTGTTGAGGCTTATCTTAACACTCTTTATCTCGGCAGCGGATGCTACGGTGTTAAAACGGCAAGTGAAAAGTATTTCGGCAAAGACGTTTCAGAACTCAATGCCGCTGAATGTGCCGCAATTGCTGCCATTACACAGAAACCGACAAAGAACAATCCGCTTCTTTATCCTGAAAACAATCGAGACCGTATGCTTTATTGTCTTAAGCAGATGCATGCAAACGGTGCGCTGACTGCTGAGGAATATAAAGAGGCCTGTGAGTATGAAATTATTTTCACTAACAGTGATAAATACGTTCCCAAGGACGACAAGCCTGTTGTTGAAGAAGAAAAGAAGATCAACAGCTTCTATGTTGACTATGTAATTCAGAGCGTTCGTGATGATCTTATGGAAAAGGATAATATCACCAGACAGCAGGCAATTGACCAGATTTATTACGGCGGTCTTAAAATTTATGCTGCAGTTGACCTTAAGGTTCAGGCAGAGCTCGAAGAGGTTTATGTCAACAGAATCAATTTCCCAGACCTTGTAAGTGATAAGGATGACACTCCCGTTCAGTCAGCGATGACTATTATGGACTATGAAGGCAGAGTTGTTGCCATAGTCGGTCAGGCAGGCGAAAAAACAGAAAACCGCGGTCTTAACAGAGCTGCCAATTCCTACCGTCAGCCCGGTTCAACAATCAAGCCTATTTCATGCTACGCACCTGCTATTGACCTTGACCTTTGCCATTATTCTTCAATGGTTCTTGATAAGGCCATTGCCATTAACGGTAAACTTTGGCCGCAGAACGTAAACGGCACAAAAGGTTCCGGTAAAAACGTTTCCGTCAGATACGCCATTCAGCAGTCACACAACACAGTTCCTGCAAGAATTATAAAATACAATCTGACACCTGAAACATCTTTTGCATATCTTAAGGACAGATTCCATCTTTCCAACCTCAATAAGAAAGAAGATATACAGCTTGCACCGCTTGCAACCGGTGCTCTTTATGAAGGCGCAACTACCGTTGAAATGGCTGCTGCTTACGCAACCTTCGGCAACCTTGGTGTTTATTATTATCCCTATTCATATTATAAAGTAACAAACAGCAAGGGCGATAAAGTTATTCTTTCTAACGAACAACCTGCTTGCCAGAGAGCTATGTCAGAAGAGACTGCAGACATTATGTGCGAACTTCTTCAGACCGTAGATACAAGCTACTACGGTAAGGGTTCCAACGTTCGTGACTTCCAGATTATTGCCAAAACAGGTACAACCTCAAACAATATGGACCGTTGGTTCTGCGCAGGTACACCTCATTATGTTGCGGCTGTCTGGGTTGGTTTTGATATCCCTGAAAGACTTCACGTTGATGTGAACCCGTGTGGTGAGATATTTATAACCGTATTTGACCGCATTCATAAGGATTTGCCTGAAAAGGAATTTCCCAAGAGCAGCGGTACCGTTAAAAAGACTTATTGCACATCAAGCGGTAATATTGCAGGACCCAATTGCGGCTCAACAAGTTCAGGCTGGTACAAAATCAATAAAGTACCGCAAACCTGCACTTCATGCACGGCTGCACCTGTAACACCTGGCGATGGCGGCGGCATTGTTGATAACATTGTCGGCGGTATTGTTAATGAAATAATTCAATAAATTCAAGGGCGGAGTTTGTTTGGTGCAAACTCCGCTGTTTATAAGGTGAATCAAATGGTAATTATGGCAATTGATTACGGAGACGTTCGAACAGGCGTTGCGGTATGCGATAAATTTGAAATGCTTGCATCGCCAGTGTGTGTTATCACACAGAGAAAATCAGATTTACTCCTTGCAGAAATATCAAAGCTTGCAGAGCAGCATAAACCGGAGCTTTTTGTGGTAGGTCTGCCCAAAAATATGGATTCATCAATCGGTGACAGGGCTGTTAAATGCACGGAATTTGCACAGCAGTTGACTGAATTGACAGGTATTGACCATGTTATGAGGGACGAAAGGCTTACTACCGTTACAGCTCACAACGCACTTAACGTTACAAACACAAGAGGTAAAAAAAGAAAAGCGGTTGTCGACCAAGTTGCGGCGGTTGTTATTCTGCAGGATTATATTGACTACCGAAGAATCAATTCTTTGAAATAAACTTTAATCAGGCTTCATATATTTTTATAAAAAGATTATGGGGCTGATTAAATGAAAATAATAGTTTCATCAGGCTTTAAAGCGAAAGCCGTACTTATTACTTCGCTTGTTCTTATATTCTCTGTGCTGGTTTCAGGTTTGTTCTATTTTTGGCAAAAAGAATCAGCATTGTCTGCTTCTTTAAACGGTAAAACAAATTATACGGTTGTGATTGATGCGGGCCATGGCGGAATTGACGGCGGCACACAGTCTTCGGACGGTATTCTTGAAAAAGACATAAATCTCAAAATTGCTTTGATGATGCGCGATATTCTTAATTCGTTCGGCATTAAAACTGTTATGACAAGAGTTAGCGATATTTCAATACACAGCGAAGGTATTGAAGGCATTAGAAATCAGAAGGTTTCCGATATTAAAAACAGGCTTCAGATTATTGAATCTACGCCCGATGCTTTGTTTGTCAGCATTCATCAGAATTTTTTTACACAGGAGAAATACAGCGGCGCACAGGTTTTTTATTCGGGCAACAACCCTGAATCGGAGAAACTTGCAAACGCCGTCAGAAGTTCAATAATATTAAATCAGCAAAAAGGCAATACCCGAGAAATCAAAAAAAGCGGCAAAGAAATATATCTGCTTAATCACACAAGTGTACCTGCAATTATGCTTGAGTGCGGTTTTCTTTCAAATGAACGCGAAGCAAAGCTTCTTGCAAACGAAGCTTATCAGCGGCAGATTGCGTTTTTTGCGGCTATGGGAATTATTGATTATATTAACTCAACGGAGTGACGCTAAATGGCAGGTAAAACAAAATCAATTTATATCTGCACCGAGTGCGGATATGAAAGTGCAAAATGGTACGGTTGCTGTCCCGGTTGCGGCGAATGGAATTGCATGGAGGAAGATATCAGAACTCCGACACAGCAAAAAGCAGCCAAGGTTGCCGTTAAATCGGTTTATGCGCAGACGATAAATGAAATCAGCGCCGAGGATGAAATCCGCTTTAAAACAGGTATGACCGAGCTTGACCGTGTTCTCGGCGGCGGCATTGTTAAGGGTTCGCTTGTTCTTTTAAGCGGTGATCCCGGTATTGGTAAATCAACAATTCTTCTTCAGATTTGCGAGCATCTGGGCGAAAATCTGCGTGTTTTATACGTTACGGGTGAAGAATCCGCAAGGCAGATAAAACTGCGTGCAAAGCGTCTTGCCGTGACAACAGATAACCTTTTTATTATGTGCCAGACCGACGTTCAGAGCATTGTTGAATACGTTAAATCAGACAAACCTGACCTTATAATTGTTGACTCAATCCAGACGATGAGCGTTTCTGAAATTTCATCTTCACCGGGCAGTGTCACACAGGTCAGAGAATCAACAAATATGTTTATGCACTGTGCAAAGGATCTTGGAATACCCACTATTATCGTCGGTCACGTCAACAAAGACGGCAATATTGCAGGTCCAAAGGTACTTGAACATATTGTTGACTGCGTGCTATATTTTGAGGGTGAAAGACATTTGTCTTACAGAATTCTGCGTGCAGTTAAAAACAGATACGGCTCAACCAACGAAATTGGTGTATTTGAAATGCTTGATAAGGGTCTTTCGGAGGTACCGAATCCGTCGCTTATGCTTATTTCAGGCAAACCGAAAAACACCGCAGGTACCTGCATTGCTTGTGTTATGGAAGGCAGCAGACCTATTCTTGCCGAAGTTCAGGCACTTGTGGTTGCTTCAAATTACGGCAACGCTCGCCGTATGGCAACAGGCTTTGATTACAACAGAATGTCTATGCTTCTTGCCGTACTTGAAAAAAGAGCAGGCTTCTTTATGAATAACTGCGATGCATATATAAACGTTGTCGGCGGCCTACGTCTTGATGAACCTGCAACAGACCTTTCAGTTGCTCTTGCAATGATTTCAAGCTTCAAGGATACACCTATCAGAGACGATACTTTAGTTATAGGCGAAATTGGTCTTGGCGGCGAATTGCGTTCTGTTTCAAACTGTGAACAGAGAATAAAAGAAGCTGAAAGACTTGGTTTCAAGCGTTGCATTATACCCAGACATAATCTTAAAACACTTTCAGACGGATTTAAGGGTGATATAGAAATTGTTGGAGCATCAAATGTCAACACAGCATATGAAGCGTCAATCTGACAGGGGATTTATAAAAAATTCTAATCTTCCGACAGGGGAGGTTACGGCGGTTGTAATCTCTGTCGAGGCAACGCAGGCAATAAAAACTCTGACCTCCTTTGGTATTGACATCATTTCTGTTAATAGAAACAACTTTTTACCGGCTCCCGTTGCTTCGCACGCAGATTTGCAACTGTTACATCTTAAAGAAAATAAGTTTCTACTCTCTTCAGAACATTTGTTCACAGGGGAGTTGCAGAATAAAATTAATGCTGAGAATATCGGGGCAAGGCTCGGCAACAAATATCCCGATGACGTTTTGCTAAATTGCAAGATAATAGGCTCAAATATAATTCTAAATAAGCGCACAGTAGCCCGTGAGGTGCTTGATTTTGCCTGTAACGAAGGCTTAAACATTATTGACGTAAATCAAGGCTATTCAGGCTGTTCAATCTGTGTTATCAATGAATCTGCTATAATTACTGATGATGAATCAATCTTTAGAGCCGCTCAGAATTTTCTGAACGATGTTCTGTTCATTTCAAAAGGCTCCATTCGATTGAAAGGATACGGATACGGATTCATTGGCGGTTGCTGCGGTAAAATAAGTGACAACAAGCTGGCTGTGAACGGAAGAATTGAATCACATAATGATTATAAGCTTATAACAGATTTCTGTGCAAAGCATAATGTAGACATAGTTGAGCTGACAGATGAACAGATAACCGATATTGGCGGAATATTGCCGATTTGCGAAAAGAAAGCTTAAAAGCCAAATAAATACATTATATATTATTAATTATCGTATATTAGCTAAATTCTTATGAAACTTCTCCCCTATACTACACAAAACATTTATTTTGTATAGTTATTGACATTTGATTTTAAGGTATGTTATAATATGAACATACCTTATTTTTTATTGGATGTGATTTTATGAGACGCGAAGAAATAGCCACTCTCCCGATGGTTGTTATCAGATATCTCGAGTACCTTACGGGTATTAAGGGTAAATCGGAGCTGACTGTTCTTGAATATGCTTCAGATCTTCGCATGTTTTTCAGATTTATCAAGCAATCGCGAAATCTTGTTGATAAGGATACGCCTTTTGATGAAATCAGCGTTTCTGATTTAACAGAAGATATCATTTATAATATTACTCTTACTGATGCTTATGCGTTTCTTGCTTATTGCAGGACAACAAGAAAAAATAATGCTAATGCCAGAGCAAGAAAGTCCGTGGCAATTAAGAGATTTTATAAATATCTTGAGACAAACGGATTTATTGAAAAAAGCCCCGTAATGCATCTTGAATCCCCTCAAACCAAACGTGCTTTGCCAAAATATTTGAGCCTTGAACAAAGTGTTGCTCTTCTCGAAAGTGTAGACGGTAAATATAAAGAGCGTGATTATTGCATTCTTACTTTCTTTTTAAATTGCGGTCTGCGTTTATCGGAATTGTGCGGAATCAATCTTTCTGACATAAATTATGATGATAAAACTCTGCGTGTGCTTGGTAAAGGCAATAAAGAAAGAACGATATATCTTAATAACGCTTGTATAACGGCTCTTGAAGCATATATGCGTGTCAGGCCTGCTGAAGGTCTTAAAGACAGAGATGCTCTCTTTATAAGTAGCAAGAAAAACAGAATCAGCCGTCAGGGCGTTCAGAAGTTGGTTGAGGGTTGTCTTGAAAGAAGCGGTCTTGCAGGAATGGGTTTTTCAACCCACAAGCTTCGTCACACTGCCGCAACACTTATGTATCAATACGGTGACGTTGATCCCTTACAGCTTAAAGAAATACTTGGTCATGAAAATCTTTCGACCACGGAGATTTATACTCACGTTTATAGTGAGCAGTTAAAACAGGCAGTCGATTCAAATCCGCTCAACAATTTAGCCAAGATTAAAAAATCTGCTGAATAAAGTTGCACCTGCGGCATCTGCAAGAGCTCCTGTTGCTGAAATTGCGGTGAAAATAAGTATTCGTAAAAGATAATACCTTGTTTCGTTTTTTTCAAACTGTCCTCTGCCTAGAATTGATTTTGAATAAACATTTTTGCTGTATTCACAGCTTTCATTGAATATCATCAAAAGCACAGCCACACTTAAGATTGCACCCGGATAAATCATCAACAAACAGTATCCGAGCCCCGTGAATCTGTATGCCGAATAAAGATAACCGCCGACTACTCCGATTGCGAGACCTCTTACAAAGGGGAGCATCAGAATCAGAGGATATCCTATGACGGAAAAGCCAAAATAAACTGAGGTCAATGTGAAAGCAACGTTTGTCAGCATAGAATTAAGAAAAATTTCCAATCCCCCCTGCCCTGCTCTCTGCAGCGCAAAGGAGCTGACGTATGCCTGTATTTTTGTAATCAGTTCAGTATCTTTTCTTAATGATAAAGACCCGATAATAATTCCGCTTGCAAACAATAGAATCAGAATGAAAACACGTGAATTTTCAAACATTTCTTTAATAATTTTTCCGTCATAAACCTTATATTTATATTCAGACTTGCCCATTTTTTACCTCCGTTTTTTACTTTGGTAATATATATGAGCAAGTCCTGTTTTTTATGATAGAAAAAGGCTTGCAAAGGTTTCAACCAATGCAAGCCTATAATTATTTTTTTTCTATCTTGGCGTAATTTGCCATAATCTTTTTTGTTCCTGCGCTTGTGAATGCAATTTCAAGCAAAGTATCGTTGCCCATAGCCTTTGCACTCAAAACAATTCCTTCGCCATATGCTTTGTGAATAACGGTATCGCCAACGTTAAATACGGTATCATTCTTAACAGGCGGCTTGAACGCGTTGGGTGAAGCGGAAAATCCTCTTGCAGGTTGCTGAAATTTTGTTTGCGAAGGGATGCCGAAAGACTGTGAACGCTTCATTATTTCACCTGTTGTTTCAAGCAGGTCATCAGGGATTTCGTTGATGAAACGTGAAGGCGGATTGAATTTGGTTGAGCCGAAAAGAATTCGTGTTCTTGCTCTTGTGAGATAAAGCTGCTTTTTTGCTCTTGTTATGGCAACGTAAGCAAGTCTGCGTTCTTCTTCAATTTCCTCGTCACCGCCCATGCTTGACATTGTTGACGGGAAGATTGTTTCTTCCATGCCTGCAAGGAAAACAACGGGGAATTCAAGACCCTTTGCAGAGTGTACCGTCATCATAACAACCGTATCTGTATCAGCATTATAATTATCGATATCAGTCATCAAAGCAACTTCGTTAAGGAAATCGCTGAGAGTGGGATTTTCGTTATCTCTTGAATAACGCAGAAGGTTGTTTGAAAGTTCGTCAAGGTTGGCAACTCTGTCTTCATAAGTTTCTTTGTCAAGGGCAAGGTACTGAATATAGCCTGTGTCTGCCATAACTTTTTTGAAAAGCTCGTCAAGCTCAAGGCTGTCCAGATCATTGATAAAGCCTTCAATCATTGCGGCAAATTCAAGCATTTTCTTTGCGCAGCGGCTCAGCTTCGGGAACTGATCGGCTGTTTTGATAACCTCAAAGAGACTGATGCCGAGACCGTCGGCAATTTCTTGCGCAGCAGCAACAGAAGTGTCACCGATTCCCCTCTTAGGCTCGTTTATAATCCTCTGAAGTCTTACGCCGTCGTTGGGATTGGCAATAATGCTCAGATAAGCAAGTGCGTCCTTGATTTCCTTACGGTCATAGAATTTATGTCCGCCGATTATGCGGTAAGGAATGCCCATTCTTACAAAAGACTGTTCCACAAGGTTTGACTGTGAATTCATTCTGTAAAGAACGGCAAAATCGCTGTATTTATTGCCGTTTCTGATACCGTCAAGCACTTTATCGGCAATAAAAAAGCCTTCGTCACGGTCAGATTCGGCGGTGTGATATTCAATAAGATCACCTTTGCCGTTATCTGTCCAGAGGTTTTTGCCTTTTCTGTTTTGATTATTTGAAATAACCTTGTTGGCAGCATCAAGAATATTCTGCGTTGAGCGGTAATTCTGCTCAAGGCGGATAACCTTTGCATTTGAATATTCGTGCTCAAAACTTAAGATGTTTTCGATTGTTGCGCCTCTGAATTTATAAATACTCTGGTCATCATCACCAACAACGCAAATGTTGCCCCAACCTCCGGCCAGAAGAGAAGTGAGCAGATACTGGGCGTGGTTGGTATCCTGATATTCATCAACCATTATGTATTTGAAGCGGCGCTGATAGAAATCAAGCACCTCGGGATTATTCTGAAGCAGACGGACCGTGTTTACAATAATATCGTCAAAATCCATGGCATCGCCGTTTTTAAGACGTTGCTGATAGGCTTCATATACTGCACCGATATTTCGCTTTCTTAAATCCATATAGTTTTCTTTGATATATTCATCAGGAGAAATCATCATATCTTTTGCTCTGCTGATTTCAGAAAGCACACCTTTGGGTGTAATTATTTTATCACTGAATCCAAGCTGCTTAAGGCAGTCTTTGATTACTCTTTTGCTATCATCGGTATCATAAATTGTGAAGTTTGAAGAAAAGCCGATATACTCCGCATTTCGTCTTAAAATACGAACACAGGCGGAGTGAAACGTGCTTGCCCAAATATCAAGTGCATCTGCACCGAGCATACGTTCAAGCCTTTCTTTGAGCTCACCTGCAGCTTTGTTTGTGAAAGTGATGGCAAGGATTTCCCACGGTTTTGCGGCATCAACTTTTAGAAGATGTTCAATATCAAAAACGTCCTCAACAATTCCGTCTGCAACGGCACGCATAAGAGCAATTTCGCTTTCAGTAGGTTCATAGCGGCAATAGTCACTGTAATAAGCTTTGCCGTATTTGATTATATTTGCTATGCGGTTTACAAGAACAGTTGTTTTACCGCTGCCTGCACCTGCAAGCACCAAAAGCGGTCCCTCCGTAGAAAGGACCGCCTTTTTTTGCATATCATTGAGTGATTTGAAATCCTTCGCAATAATTCGTCTGCGAAGTTCAAGAAATTCACTTGAAACCATTGTTTACCTCAGATTGAAATTTCGTGAGCAACCTTATAGAGGTTATCATCAACGTTCTTCTTCATGCAAAGTGCCTCATAGATATCATAATCTGTGATACCCTCGTTTTTAAGAACGATAACTCTGTTGCTTTCGCCTGCGATAAGCTTCTGAACAGCATAATAACCCATCTGGCTGGCAACAACTCTGTCTTTAACTGTGGGTGAACCGCCGCGCTGAACGTGACCGAGAACGATTGCTCTTGATTCAACGCCGCATTCCTGCTCAATCTTTCTTGCAAGAGCCTCAACGCCGCCGATGCCTTCGGCAACCATAACGATGAAGTGTCTTTTATCTGTTTTCTGTGTTCTCTTGATTCTTTCGATAACGTGCTTTTCGATATCGCAACTGATTTCGGGAATAACAATTGCGGTTGCACCAACAGCAATACCTGCGTTGAGCGTGAGGTCGCCGCATCTGTTACCCATAACCTCAACTACGATGCAACGGCTGTGAGATTCAACAGTGTCTCTGACTCTGTCAACCATCTGCATGATTGTGTTAAGGCAGGTGTCATAGCCGATAGTGTAATCAGTGCTAACGATATCGTTATCGATTGTGCCGGGAATTGCAATACAGGGAACGCCCCTGAGAGAAAGGTCTCTTGCGCCTCTGAATGAGCCGTCACCGCCGATAACAACAATACCTTCGATGCCGTACTTGCGGCAAGTGGCAATAGCTTTCTGCATACCAGCTTCTTCTTTAAAATCAAGGCATCTTGCGGAATGAAGCATTGTTCCGCCTCTGTGGATAATATCTGAAACGCTTCTGATATTGAGCTCACGGATATCTTCATCAATGAGGCCGGCGTAGCCTCTGTTGATACCGTAAACCTTCATACCGTTTTCGCATGCAGTTCTTACTACGGCACGGATAGCCGCATTCATACCGGGAGCGTCGCCGCCGCTTGTTAAAACACCAATAGTTTTCATTAATCTTACTCTCCTTAAAATTCTTCACCGAATATAATACACTTTTTGTAACATAAAGTCAATTATTATGATTGATTTTGACAAAAATATTATTGATTAAAAATAACGTTGTTTTCACCGAGGATTTTGCGAAGCTCACGCAGAAGAACGTCGTTTACATCAATATTCTGCCCCAAAGGATTTTTGTTATATTCCTTTTTATCGGCATAATAGAAATACAGAGGAACATTTCCGTCAAAAATATCAAGCAGCTTTTTGCAACAGTCAATCTGCGGTGAGGCATCACTGTCAAAACGCAGAAACAATCCTTTTGCTTTTTTGCTACTGGCCTTTTGTACTTTTGCAGGCTCACTGTCATCGATATCCTTTAAATCGGGGCATTTTTCAACCGATTCACAGACGATTTTTGTGTCTTCATCCTCACGCATACTAACTCTGCCGCGAAGCAGACAGATGTTGCCTTCATAAAACATAGAAGGCTTTTCCATAAGCGTTTTCGGAAAAACGATAACCTCAACGGCACCTGAATTGTCTTCAAAATTCAGAAAAGCCATTGTAGAATCATTTTTTGTAATCTTTTTCTTTGCGGAAGATATAAGGCCGAGGAGAACGACACGCTCGTTGTCCTTATAAACGTCGCCGCTTAAAATATCGTCGATTTTCGCACAATGAAGCTTTTGAGATACCGGCAGATAATCTGCCATCGGATGACCCGAAAGATACATACCTGCAACTTCTTTTTCGTATTTGAGAAGAAGCTCTTTAGGAAATTCTTCTGCTTCAGGATAGCTGAAAGCAACTGAAACATCATCCTGACTGAAATCGTCATAACCGCCCGTGAGGTCGCCGAAACCTATCTGTCCGTCAACGTTGCGGCGTCTGTCATTTTCAAGTTCGTCAATGATATCTTCAATAACAAGTGTCATCTGCTTTCTGTTTGCACCCATATTATCAAAAGCACCGCATCTGATAAGGCTTTCGATTGCTCTGCGGTTAAAATCTTTTCCGTGCATTCGTTTGCAGAAATCATAAAAATCTTTGAATTTACCGTTTGTTTCCCGTTCTTCAACAAGCTTGCGAATGAATCCTCTGCCGAGATTTTTAACTGCGGTTAAGCTGAAATGAATGTTGCCGTCGGAAACCGTAAAAGTATCATTGCTTTCGTTGATGTGCGGCGGCAGAATTTTTATGCCAAGCTTTGCACATTCATTGATATACTGAACAACCTTGTTTGTATTATCAAGGAAGCTTGTGAGAAGCGAAGCAAGAAATTCACAGGGATAATGACATTTGAGATAAGCCGTCTGATAGGCAACATAAGCATAGGCGGCGGCATGAGCTTTGTTGAAAGCATATGATGCAAAGGACATCATTTCGTCAAAAATCTCGTTAGCCGCTTTTTCGCTGACTCCCCTTCTGACTGCGCCTTCACAAATAATATTGCCGTTTTCATCGGTCATACCGTGGATAAAGTGTTCGCGCTCTTTAAGCATAACGTCGTGCTTCTTTATGCTCATAGCACGGCGTACAATATCGGCTCTGCCGTAAGAATAGCCTGCAAGCTCACGGCAAATCTGCATAACCTGTTCCTGATAAACCATGCAGCCGTAGGTTACTTCAAGAATATTTTTAAGCTCGGGTGTTTTATAAGTTACCTTTGACGGATTATGTCTGTTTTCGATGTAGGTCGGAATGGAATCCATCGGACCTGGTCTGTAAAGTGAAATAACGGCTATCAGATCCTCTATGCTCTCGGGTTTGAGCTGCGAGAGAACACTGCGCATACCTGCGGATTCAAACTGAAATACGCCTTCCGTCTGTGCGGCGCACATCATTTCAAAAACAGCTTTGTCTTCAAGGTCAATACTGTTTATATCAAAAACAGGGTTGATTTTTTTTATCATTTTCTCGGCTGAACTGATAACCGTAAGTGTTCGTAAACCGAGAAAGTCCATCTTGAGCAGACCGAGCTCCTCAAGAGTTGTCATTGGAAACTGTGTAACTATCGCTTCATCGTTTCTTGCAAGCGGCACGTAGCTTTCAACCGGGTCGTGTGTAATAACAACACCTGCGGCATGAGTTGATGCATGGCGCGGCATTCCCTCAACTTTTCTTGCAAGGTCAATGAGCTCTTTTGTCATGTCGTCGCTATCATAAAGAGTTTTGAATTCTACTGAACGTTTAAGAGCTTTGTCAAGTGTAATATTCAGCTCATTGGGAATCTGTTTTGCAATGTTATCAACAACGGAATATGGCATTCCCATAGCTCTGCCGACATCTCTGACAGCAAGCTTTGCCGCAAGAGTACCGAAAGTAACAATCTGCGCAACGTGGTCGGCACCGTATTTTTCAATAACGTAATCAATAACTTCAGCGCGTCTTTCAAAGCAGAAATCAACGTCAAAATCAGGCATACTTACCCTATCAGGGTTAAGAAAACGCTCAAAGAGCAGACTGTGTTTCATCGGATCAATACCTGTTATGCCGATGCAGTAAGCACAGATACTTGCCGCACCCGAGCCTCTGCCCGGGCCGACGGGGATACCCATTTCCTTAGCCTGTCTGATAAAATCGTGGACTATGAGATAATAGTCCACGTATCCCATTCTGTTTATGACGTCAAGCTCGTAATTGAGTCTGTCACGATATTCTTTTGGCGGATTTTCACCATATCTTTTTATAAGACCCTTGTTGCACAGCATTGAAAACCATTCAAAATGGTCCCATCCCTCGGGTACTTCAAAATGAGGAAGCTTTGTTTTGCCGAATTCAAATTCTACGTTGCATCTCTCGGCAATAAGTGCCGTGTTTGCAACAGCTTCAGGACATTCGGGCATTGCGTCAAGCATTTCTTCTTCTGATTTAAGATAAAATTCCTGAGTCCCGAATTCAAGGCCGGTATCTTCACCCAAAGTGTGGTTAGTTTGGATGCAGATAAGCACCTGCTGCATTTTATGGTCTTCTTTATTTACGTAATGCGCATCGTTTGTGGCGGCAAGAGGAATGCCTGTTTCTCTTGAAAGACGGATTAATGAGGGATTGACCCTCATCTGTTCATCAAGACCGTGATTCTGGATTTCAAGGTAATAGTTTCCCTCACCGAATACGCTGTTATACCACAGTGCGGTTTTTTTGGCAGCTTCAAAATCGTTTTGAAGAAGCAGACGTGAAACTTCACCTGCAAGGCAACCCGAAAGAGCGATAAGACCCTCACTGTATTTTTCAAGAATATCCTTATCAACTCTGGGTTTTGTATAAAAGCCGTTTACCCAGCCTTCAGAAACCAGCTTAATAAGATTTTTGTAGCCTGTGTTGTTTTTACAGAGCAAAACGAGATGGTATCTTTCATTGTCTAGACCGTGAACTTTGTCAAACCTGGACCTTGGCGCAACGTATACCTCACAACCGATAACGGGTTTGATACCTCTTTTGAGGGCAGCTTTATAAAAATCTATAACGCCATACATAACGCCGTGGTCTGTTATGGCAACGGAGGTTTGACCCATGCTTTGAATTTTATCAAGCATAGGTTCAATTCTGCAAGCACCGTCAAGCAGACTGTATTCACTGTGCACGTGCAAATGAGCGAAAGCCATCTTATCCTCCTGATTTTAATTTTTCTGCATAGCTTACTATTTTGGAAAGTCGGTGGTTTACACCCGAGCGTGAAAGAGGCTCGTCCAGAAGCTGACCGAGGTCACGCAGACTTGCTTCGGGATTATCAATTCTTAATCTTGCAATTTGCTGAAGATTATCCGGCAAAGAGCTGATTCCGATTTTATTTTCGATAAATTCAATCGCCTCAACCTGTACATTTGCGGCATCAACGGTTTTATTTATGTTTGAAAGCTCAAAATTAAGTCGTCTGTTTACTTTATTCTTGACATCTTTCTCAATTTTAATGCCCATAACATAGAGTGAAGCATCCTGAGCGCCGATGATAGCAAGTATATCTTCAATGCTTTCGCTGTCTTTAAAATAAACAATATGATTACCTTTGCGGTTAATATATTTGGGAGCAAGACCAAGTTCTTCAAGAAAATGTATAAAATCAAGGCATAGTTTTTTATACGGAACTACAAATTCAAGGTGATATCCTCTTTCGGGCGTTGTTACCGTGCCACAAGCAAGAAAAGCACCTCTCAAAAAAGAAGAAGAGCAGCATTCTTCGCTGATGTTTGCCCTGTTTATGCGTAATGTTGGCTCTTTGAGATCATGACCGAATTTTTCGAATACCTTTGATTTCTCTTCATCGGTTTTAACGTAGGTTGTGAGTTTTTTATTACTGCCGTCGCTGATATATGTGTTAACTCCGCAATAATCGTTAATATAGGATGAATACAAATCAAAAACATCCGTATTTTCAGTTGTGATTGACAGGTTGTATTTTGAAAAATGAGCAAAAAGCACAAGCCCGTAGACTTGTGCGTGGAAGCAACAGGGTAAAAGATTTTCAGTTTTGGCAAGTTCACTTTTAATATCAGATGAAAATGACATTTATCTGCGCTCCTATTCCGTGATTTCAACTTCGGGTTCAAGTGTAACGCCTGTGTCGGCAAAAACCGTTTTGCGGCAATGGTCAATAACGGCAAGAACATCCTTTGCGGTTGCTCCTCCAATATTAACAACAAAGCCTGCGTGTTTTTTGCTGACCTGTGCGCCGCCGACTGTATAGCCTTTGAGACCGCTCTGCTCAATGAGAGCACCAGCAAAATAACCCTCTGGGCGTTTAAAGGTACTGCCTGCGCTGGGGTATTCAAGCGGCTGTTTGTCACGGCGCTTGCCCATAAGCTCATCCATTCTGGCTTTGATGGCTTCTTTTTCGCCATTTTCAAGCTTGATATAAAGAGCAGTAATGGTTTTATCGGATTTCGAATAAGCACTGTGACGGTAGCTTAAATCAAGATTATCGCTTTCTAAAAAGCCCTTTGTGCCGTCAGCATTAATATGGTCGCATCTGTAAAGAACGTCTTTCATTTCTCCGCCGTAAGCACCTGCGTTCATATAAGCCGCACCGCCTGCTGTGCCGGGAATACCGAAAGCAAACTCCAGACCTGTAAGCGAATTATCCAGAGCGAAGCGGCAAAGCTTTGAAAGCGAAGCTCCGCTCCGGCAATATATCGTTGTTTCGTCAATGAGCTTTATTTCATCAAGCTTTTCTGTGCTGATTACTACACCTCTGAAACCGCTGTCAGACACAAGAAGATTACTGCCTTTACCAAGAATGAGTGTTCTGATATTCTCTTTATAGCAGGCCGAAATAACCAACGCAAGTGTATCCTCGGTTGAGGGCATAACGAATAAATCCGCCTTGCCGCCGATTTTAAAGCTTGTGTGGGCAGAGAGCATAATATCCTCGCTGTATTCACAACCGATTTCGTTGCATAAAGCCTTGATTGCGTTATAAGTGCTCATTGAATCCTCCGAAACTAATTATTCGTCAAGAAGTGCAGCGCCAAATATGCCTGCATCATTACCGAGCTGAGCGGCAACAATCTGTGTCTGCTTTGATGAATAGATGCTGTATCTCTGCTCTTCGACGTATTTCTGAAGAGGCTTAAGAAGATAATCGCCTTCATGGCTTACACCGCCGCCGATGCAGATAATTTCAGGCTGAAGTGCATTGATAACATTACTTATGCCGACCGAAAGATAATAAATATACTTATCAACAACTTCTGTTGCAGCTTTATCGCCCTGACGCATTGCATCAAAAGCTGTTCTGCCGCTTACGTTGTCAATACCTCCGGTCATTTGCCACATAAGGCTGTCAGGATTATTTTTCATTGCTTCTTTAGTCTGTGAGATAAGAGCTGTTGCGGATGAATACTGCTCCCAGCAACCCTTTCTGCCGCAGTTACAGGGAATGCCGTCAACGGAAATGACCATATGACCCATTTCGCCTGCACAGTAGTTAGCACCGACAACTATTTTACCGTCAATAATTATGCCGCTGCCAACGCCGGTGCCGAGTGTGATTGCAACAAAATCCTTAACACCGTTGCCTACACCTGCAACAGCTTCGCCGAGAGCTGCGCAGTTTGCGTCGTTATCAAGATAAACGGGCTTGCCGATTCTTTCTTCAAGCATTTCTTTTGCGGGAACCTGATTGAAATCAAGGTTATTTGCAAATTCAATGTAGCCGTTTGACTTATTGACAGAGCCGGGTGTGCCGACACCAACACTTATTACATCGTCTTTTGAGATGCCTGCATCCTTGATTGCCATATCAACCGCAAGAGCGATATCGTCAAAGATTTCTGCCGCAGGTCTGGGGCATCTGGTCTTAACTTTGCTTCTTCCGATGATTTTCATGCTTTCATCAACAACACCAACCGCAATATTTGTGCCGCCGAGATCAACGCCTATTCTGTACATAGTTTATTACCTCCAAAGAAAATATATCCTTAATTTATTATTTTAAAAATCGTGCCAGACTTCAAGCTCCTGTTTGGCAGGGATAATATCCTCTGTCATACCGAGGCTGTGAAGAAGCTCTCTTGCCGCATTGTAGCCCATTTTCTTTTGTCTGTTATTCATTGCGGCGGCTTCGATGATGATTGAAAGGTTACGGCCCGGCTTAACGGGAACGGTGTTTACGGGCACTTGAATGCCGAGAATGTCGGTATATTCATTTTCGAGACCGAGACGGTCATAAACCTTTTCGCTGTCCCAGAGCTCAAGCTGAACAACCATATCAATCTTTTCTGTGAGTTTAACCGCACCCATACCGAAAAGTCGTCTGGCATTGAGAACACCTACGCCGCGAAGCTCAATGAAATGGCGGATATTATCGGGCGCAGAGCCGACAAGTGTTTTGTTTGAAACTCTTCTGATTTCAACCGCATCGTCTGCAATAAGTCTGTGTCCCCTCTTGATGAGTTCAAGTGCGGTTTCGCTTTTACCTACGCCGCTGTCACCGAGGATAAGAACACCTTCGCCGTAGACTTCAACAAGTACGCCGTGACGTGTGATTCTTTGGGCAAGTTCAACACCGAGGTAAGAAATTGCCGCCGCCATACAGCTTGAAGTTGCTTCTGCTGTGCCGAGAATCGGAACTTCGTATTTCTTTGCAATTTCAATGAAACGTCTGCTGCATTTGAGGTCACGTGTTACAACAACTGCGGCAGGCTTTTTTGAGAGAAATCTCTCTGAACATTCAATAAACTGTTCTTTATCAAGGCTTTTTATGTATTCAAGCTCGGTAAGACCGATAAATTGAATACGTGCAGGGTCAAAATAATTATCAAAGCCTGTAAGGATAAGGCCGGGACGGTTAACGTCCTGCGAGTTGATATAAATATCTGAAATATCTGTCGGTGTGTAAATAACGTTAAGCGAAAGGTCATTGACAACCTTTTCAAGTGAAACAGAGTATTTTGTCATAACAGTCTCCTTGCTTTTACACATAATACTGATTGTTAAGGGTACAAAATCACCCATATTAATTACATTATATAGTAAAAGTCAGTATTTTCCAACCCCTTTTTTAAATATTTATATAAAAAGTTTCGGAGCATCCGCCCCAAAAACGGATACCCCGAGTTAATTAATGTTTAAAGCTGTGCCGCAATACCCTGAAATTTTGTTTTTGCCTCTGAAACCTTCTGTTGTTCTGCTGCCGCAGGGCTGTACCATCCCCTGTTCTGCATATCCGTAAAAATAGAAAACTGCATATTGTGCTCTTCCTTGAGAATGGAAAGCATGTCAGCTTGAAGCTGTTCGTTTACGCATTCATTTGAAAAAGTGTTATAAACACCCGTGATATGCTTCTGAGATGTTAGAATGTCGTCCATAATTTCTCTGTCTGTGAAATCCTGATTGTTCATTGCAAATCCTCCTTATGAAAGATGACCCATAAGGGTATCGAAATGCTGCTTGTGACGTGAAGCCATATTTTCGCAGGTTGTTTTGATTTTGGGGTCGGTTGCACTCTGAGCAAAAAGTTTGAACTTTTTGATGAGCATCTGCTCGCAGTTGAGCTGGTCTTCAAGAGCGGAAAGCTCTTTAGCGGTAAGGTTTGCCATTATAATCGCTCCTTTGTGATTTATTAATAATATTATTAACCGCCAATTAAGAAAAATTCGGCAATAGTCATATTGATTTAACGTTTTTATTGTGCTATATTGAAAAAAAGAGGTAATTCTATGAACGCATATTTGAATCAAAAACACGATATGGATATGCTCTGGCTTGCACAGTATGATTATCAGTCATCACTCGGCAGGCTTATACCTCTATATTCATTTTGAGATTGATTGCTCATTTCAATATGTATATATCGGTGTAAGTAATGCAGATACTTACACCGTTTTTTTATAGACCGAAGCTATTATTTAATCGTCTTATAGTTGAAAGCTGAAACAAAGGAGAATAAATATGAAACTTTTTGAAATTTTTAAGAAGAAAACAAATAAACCTGTTGCCAAAACAGGTAACCACGTTGTTGATTTTTATACTGCACATTGCGACGAAGAAGCGCGACTTTTATCAAAACACGGCAGCGTTGAATTTCTGACTACGGTCAGATACGTTGAACAATATCTTAAAAAAGGCAACAAAATAATTGAAATCGGCGCAGGTACAGGCAGATATTCGCATTATTTTGCGCAAAAAGGCTTTGAGGTCGATGCGGTTGAGCTTGTTGAGCATAACATTGAGGTGTTTAAATCAAAAACAAAACCGAATGAAAAAATTAGCGTCAGACAAGGCAATGCACTTGATTTATCGGCGTTTGAGGATAACACTTATGACGTAACGCTTTTGCTCGGTCCGATGTATCATCTCTATACGGTTGAGGAACAGAAAAAGGCGCTTGCAGAGGCTATACGTGTCACGAAGCATGACGGTTTTATATTTGTTGCTTACTGTATGTATGACCCGAGCATTGTCGGTCAGTTCAAGAGGAACGAAATGAGAAAGCTGATTGATATGGGCTTGTTCAACCCCGAAACACTTGAAGCACATTTCACGCCCGAAGGCATTTTCAAGCTTTATACGGTTGACGAAATCAAGGAGCTGACAATCGGTTGCTCTGCCGAAAGAATAAAGCTGATTTCAGCCGACGGCTACGCAAACCATATGTCAGAGACTATTGATGCTATGGATGATGAAACGTTTGATTTGTACTTAAGATACCATTTTTCAGCCTGTGAAAGAGAGGACTTGATGGGATATTCGCATCATACGCTGGATATTCTGAGAAAGGAGTAAAATTATGACAACATACTCGAATTATGACAGGAGCATTTTATCAATCGCTTCGTCTGTTTTAAATCACTTCGGTGTTAAAGACAGCCAACATAAAACATTACCCGAATTTGATAAATTACTTGAAAAAGATTACAAAAATATAATCGTAATGCTTTTTGACGGAATGGGCGTTTCGGCAATCAATGAACACCTGAACAAAAACGATTTTCTGAAAAAACATTTTATGTGTCCGATTTCGTCTGTTTACCCATCAACAACCGTTGCGGCTACAACAGCAATAGAAAGCGGATATTCCCCTGCTGAAACGGCCTGGCTTGGCTGGGATTTATATTTTGATGAAATAGGCGAGAACGTTGCAGTGTTCCGCAATGCTTTACAGAAAAACGGTGAGCCTGCAGCAGATTATAACGTAGGGTGGACACATATCCCTTATAAAAGAATATTTGAGCGTATTGAAGAAATAAACGGTAAAGGCACGGCTTATTACGTTTCGCCGTTTTCGAAGCACCATATAAAAAGCGTGCCACATATTTGCAGGACAGTAAAACGGCTTGCGAGAAGAAGAAAGAAAAAATATATTTACACCTATTGGCATCAGCCTGACACAGAAATGCATTATTACGGTGTTAAAAGCGCGCAGGCACACGAACAGATTTTGTTGATTAACAGCGAAGTTGAAAAGCTTTGCAAAAGTCTTAAAAATTCGCTTGTTATCATCACTGCAGACCACGGATTGTGTGACGGTGTGAATGAATACCTTGAGGATTATCCCGAGCTTTCCGCAATGTTGAAACGACCTCCGTCAATCGAAGCAAGAGCCTTGAGCTTTTTTGTGAAAGACGGTATGAAGGATGATTTCGGAAACGAGTTTAACAAACTTTTCGGCGATGATTTTAAGCTTTTAACAAAAGAAGATGTTTTTGCGAAAAATCTTTTGGGATTCGGTAAACCCCATCCGAAAACTTATGATTTTGTCGGTGATTTTCTCGCCGTTGCAACAGGTGAAAAATCGTTATTTATCAAGCGTGAAGAACGCCCGTTTATCGGTGTTCACGCCGGTCTGACCGAAGAAGAAATGACCGTACCGTTTATCGCAATCGAAACAAAAAAAGGTGTAAGAAATGAATAAAACAAATCAAGAATTATATTATGAAAGAACTCCCGTTCTTGAAACGGAACGGTTGATTTTAAGACCCTTAACCCCCGAAGATGCCAAAACGGCATTTATCTGGCACAGCGACCCGAGGGTCAACAAGTTTATGTCATATCCCCTTTACACTGATT
>JAZNBM010000110.1:0-9026 GCA_045587045.1 Acutalibacteraceae bacterium | reverse complement strand
GAAACATGTTGTTGCAGCGGAAGTGATTGTGATACCACGCTCCTGCTCCTGCTCCATCCAGTCCATTGTTGCGGCGCCATCGTGTGTTTCGCCGATTTTGTGAGTTTTACCTGTGTAAAACAGGATACGCTCTGATGTTGTAGTTTTGCCGGCATCAATGTGCGCCATGATACCAATGTTCCTGGTCATCTCCAGGGTAACCTCTCTAGGCATATTTACCTCCGTTATTAATCAAGCTGCAATGCAGCGCTGGAATATAAAAATTACCATCTGAAATGTGCAAAAGCCTTGTTTGCTTCTGCCATCTTGTGTGTATCTTCACGCTTCTTGAATGCGGAACCTGTCTGGTTGACTGCATCAAGAATTTCGTTGGCAAGTCTTTCCTTCATTGTTCTTTCTGAACGCTGACGGCTGTAAAGTGTGATCCAACGAAGACCGAGAGTCTGTCTTCTCTCGGGACGAACCTCCATGGGTACCTGGTAGGTAGCACCGCCTACACGGCGAGCCTTAACCTCGAGAACGGGCATAACGTTTTCCATTGCTGCCTCGAAAACTTCAAGGGGGTCCTTTGATGTTTTTTCTTTGATGATTTCAAAAGCATCGTAAACGATCTTCTGAGCTACGCCCTTCTTACCATCATACATAACATTGTTGATAAGACGGGTGACAAGTTTTGAGTTGTAAAGCGGATCGGGCAAAACTTCACGTTTTGCGATATTGCCTCTTCTTGGCACGTCGCTTCCCTCCTTCATAGTAATGATATCATAGGTACTCGAGTGACAAATTCCCGTGGCGCCAACGCAGAGGCATACAATATATATATAGTATACCCTTGCATTGGTCGAAAAGCTTTTATCGCTTTTCAGCCTGCAAGAAGATTTGTCTCAATCGGTTTGTTGCGGTAATTATTTCTTTGCTGCCTTGGGACGCTTTGCACCGTATTTTGAACGGGCCTGCATTCTGCCGTTAACGCCCTGGGTATCAAGTGTACCGCGGATGATGTGGTAACGCACACCGGGAAGATCCTTAACACGGCCGCCGCGGATAAGAACAACGGAGTGTTCCTGAAGGTTGTGACCAACACCGGGGATATAAGCTGAAACCTCAATGCCGTTTGTGAGACGAACTCTTGCGATCTTACGAAGAGCTGAGTTGGGCTTTTTAGGGGTTGCAGTCTTAACAGCGGTGCAAACACCACGCTTCTGGGGTGAATCCTGGTCAGTCATAACATTTTTCTTTGAGTTAAGACCTTTCAGAAGTGCGGGAGCCTTGGGCTTCTTTACGAGTGTTTCTCTACCGTTACGTACAAGCTGATTAAAGGTAGGCAAAAATCTCTCTCCTTTCTCTAAAATTATATCGTGTTATGAGCCCTTCCTCGGTAAAGGTCGGGCTCTTGACACCACAATTTTGTATTTTAACACAAGTTAATACCGTTTGTCAACACTTTTAACAAAAATCACTCAGCATTTTCAGCAATATTGACCGAAGGCGTCTCTGCCTTGAGTTCAACCTTGCTGTAGCACTTCATACCCGTGCCTGAGGGAAGGAGCTTACCGAGGATAACGTTTTCCTTAAGACCGATAAGCGGGTCAACCTTGCCCTTGATAGCTGCATCGGTAAGAACTCTTGTTGTTTCCTGGAATGATGCGGCTGAAAGGAATGATTCTGTTGCAAGTGAGGATTTTGTGATACCCATAAGGGTTGGAATGCAGGTTGCGAGAACGGGTTCTTCGCCCTTTTCTGCTGCTTCTGCGGTGAGTCTTTCGTTTTCTTCGCGGAACTCAACCTTTTCAACAACAGAGCCGGGAAGGAACTTGGAAGCGCCTGCTTCGGCGATTCTGACCTTTCTCATCATCTGGCGAACGATAACTTCGATATGCTTATCGTTGATATCAACACCCTGCATACGGTAAGTTCTCTGAACTTCTCTGATAAGGTAATCGTGAACTGCTTCTACGCCGAGAATTGCAAGGATATCGTGGGGGTTCTGGGCACCTTCTGTGAGCTGGGCACCCTTGAGAACTTTCTGACCTTCCTGAACCTTAAGACGGAAGCCGTAAGGAATGAGGTATGTCTTCTCATCACCGTCATCACCTGTAACAACAACGTGCTGACTCTTCTTGATTTCGCGGAACGAAACAACGCCGTCGATTTCACTCATAATGGCAAGCATCTTGGGCTTACGTGCTTCGAAGAGTTCTTCGATTCTGGGAAGACCGGTTGTGATATCGCTCTGGTCAGCGGCACCACCGGTGTGGAAGGTTCTCATTGTAAGCTGTGTACCGGGTTCACCGATTGACTGAGCAGCAATGATACCAACTGCTTCACCAACTGTTACGGGCTCGCCTGTTGCAAGGTTTGCGCCATAGCACTTGATGCAGACACCGTGTTCGGAGCAGCATGAAAGCAGTGAACGGATTTTGATCTGTGCTTTTGAAGTGTCGGGGATTTCACCCGCAGCAACCTTCTTGTCATGTTCCTTCTGAACGCTTGCGGCAACCTTTTCAGCAACTGCATCGTTCATCATAACATTCTTGCTTGCAAGAAGAACGCCTGTTTCGGGGTCGATATAATCCTCAAGCAAATATCTGCCTGTAAGTCTTTCTGCAAGACCTACGATCTTTCTGCCGCCGTATTTGGGATCACCGTCATAAATATCATAAACGTTGATACCGTCTGTGCAGTGGCAGTCCTCCTGACGGATGATAACATCCTGTGAAACGTCAACCAGACGGCGGGTAAGGTAACCCGAGTCAGCTGTACGAAGAGCGGTATCGGCAAGACCTTTACGCGCACCACGGGAGGAAATGAAGTATTCTGAAATGTTAAGGCCTTCACGGTAGTTAGCCTTGATGGGAACTTCGATTGTTTTACCGGCGGTGTTTGCAATAAGACCACGCATACCGGCAAGCTGACGGAGCTGCGAGTCATTACCACGGGCACCGGAGTCAAGCATCATATTGATGGGGTTGAATCTTCTGAAGTTCTTCTTCAGTTCAGAAGCAACTGCCTTTGAGCATTCGTCCCATGCCTTGATGACACCTTCGGAGCGTTCATCATTGGTAATAAAGCCTCTGTCATAGCTCTTATAGATTTCGTCAACTTTCTTTTCCGCCTTCTCAAGAAGTTCTTTCTTCTGCGGAGGAATTGTTGCATCACAAACAGCAACCGTGATGCCGCTTCGGGTTGAATATTTGTAACCCTGTGCCTTGATTTTATCAAGAACGTCTGCAGCAATTGCCGTACCGTGAACCTTGATGCAGCGGTCAATGATCTTACCGAGCATCTTTTTATTAACAAGAACATCAACTTCGGGTGTGAAGATGTTGTCGGGATTTGTTCTGTCGATAAATCCGAGATCCTGAGGAACAGGGTTATTGAAGATAACCTTGCCGAGAGTTGTTGTTACAAGCTTGGTGATAACCTCGCCGTCAACTTCCTTGGACATACGGATTCTGATGTTGACGTGAAGACCGATATCGCCTTCATCATAAGCCATCATAGCTTCGTCAACGCTTGTGAATGTCTTATAAATAAGGATTCTGTTGCCGTTTTCATCGGTGATAACGTTGCCGTTTTCATCCTTTGCTTCAACTGCAGCACCGGGTTCGTAGGGATCGTCGGGGTTGTAGTCGGAATTTTCAGGGTTATTATCATTAACCATTGTAAGATAATATGAACCCAGAATCATATCCTGTGTGGGAACTGCAACGGGACGTCCGTCTGAAGGCTTGAGAAGGTTGTTTGCAGCAAGCATAAGGAAACGGGCTTCTGCCTGTGCCTCTGCTGAAAGAGGAACGTGAACAGCCATCTGGTCACCGTCGAAGTCGGCATTGAAAGCGGTACAAACAAGGGGATGAAGGCGGATGGCTCTGCCTTCAACAAGAACGGGCTCGAAAGCCTGAATACCAAGTCTGTGAAGCGTGGGAGCACGGTTGAGCATTACGGGGTGGTCCTTGATAACAACTTCAAGAGCATCCCATACTGCAGGATTTGAACGTTCAACCATCTTACGGGCTGACTTAACGTTGCCCGCAACCTCGGTTTCAACAAGTCTCCTCATTACGAAAGGCTTGAAGAGCTCAAGAGCCATCTCCTTGGGAAGACCGCACTGATAAAGCTTGAGTTCGGGACCGACAACGATAACCGAACGGCCTGAATAGTCAACACGCTTACCGAGAAGGTTCTGTCTGAAACGGCCCTGCTTACCCTTAAGCATATCGGAAAGTGATTTGAGAGCTCTGTTATTGGGACCTGTAACGGGTCTGCCTCTTCTGCCGTTATCGATAAGTGCATCAACGGCTTCCTGAAGCATTCTCTTTTCGTTTCTGATGATGATATCGGGGGAACCAAGCTCCATGAGCTTTGCAAGACGGTTGTTTCTGTTGATAACACGTCTGTAAAGGTCATTGAGGTCGGATGTTGCAAATCTGCCGCCTTCAAGCTGAACCATAGGTCTGATTTCGGGAGGAATAACGGGAACAACGTCAAGAATCATCCATTCGGGTCTGTTGCCGGACTGTCTGAATGCTTCTACAACTTCAAGACGCTTGAGAGCTTTGGCTTTCTTCTGACCTGAAGCGGTTTCCATTTCTTCCTTGAGTTCTGCTGAAAGAGCATCAAGATCGATTTCCGCAAGAAGCTCTTTGATAGCTTCTGCGCCCATTCCTGCCTTGAAATCATCTTCATATCTGAGACGATATTCTTCGTAATCTTTCTCGTCGAGGGTCTGATACTTTTCAAGAGGAGTATCGCCCGGATCGATAACGATGTGCTTTGCAAAATAGAGAACTTTTTCAAGATCTCTGGGTGATACGTCAAGGATAAGACCCATTCTTGAGGGTATACCCTTGAAGTACCAGATATGAGAAACGGGTGTTGCCAGCTCAATGTGACCCATTCTCTCACGGCGAACCTTTGCGCGTGTGATTTCAACACCGCAGCGTTCACAAACCTTGCCCTTATAGCGGATTCTCTTATACTTACCGCAGTGGCACTCCCAGTCCTTCTGGGGTCCAAAGATCTTTTCACAGAAAAGACCGTCTTTTTCGGGCTTGAGTGTTCTGTAGTTTATTGTTTCGGGCTTTTTGACCTCACCGTAAGACCATTCTCTGATCTGGTCAGGTGAAGCAAGGCCGATTTTTATGGATTCAAAAGTAAGGTTGCTGTTGGATTCAATATTTTCCATTAAACGATGCCCCTTCCGTATTTTCTATCTGGAATTCGGCGATTATTCATAATCGTCCTCCGAGGTTGCGAAATCAAAACCGAAATCATCTGAACCGATGGTTTCATCTTGAAGATCATCAAAGATGTCCTCATCGTCGCCGTTGCTTCTGTAGAAGATATCGTTATCTTCGCTTTCTTCGTCAATGATGAACTCATCACTTGCTTCTGCATCGTTGACACTCTGGAATACCTTGTCATCGGAAGCGAAGCCGACATCATCATTGTCATAGGTTGCGCGAAGGTCGATTTCTTCGTTGTTTTCGTCAAGAACCTTAACGTCAAGAGCAAGCGACTGAAGCTCTTTGATAAGAACCTTGAAGGATTCGGGAATACCGGGAGTGGGAACATTCTGACCCTTAACGATGGCTTCGTAGGTTTTAACTCTGCCTACAACGTCGTCTGACTTAACGGTAAGAATTTCCTGAAGAGTATAAGCTGCGCCGTAAGCCTCAAGTGCCCAAACTTCCATTTCACCGAAACGCTGACCGCCGAACTGAGCTTTACCGCCCAGAGGCTGCTGTGTAACAAGTGAATAAGGACCTGTTGAACGTGCATGAATCTTATCGTCAACAAGGTGATGCAGCTTAAGATAGTACATAACACCAACGGTTACGGGATTATCAAACTGTCTGCCTGTTCTGCCGTCGGTAAGAATTGACTTGCAGTCCATACGGAGCTGAGGAACCTTTGTGGGGTCGAATTCTTCGCCCTTTTCCTCTGCTGCTTTCTTTGCAGCTTCCATTGTTCTGCGGTTTGCTTCTTCAAATGCTGCGGTGATATCGTCTTCGTGTGCACCGTCAAAAACGGGTGTCATAACGTTCATACCGAGGTTTCTGGCTGCAAATCCGAGGTGAACCTCAAGAACCTGACCGATATTCATTCGGGAGGGAACGCCGAGGGGGTTAAGAACGATATCAAGAGGTGTACCGTCGGGAAGGAAGGGCATATCTTCCTGAGGAAGAATTCTTGAAACAACGCCCTTGTTACCGTGGCGGCCCGCCATCTTATCGCCGACAGAAAGCTTACGCTTCTGAGCGATGTAGCAACGAACAACCTTGTTTACGCCGGGTGAAAGCTCGTCACTGTTTTCTCTTGTGAACACTTCAACATTAACAACGATACCGTATTCACCGTGAGGAACTTTAAGGGAAGTATCTCTTACTTCCTTTGCCTTTTCGCCGAAGATTGCTCGGAGCAGTCTTTCTTCGGCTGTCAGTTCGGTTTCGCCCTTGGGAGTAACCTTACCGACAAGTATATCACCGGAGTGAACTTCAGCACCGATGCGGATAATGCCTCTGTCGTCGAGATTGCCGAGGGCATCTTCGCCGACGTTGGGAATATCTCTTGTGATTTCTTCCGGTCCAAGCTTGGTGTCTCTTGCTTCGGTTTCATATTCTTCGATATGAACTGAAGTGTAAACGTCGTCACGGACAAGCTTTTCGTTGATAAGAACGGCATCTTCGTAGTTATAGCCTTCCCAAGTCATAAAGCCTACGAGAGCATTCTTTCCAAGGCTGATTTCGCCGTGGTCTGTTGCGGGACCGTCAGCAATAACGTCACCCTTTTCAACTCTGTCACCGGCGGAAACTATGGGTCTCTGGTTTGTGCAGGTACCCTGGTTTGAACGCATAAACTTGATGAGTTCATAGTATCTGTGAGTACCGTCATCTTCGAGAATTGTAACGCTGTCTGCGCTGACCTTTGTAACAACGCCCGCTTCTTTTGCAAGAACTGTTACGCCTGAGTCAACGGCAGCCTTGTATTCCATACCTGTACCAACGATGGGTGCACAGGTCTTGAGCAGCGGAACAGCCTGTCTCTGCATGTTTGAACCCATGAGAGCACGGTTGGCGTCGTCGTTTTCAAGGAAGGGAATCATCGCTGTAGCAACAGAAACAACCATCTTGGGCGAAATATCCATGTAATCGACCTTTGTTTTGTCGATTTCAATGAATTCGTCTCTGTGTCTGGCTGTTATCTTCTGTCTTACGAAGCAGTTGTTTTCGTCAAGAGCTTCGTTAGCCTGTGCAACGATAAATTCGTCCTCTGAATCTGCTGTCATATATTCAACTTCGTCGAGAACTCTGCCTGTTTCTTTGTCAATCTTTCTGAAGGGAGCTTCGATAAAGCCGTATTCGTTGATTCTTGCAAAAGTTGCAAGGTAAGAGATAAGACCGATGTTGGGACCTTCGGGAGTTTCAATGGGACACATTCTGCCGTAGTGAGAATAGTGAACGTCACGAACTTCGAAACCTGCTCTGTCTCTGGAAAGACCGCCGGGACCGAGAGCCGAAAGACGGCGCTTGTGGGTAAGCTCGGCAAGGGGGTTGGTCTGGTCCATAAACTGTGAGAGGGGCGATGAACCGAAGAATTCTCTGATAGCAACCATTACGGGGCGGATGTTGATAAGGGACTGAGGAGTAATCTTATCTTCATCTTCCTGAGCCTGGATAGCCATTCTTTCACGGACAACTCTTTCCATTCTTGCAAGACCGATTCTGAACTGGTTCTGAAGCAGCTCGCCGACCGAACGGATTCTTCTGTTGCCGAGGTGGTCTATGTCATCAACTGTGCCCACGCGCTTAGTGAGACAGTTGACGTAGTTTACTGATGCGAAAATATCATCAACAATGATGTGCTTGGGAACAAGGTCGTCGCAGCGCTCTGCCATTTCTGCAAGAAGAGCTTCTTTGTCTGCGCCGCACTTTTCGATAACTTCGTTAAGAACGGAATAACGAACTTTTTCGTTGATGCCGATTGCTTCGAGTTCTTCCTTGCTGAATTCAACGGGAAGAATTGCGGCAGCGTCAACCATGCCGTTTGAAATAACGAACAGCTCACTGCCGTCTTCGCAGGCAACAACAACCTTCATAACGCCTGCCTGCTCGATTTCAAGAGCTTTCTGCTTTGTGATAACTTCGCCTGCATCTGCAATAAACTCGCCTGTGTATTCTGAGATAACGGGCTGAGCAAGTGTGCAGCCGGGAAGACGGTTGAGCATTGAAAGCTTTTTGTTATATTTATATCTGCCGACTCTTGAAATGTCATATCTGTGAGGATCGAAGAAGAGGTTGTCGATATGCTGCTGTGCAGATTCAAGAGTAACGGGCTCACCGGGACGAAGCTTTTTGAAAACTTCCATAAGAGCTTCTTCGGTGTTCTTTGTTTCATCCTTTTCAAGGGTTGCTTCAAGCTTCGCATCCTCACCGAAGAAACGGCGGATGTCATCGTTTGAGCTTAAGCCGAGAGCACGAATGAACGCAGTGATGTAGATTTTTCTGTTTTTATCGATGCGGACGTAGAAAATGTCGTTTGCATCTGTTTCGTATTCAAGCCAGGCACCTCTGTTGGGGTTGATTGTGCTTGTGTAAAGCTCAATACCTGTCTTGTCGTGTGTCATTCCGTAGTAAACACCGGGGGAACGAACAAGCTGGGAAACAATAACTCTTTCTGCGCCGTTGATAACAAAGGTACCGCTGTCTGTCATAATGGGGAAATCACCCATAAAGACTTCAGACTCCTTGATGATGCCGGTTTCCTTGTTTTGAAGGCGAACCGTGACTCTCATGGGAGCAGCATAAGTTGCATCTCTCTCTTTGCACTCACGCACGGTGTACTTGGGCTTGTCATCCATACGGTAGTCAACAAAGCTGAGGACCCAGTTGCCGGTATAGTCCGTGATATCTGCCATATCGCGGAATACCTCTTTGAGGCCGACTTCGATGAACCACTTGTAAGATGCTTTCTGGATTTCAATGAGGTTGGGCATATCCATTACTTCATTGATTTTTCCGAAG
>JAZNBM010000109.1:0-5747 GCA_045587045.1 Acutalibacteraceae bacterium | reverse complement strand
CACGGCCTTTCCAGAGCTCTTCTTCAGTATGACGAAAATCTTCGTTCAACCCTCAAGAAGGCAGGTTTCCTTACCAGAGACCCCAGAATGAAGGAAAGAAAGAAGTACGGTCTCAAAGGCGCTCGTCGTGCTCCTCAGTTCTCAAAGAGATAATTTATCCCGAATGGGGATTATCGAAAACCCTTGGAATCTCAACGGTTCCAAGGGTTCTTTTCTTTTTTGGAATAATTGTGAAATCCAAAATGTCAATATTTTGTCAATAATTAAGAAAAAACACAGGAAAACAATACGTTTCCTGTGTTTACGCATTTCTAAAATTAAATGTCCCCTTCCGGTCCGTAGTTCACACCGAAGTGTGCCTAAGCGTAATTTGAAATGGTGCTGTGTTTATTAGCAGAGAAAAATTGATACAACGATATAAACAAGTCTTATGGAAACAGTCTATATTTAGTAATGTTTAAAAACATAGTTGATGTAGAACGTTTAATTATTACAAAGATTACATCAATTTAATCATTTTTTGAAAAATGATTAAATTGACTTGATTTTTGATTAATTGGTGGCTATAATATAAATTAGATTATTATATTGTTTACAGAAAGAGAGTTTGACTCAATGAGAAATTATGATTTCAAAAACTGGAGCTTGTTGTTGACACCCGACGTTGTTTCGCTGCTTACGACGATTCACGAATACAAGGGTGAGCAAGCTCTGTTTATAGAAGCAAAGGCAGATGTGCTGACAAGCCTGCTTGACATTGCTAAAATTCAGAGTGCCGAAGCATCAAACAAAATTGAAGGCATCTATACCTCTGATGAGCGAATCAAAAAGATTGTTATGAATAAGGCTTTGCCCCAGAACAGAAGCGAGCAGGAGATTGCCGGTTACCGTGACGTACTTGCAACAATTCACGAAAATTATGACTATATTCCCGTCAGGCCTTCGTTTATTCTTCAGCTTCACCGTGATTTATATAAATTCAGCGGTAAATCTATTGGTGGTAACTATAAAAACAGCGATAACGTTATTGCGGAAGAAGACGAAAACGGCAACCGTTTTGTTCGTTTTCAGCCTGTTCCTGCTTGGGAAACACAGCAGTCAATTGAAAACCTCTGTGCTGCTTTTGATGCTGAACTTGCAAAAGGCGATGCAGATCCGCTTATTCTTATTCCGATGTTTATCCTCGATTATCTTTGCATTCATCCGCACAACGACGGTAACGGCAGAATGAGCAGGTTGCTGACACTCCTGCTTTTATACCGTGCAGGATATATTGTTGGCAAATATATCAGCATTGAACGCATCATCGAACAGACAAAAGAGACTTATTACGAAGCTTTGCAGTCAAGTTCTTTTGGTTGGCACGAAAATAAAAACGATTACGCTCCGTTTGTGCGCTATATGCTCGGAGTTGTTGCGGCGGCTTACCGTGAATTCTCATCAAGAGTGAAGCTTCTTACTGCAGGCTCAAAACCCGACCGTATCAAAAATATCATCAAAGATACACTCGGCAAGGTTACAAAATCCGAAATTGCCGAGCAATGCCCCGATATCAGTCAGGTAACGATTCAGCGCACGCTGAATGAACTTGTCAAAAACGGCGATATCATCAAAATCGGCGGCGGCAGATACACATCATATACTTGGAACAGGGAGAAAGACTGATTATGATTACAGGCGAACTTAAAAATAAAATTGATTCCCTTTGGGATGTTTTTGCAGCAGGCGGACTTGTTAATCCCCTCGACGTTATCGAGCAGATAACCTACCTTATGTTTATCCGTGACCTTGACGATGCCGATAACCGCAACGCAAGAGAGAGCGCAATGCTCGGCTTACCCTTTGAAAGCATCTTTTCTGGTGAGGTTGAAATCGGAGACCGCAAGGTAGACGGCAATCAGCTCAAGTGGTCGGTGTTCCACGATTTTCCTGCGGAAAGAATGTATTCCGTTATGCAGGAAATGGTTTTCCCGTTTATCAAGAATCTTCATTCGGATAAAAACAGCGCATATTCAAAATATATGGGCGATGCAATATTCAAGCTGCCGACTCCTCTTCTTCTGGACAAGGTGGTTACTGCACTTGACGAGATTTATGACCTTATGGCTGTTGCTGAAGGAAGCGACACCAAGGGCGATACATACGAATATCTTCTTTCAAAGATTGCACAGTCGGGTCTTAACGGACAGTTCAGAACACCCCGACACATCATCAAAATGATGGTTGAAATGATGGACCCAAAGGCAGACGAAGTCATCTGCGACCCTGCCTGCGGTACGTCGGGCTTCCTTGTTGCGGCAGGAGATTATCTCAAGGAGCACCGAAGAGAAGAAATTTTCTTTGACCGCATTGCAAAAGACCACTATATGAATCATATGTTTTTCGGCTACGATATGGACAGAACAATGCTCCGTATCGGTGCGATGAATATGATGACCCACGGCATAGACAACCCCTATATCGAATACCGTGACAGCCTTTCCGACCAAAATGCGGATAAAGGCAAATATTCGCTTATTCTTGCGAATCCGCCTTTCAAGGGCAGCCTTGATTATGATACGGTATCGGCTGATTTGCTTAAGGTTTGCAAAACGAAGAAAACAGAGCTTCTTTTCCTTACTCTGTTTCTCCGTATGCTTAAAATCGGCGGCAGATGCGCCTGCATCGTACCCGACGGCGTGCTTTTCGGCTCATCGACTGCGCACAAGGCAATCCGCAAGGAGATAATAGAAAACAACCGCCTTGAAGCGATTGTTTCGATGCCTTCGGGTGTATTCAAGCCCTATGCGGGAGTATCGACTGCGATAATGATATTCACCAAAACGGAGCACGGCGGCACGGATAAGGTATGGTTTTACGATATGAAAGCCGACGGCTTCAGCCTTGACGATAAGCGCACGCCTGTTGGCGAAAACGATATCCCCGATATTATCGCTCGATTCAGAAACCCTGACGGCGAAGCTGAAAGAGAACGCACTCAGCAGAGCTTCTTTGTGCCCAAGCAGGAAATTATTGATAATGACTATGACCTTTCAATCAACAAATATAAAAAGACGGAATACGTTGCCGTTGAATATCCGCCCACAAGCGAGATTATGGCAAATATCCGTGAACTTGAAATTGAAATCGGGTCAGCGATGGATGAACTTGAAAAACTGCTCGGAATGAACTGATTTTTTGAGTTTTCATAAAACAAATTCGGATTTGTAGGGATGAATGATGCGAACGAAATTAATTGATTTATGTGAAATTCAATATGGTTATGCTTTTGATTCTAAAAAATTTTCCGAAGATAGCCACTATATTCCTTTAATAAGGATTAGAGATGTAAAAAGAGGTTTCTCTGAAACGTTTTACTCAGGTGAATATCCTAACGAATATATTGTTCACAAAGGCAATTTGTTGATAGGAATGGATGGCGAATTTAATATCGCCAGATGGAAAAGCCAAGATGCTTTATTAAATCAGCGAGTGTGCAAAATATCTGCCAAACACGGTACTTGTGAAGAATATTTACGATTTGCGCTTGTAAAAGAATTAAAGTTAATTGAAAACAGAACAGCTTTTGTTACTGTTAAACATTTATCTGCAAAAGAATTGAACAAAATCGAATTAGATATACCCACCTATGAAATTCAAGTATCTATAGCAAAAACATTAAATAATCTTGAGAATATAATAATGCTTCGCAAGCAACAACTTGCAAAACTTGACAAACTCGTTAAAGCCCGATTTGTCGAGATGTTTGGCGGTACAGGAAAACAAGTTCCTTTGACTGACTATGTTTGGTTTCAAGAGGGACCTGGTGTTCGTTCTGTTGATTTTACAGATGATGGAACTATCCTGTTGACTGGCTCAAATATCAATGAAAATACTATATCCTTTGGTCACAAGAGTGATAGACATATATCCAATGAATTAGCATCTGGGAAGTATGCTCATTTTATGTGTGACAAGGATGATATTTTGGTTGTATCATCTGCTATTGACCCTGATAAGTTTGATAAAAAAGTTGTTGTAGTTGATATTGATAAGAAATATTGCTTAAATACTGGCATTATCAGATTTAAACCGAACAAGCAATATTTAACACTCGGATATTTCAGGGAGTTCTTGAAAACAGATTATTTTAAGCATCAGGTAAGTAGCGAGATGAGAGGCATTGCTCAAATGCACTTTGGACCTTCTCACTTGAAGCAAATGACTATTTTGTTGCCAGGCTCAATTGAGAGCCAAATCGAGTTTGAGTTGTTTGTCGAACAAGTCGATAAATCAAAAGTTGCCGTGCAGAAAGCTCTCGATGAAGCACAGACTCTGTTCAACAGCTTAATGCAACAATATTTCGGATGAGGTGAAAAAATGAATCAAGAGATTGATGTGAACTTATCTATTGAAGATAAAACAGATAATAAAGAAAAGAAAAAAGAAAAGAAAATAGTTTTTTCAGAAAAAATAGACGGTGCAATTAATGGATATGCAATAGGAATAACATTCATTTTAATTTCCGCATTTCTGTTGGTTAACAGCACATATTTTCAATGGGCTTGGTTGACTTATGTTATAGGTTCAATATTTGGGTTTATAGGATTAGCCGGAATTGGTGTTGAGCTGGATAAAAGTCAAAAGGTTAAAGGCGTTGGCAATATTGTAGTAGGATTGTTTTTTAGTGCGATATGGCTGCTATTATATTTAGGCTTTAACAACAATATCATTGCTAATTTGTTTGCAATGGCTGCGATGATTATCGGTGTTTATGGTTTAGTTAGAGGTTTGATTGAATTGTTCTATTCGGTAATCATTGAAACGAGAAAATCAGATAATTCATGGCAAAAAACATTAAAAAGTATATTTGTGTTTTCAACTCAAATATGCGGCTTGGTTTTATCAATATTAAATATTTTAAAGATTTTCTCTATTGTTTGATAGCTTAGCGGAACAATATTTCGGATGAGGTGAAAAAATGGAAAATATTATAACAGTAATTGTATCTGCAGTTGTTTCTGGTGTATTAGCAACTGTTATTACTTTGTGGTGGCAGGCAAAAAGCGAAAAAATCAAAATGCGTAGAGAGATATTTACTACTCTTATGGCATATAGGTTTAAAATTTCTCATGCTGAAAGTGTAAAAGCGTTAAATTGTATCCAAGCTGTTTTTTATGATTGCCCCGATGTGCAAAAAGCATGGTCAAAGTTCAAAGAAGCAGTAGATGCAATGCCTGCTAATGCTAATAAAATTTCGGATGCCCATATTACGCTTTTAGAAGAGATTTCTAAAGTCCTTAAATATAGCAGCCTTAACTGGAAAGATATAAAAACATACTATTTCCCTGAGGCATTAGCTCAAGAAATCACAGATTCAAATTTGCTTAGAAAAGCCCAAATACAGGTTGCTTTAAATGATATTGAACAGCATAAACAAGTATAGGAAAAATAAATCCCATTGAAAGGAATCAAAAGATATTTGATATAACAATTATGCTTGATACCGCAGGTTAATGATAATATAAAAAGGTGATATTATGACCAACTTTGATTTTCTTACGCAAGATCTGCAGTTTGACAGTTTTTCGTCTGTTGCGGTTTCGGCGGAAAAGATTTTACATATCGATGCGGCGGCTGCCGTTATTAACTGCCGCCGTGCGATGGAGTTTGCAGTCAAATGGATGTATTCCGTCGATAAAGAGCTTGTTCTCCCATGGCAGGACAGCCTCGTCAATTTAATGAATACCGATGAGTTCCGTGGCATC
>JAZNBM010000108.1:0-2569 GCA_045587045.1 Acutalibacteraceae bacterium | reverse complement strand
AGCCTCCGCATTTTCAACGCCGACTGCGCTCACTGCAACGCCCTTGCCGTTCGGCATAAGAGCAATTGCGGTTATCCGCTCGTTTGAGCAGTTCCAGACAAACTCTTTTTCAAATCGGTTGTTATAAACCGTAAGAACGCTGAGATTTTCTTTATCCGAATGTGAGGTTGCAAACCAGCCGTTTTTTGAAAGAGCCGCCGTTACAACCGAACCGTCCGCTTCAACCGAGCCGAGTTCCTCTGTTTTACTTTGCATAACGACCTTTGCCGAATTGTTGCTGTAAAGCAAGGCTCTGCCGTTATGAGTTATCACCTTGGTATCCTCGGCAAAAAGCTGCGTTTTGTAAAGCTCGCCTGCTTTTCTGTCAAGAACAAGGCTGTTATCTTCTGTCAGAACAAGAATTCTGTTGCCTATGGCTTCAACTTTTTCAACTTCAACGTCTTCAAGCGAATAAGGAAAGCCTTTGCCTTTTGTAAAAACAGTTTTAATCTGTCTGAATGCGTCCGTTACGTTTGACATTGCAACATTGCCGATAAGCCTTGCGCTTAAAAACAAAGCGGCAACAACTGCAAGAATTATGACCGGAATTTTCAGCACAGAGAGTATTTTTTTATAGTTAAGTTTTTTTCTGCCTTTGTTAATATCAATGATTTTTTCTTCGTTCATATATCAACCCTCTCTGTAACTCAATAATGTATTTTATTAAGGTAAAGACCTCTTGCAGGGGCGGTGTAGCCTGCCGCAAAACGGTTCTTTGCCGCAATAATCTGCTTGATTGAATCAGCAGGAATTTTGCCTCTTGAAATATCAATAAGCGTTCCCGTCATTATGCGAACCATATTATAAAGGAAGCCGTCTGCCTCGACCTTGAAAATCACCATATCTCCGTCACGCTCAACAGAAGCGTTCATCACCGTGCGAACGGTATCCTCAACGCTGCTGCCTGCGGCGCAGAACGACGCAAAATCGTATGTGCCGACAAAATCTGCCGCCTGCTTTGACAAAAATCCTTCGTCAAGCCTGTGCTTATAATGAAGAGAATAGTCATAAAGAAACGGGTTTTTGTTGGGAGAATTCCAGATTTTATAAATATATTCCTTTGACTTGCAGTCATACCTTGCGTGAAAGTCAAAATCAACCTCTTTGCAATCAAGCGCCGCAATGTCACGGGGCATAAGCGCATTGAGCGCACCCACAAGCTTTTCACAGGCAATGGGATTTTCCGTTCTGATGTTGCAGCAATACATATTGGCGTGAACACCTGCGTCTGTGCGCGAACAGCCCACAACGTTATCCCTGCTTGAGCAGATTCTTTCAAACGCATCCTGCAGAGTCTGCTGAATTGTGATTGCGTTTTCCTGCACCTGCCAGCCGTGGTAAGCCGTGCCATCAAATGAAATTGTCAAAAGCAAATTTCGCATAAATCAACCTTCTTAAATAACAGCTTCAAAGAAATGATTGAGAACAATTATGCCTGCAGTTATTAAAACACAGGCAAAAAGCGCAAAGAAATCAATGCCTGAAAGCTTCATCTGCTTCATTCTTGTTCTGCCCTCGCCGCCCGTATAGCAGCGGCAGGTCATCGCAAAAGCAAGCTCATACGCTCTTCTGAACGATGAAACCATCAGCGGAATAAAAATGGGAACAAGCGCCTTTGCACGCTGAACGATTCCGCCCGTTTCAAGGTCTGCACCCCTTGCTTTTTGTGCGTTCATTATTCTGTCAATCTCTTCAATCAGAGTGGGAATAAAACGCAGTGCAAGCGTCATCATCATTGCAAGGGTATGAACCTTGATTTTGAAAATCTTAAGGGGCGAAAGTACCCTTTCGATTGCATCGGTAAGCATCGTGGGTGTTGTTGTATAGGTCAGCAACGAGCTTATTATTACAAGCGAAACGATTCTTACCATTGTGAACACAGCGGTGAAAACGCCTTTTTCGGTAATTTTTATGAATTTCCACTCAAACCAGGTGGCACCGCCCTGTGTATAAAAAATATTGAGTACGGCGGTGAAAAGCAGAATAATAACAATCGGCTTTAAGCTCTTTAATATCATTTTGAGCGGCACTCTTGAAAGCAGAGCCGCAGCAACCGCCGTTACTGCGATTATGCCGAGCGAGAAAAAGTTTTTGCAAAGGAAAATAACGATAATGATTGCAAAAGTTAAAATCAGCTTCATTCTGGGGTCGATTTTATGAAGAAGCGATTTGCCGGGGTAATACTGACCGATGGTGATATCCCTTATCATTCGGAGCACCTCCCCGAAGCAAGCCTGCGAAGAATATCAGCACCCTGCTCAACGGTATAAACGTTGGCAGGCACGTCAATGCCCTTTGCACGCAGTTTTGCAAAAACTTCTGTGATTTCGGGCACGTTAAGACCCATTGAACGAAGTTCTTCGCCTCTTGAATAAACTTCGTCAACGGTGCCCTGCATTGCAACGGTTGAATTATTTATAACAATAACCTTGTCTGCCATACAAGCAATATCTTCCATGCTGTGGGAAACAACAATAACTGTTGAGCCTGTCTGCCTGCGGTATTCTTTGATAAGCTCGATAAGGTCTTT
>JAZNBM010000107.1:0-57181 GCA_045587045.1 Acutalibacteraceae bacterium | reverse complement strand
ACCTTCGGGAAGAACGGGAGCTGCAAGAGATGCCATTGCGTAAGCGAGAACTGTGGGAATATCTGTTGCCCATTCAGGCCAGTAGCAGCCGTCGATCAAGCCGTTAAGAAGCATCTTGATAAGGCAAGCGTAAACCTGGTCTGTTGAGATAACATAGTTGGATCTGATAAGAGAAATGTTTCTGTAGGTTGAAACTGTATCATCAACCGTGTTAACGGGCTGGCTGTTTGAAAGATAGTTATAAGCAGTGGGAATGCCTGTGTCTTCATCCCATTCAACAGCGTAAAGGATTTCGCCGTTTTCGTAAGTAACGTATGTTTCGCCGATAGCTTCTTCGTCACCGGCTTCGCATGTTACGTACTGACCCTGTGAGTTTGCTTTGTAGAAGCGAACCTCGTTGAGTTCGTCTGCTGTGTATGCAAGCTCTTCTGCGCCTTCAAACATATCGCCGCCGACGAGGCCGGGAAGAAGGTTGATTGCAAGTCTTGCAAGGTCACCGAGAAGTGACATAAAGTTGTCGGTGATTTCAATGCCCCAGAAATCGATGTTGATGAAGGTATCCATACCGCCGCCAACGAAGAACCAGTCCATAAGAGCGTTGATCTTGCCCATGGGAGTTGCGTTCTGTTCGTCTGTGTATTCGAGGTCGGGAGCGCCGTTCTGCTCTGCAAGAGATTCAACAGCACCGAGGATGGTGTTGAACATCATATCCTGAAGAAGAGCGGGATCGCCCATGGGATATTCTTCTGTGATTTCAACGCCTACAAGGTCAGCGATAACTTCGCCGAGCATGGGAGCGAGCATACCGGAAAGAAGACCCTGGAGAAGGTTAGCAACAAGCTGATAGAAGCTCATTGTTTTTGTTTCAAGAACGCCGTCGCCGTCTCTGTCAACCTGAATGGTTGTGCCCTTGATGTCAGCGCCGCCGGGCTGGTCGCCCATAGCAGGCATCAAAGGTTCAGCGTCGGGACCGAGGATTGAGGTCATGCCGCCGTGCTCTGTGCTTGTGCCTGTGATAAGAGCCCAGTTGATAACATCCTGAAGAGCGTCGTCAATGGGTGTTGCGGAATCTGTGGGAACAGCATCCGCTTCCGAATCGACAAGCTTCTGGTAAAGCATAAGCTTAAGATAACCGGGAAGGTCAAGGAGCATTTCGGGAAGAACACCGTCAAGAACACCGAAATCGAATGTACCTGCAACGATGTTTGTTGCTGCTTCTTTAAGCTCAACTTCAAGCCAGTTGATGAGCATGTAGAGAATGTCAAGGTCGTTGGTGGAACCCGAATAGTTTTCGGATCTCTTACCTCTCTTCATGGTTGAGTCAAGTGTTTTGTAAGCACCGTTAAGACCCTTATCCTTGAGAAGGTCGCCGAGAAGACCGAGACCCGAAGCAAGCGAGCCGAGCCACGCGCCGTCAAGCTCTTCAAGAGCAAAGTCAAACGTGTAGATAAGCTGGTCGATTGAGGAAAGGTCAAGTGTCCAGTTGATGTCTTCAAGGTTAACACCTGCAAACTTGAAAACGCCTGCGCCGACACCTGTCAGGTCAAGCAGGTCAAGTTTCATGTTTTCTTCTGCAAGGAGTTCGTCAATTGCATCAAGAGCCCAGCCGGCGCCCTGGTCGGCTGTGAAGTAGAACTTCTTGTTTGATGCAATCTTGGGGACTGTGTAAGCGTTAGCAGGGAGCATCTTTGCATATGCGGGCAGGAATGCTGCCGACATAATAACAAGAGCTGCCATGAGAACGGCTACAAGTCTTTTTGCCTTTTTCATATTTTGCACCTCCATAGTGATTGCGGTTAAACCGCTGTAACCCCCCCAAACGGGAGTAAGGCATAATGCTATGCCATATATTACGCTATTAATTTATAAAGAAGTTTTTGCACACAATCTACGAACTTTTGAACATTTAGTAAATATTTTATGAACAAATTGTGAACAAGACGTTTTTTTGTTTATATTTGACAAGAGATTTTTTACTGTTTTGTTAATTTTCAACAAAGAAAATCAGCTCTTCAATTTTGTCAAAAACTGCCACTCCTGCCCTTTTGAGTCTGTCGGGATGTTCGTGGCCGCTTGTTAAAAGCACACAATCGGCACCGATTTCAGCCGCCATTTCGGCATCGTGTTCAAGGTCACCGACCACCAGAACCGTCCCTTTTTCTGCGCTACGGGCAAGGTAATCACGGGCTCTTTCTATCTTGGAATCCGCCTTGAAATCCGCCGCTCCGAGCACCGCTTCAAACTTGTCATAGACACCGTACTTTTTTGCATTTTCACACAGCTGAACATTATTGGATGACGATACTATTGCCTGATGTATGCCTGCCGCAGCAAATTTTTCAATAGCCTCAACCGCACCTTCTGTTAATGAACATTCGGCAAGATGAAGCATATATCCTGCATTGTATTCGGCTAAAATGGCGGAATAATCCTCTTTTGAAAGGTCAAAAACCTGCTCATAGAAGCGGATAATGGGCGTACCGATGCACTCTTTATAGCGATTTATATCCATCGGCGGCTCTCCTCTTCTTGCAAGCATATCGTTCACACTCGCAAGAGATGCACCGATATCGTCAAGCAAAGTGCCGTTCCAATCCCATATGATATGTGTATATTTCATAGCAACACCTTCCTGTTGAGTTTATTGAGCGGATATGATAGAATGGTTACGCAAACAATAAATTTTATGCGGTCAACAGCTATGCTGATAACCGCAACAATTAATATAATGTATATACAAAATAATACAATTTGGTGATATTGTGAACACTTTTGAAAAGATTTATGAGGTTGTCAAATTAATTCCAGAGGGAAAAGTTGCCACTTACGGTCTTGTTGCTTTGCTTGCCGGCAATCCCCGTTGGTCGAGGGTTGTGGGCTATGCTTTACACGTCAACCCTCAACCCGGCATTATCCCTTGCCACAGGGTTGTTACCCGAAACGGTGAGGTTTCAACAGCTTTTGCTTTTGGCGGCGAAAATATGCAGCGTCTGCTTCTCGCCGAAGAGGGTGTTGAATTCCTTGATGACGGCAGAGTGGATCTTAGCCGTTACCTGTGGCAAGGTGACATATAATAATATGTATCTATAAAAAATGGCATATTATGCAGGCATAACCGTTCCGTCGTCAAGAATCGAAATACCCTGCGGCTCATAGTCTTCAAGCTTTTTATAGAAAGCTCTGCGCTCTGCGGGGTCACTGAGATAATGCACCTCGCAGCCCTTATGAACAAGCGGCATAACCATCGTTGTTACGTTAAGGTCGCCGTCAATCCGCAGTGTAAGAACGGTTGTATCCACAGTGTAGCTGGCAAACCAGAAGTTGCCGAGACTGTATACAATGGGTTTACCGTTATAGAATTCCATTCCTTGCAGGCAGTGAGTGTGACCGCCGACAACGGCATCAACGCCTGCATCGATATACTCACGCGCCATATTTTTCTGGGCACTTTCAAGCTTTGTTGAGCGCTCTGTGCCCCAATGAACGTATGCAATCAGAATATCACATTCAGCGTCGGCTTCCTTAATGGCATCAAGGAATTCGGCGCTTTCGTACGTGCCCATAATACCGGGTGAATCCTCAGTTGCAACGGGTGTGAAATAAACCTTTTCCGCCCTGCTTGCCGCAATTATTCCGACTTTTATGCCGTTAACAATGAAATACTGAGCTTGCTTTGCTTCATCAAGGTTTCTGCCTGCGCCGACGTACGGCATTTCTGCCGCTTCAAGATGCTCAAGGGTGTCTATAAAGCCTGTTTTGTTGTAGTCATAGACGTGATTATTTGCAAGCGAAACTATATCCGCACCAAGGTCTTTGTGAATCTGAATGCTGTCGGGATGTGCCTGGAAAGTCCAGGTTTTTCCGCTGAGGGGCGTGCCGCGCGTGCCGATTGAAAATTCATTGTTTATCAAGGTAATATCGCTCTGTGTCAGACGGTCAACAACCTCACTGTCGATGCAGTCAAGCACACCGCCAACCTCGGATGCATGTACCATCGGCGAAAAATCGGGGTCATAAAGCACGTCGCCGACAAAAGAAACGTCAAAATAATCCTTGCCGTTATAGCCGAAATTCCTTACGTTTTCAGGCAGAATTTCGCCGTTTGAAATATCAATATTTGCAAGCAGTGAATAACCCGTAACGTCGAGCCAGCTTTTGTCATTATATGCACCCGAATCAACAAGTGCAACAAGCTGTTCAGACTTATCCTGACCAATTTTTTTAAGCAGGTCAACGGTTACAGCCTTTCCCGAAGCCTGCGAAAGTTTGTTTGCGGCATCGGCAAAACTGAACTCAACAGTTTCTGACACGTCAAAGGCAAGCGTGCCGACACTCGTCACCTTGCATCCGCCAAGAATCACTGTGAGTATGGTTATTAAAAGCAGTACTGCAATTTTTCTTTTCATTCTGTGTCCTCCGAAGCAAGTCTTGACTGAAGCTCAATGATTTCAAGCAACTCGAGACTGACATTTTTCATATAATCAAATATTTTTTCATCCCTTATAAGGTAACGTGCCGCCATACGCACCTCACGCACAAAAGACGGGTCCAGTCGCTTTGACGAGCGAACAATAGGACACATTGTTGCCCTCGGGTCACGAATTACTTTTATCATTACTTTGCCGTCCTCTTCAAGCACAAGCGGAAAGAGCGGAAAAATCCTGCAGGCAAGCGGTCTTTCGTCTCTGTTACACTCTCCAGAGCAAATTACCATGGGATAACCGTAATTTCCCTCAGTTTCACACACCTCAAAGCCGTCTTTATCCGCGAACAGCTCATCTTCGCATGGGTAAAGCCACATACCTTTACAGTCGCCCCTGCAGCATAGACCGTCGCAAAGCCTGCCGCAATTGTAGTATCCGAGGGGTGTTTCGTGGTATAAGCGTTCATAAGCTTCTCTTAATTCAGGATTGGTCGGTTTTAACATATTCCACATTTTTCCTTTCGTTTTCCTTTATATATCAACGGTTTTGCGGTTGTGTAAACTAAACTTTACATAACCTTATATTTTCTTACAAAGAAATTTACACTTTCTTTATGTTGAATTTGCTGCGATAAAATATTTTTTTGGGGGGCATCAGTTTTTTAATACATTCCGCCATCTGTAAAGGCACTTTGCTTTACAATTTTAACACCGTAATCACATTGATTATGGCAGCTTATTCGCTGTTTGAACGGCTGTTTTAACCTCGTAAGCCGCTTTTTGCGCACATTTTTGGGGAATATATCTATTCTAATATTTATCGGCAAAAATATCAAGTTTTTCTTGAAAATAACTTTATTTTCGCCATATAATATGATATAATGTGTTTTAATATAATTTTATGGAGTGTCCTGCTTATGAAAAGACAAAGCGGAATGCTGATGCATGTATCCTCACTTTACGGCGATTATTCTATCGGCACTTTCGGCAAAAATGCGTTTGAATTTATCGATTTGCTTGTTGATTGCGGTTTCTCGCTGTGGCAGGTTTTGCCCTTCACCGTAACAGACGAGTATAATTCTCCGTATAAATCGTTTTCTGCTTTCGGAGGCAACCCCTATTTTGTTGACCCCGAAATTCTTTATAAAAAAGGATACATTTCAAAAGATGACCTTGCCGCTTGTGTGCAGAAAACTCCGTATGCCGCTGAATACAAGCGACTCGGTACAGAAAGGCTTGCTCTTCTTCGCAAAGCATACAAAAACTGCGGCAACACAGCCGAAGCGGAAGCTTTTATTACCGCCAATCCCCGTCTTGAAGCTTTTTGCAGATTTATGACTCTGCGTGAGCAAAACGGCAACAAACCCTGGCAGGATTGGGAATCTGATGAAATCACAGACTTTGAAACCCTTGGTATGTGGAAGTTTATTCAGTATGAATTCTTTACACAGTGGGCAAACATCAAAGAATATGCCAATTCAAAGGGCGTAAGAATCATCGGTGACATTCCGATTTACGTTTCTGATGACAGCTGTGACGTATGGGAAAACAGAGAGCTTTTTCAGATTGACGAAAAAGGCTATCCCTCAAGAGTTTCGGGTGTTCCGCCCGATTATTTTGCAAAAGACGGTCAGCTCTGGGGCAACCCTCTGTATGACTGGGATGAACTTAAAAAAGATAACTACGGCTGGTGGAGAGAGCGCATAAACCACGCTCTGACTATGTTTGACGGTGTCAGAATTGACCATTTCAGAGCAATTGAATCTTATTGGTCTGTTGACTCAAAAGAAACAACCGCCCGAAACGGCGTTTGGGTCAAGGGTCCGGGTATGGACTTTGTGAATGCCATCAAAGAAGGCAATGAGGATAAGCTTATCATTGCAGAAGACCTTGGCGACATCACACAGGAAGTACGCGAGCTTGTTGACAACAGCGGATTCCCCGGTATGAGAATATTCCAGTTTGGTTTTCTTGATGACGGAGACAGCATTCACGCACCACACAATTACATAAAGAATTCCGTTGCCTATTCGGGTACACACGATAACAACACCCTTTTCGGCTACCTTTGGGAAAGTGACGATGCGGTAAGATCAAGAACGCTCGATTACTGCGGATTCGGCGGCGGTGACTGGGGCGGTGCTACACCTCTTCTTCTTCGCCAGATATTTGCGTGCGTGAGTGACATAGCCATTATCCCCGTTCAGGATTTCCTTATGTACGGCTCTGACACTCGAATAAACACCCCCGGTGTTGCGCAAGGCAACTGGAGCTACAGGGTTACAAAAGATCAGCTTATGAATGCTGACAAAGAATTTTTTAAAAAGCTTAACAGAATCTATAAAAGATAAGGTAGAGTAATGAAAAAAGAGTTTTTTACTTTTGATGATATAATTAAAGATGCTTCAAAAAAGGCTCTTGCAAAAGCAAGTGCCATGTTTGAAGAAATTGAAGAAATAACGGAATACAACCAGCAGAAAGTTCTTGCCGCTTTCATTAACAACAACGTTTGTGAGGCTGATTTTTCGGGCACAACAGGTTACGGCTACGGTGACAGAGGAAGAGAAAAACTTGACAGGATTTATGCCGAAGCTTTCGGTGCGGAAGATGCAATTGTCAGACATACCTTCACCTGCGGCACGCACACGCTTGCGGTTGCTCTTTTCGGCATTCTGCGCCCGGGCGACACAATGCTCTGTGTAACAGGTACACCCTATGATACAATCCACAGCGTTATAGGTCTGAGCGGCGAAGGAATGGGTTCTCTCAAGGAATTCGGCGTAAGCTATAAACAGGTTGACCTCGGTTCCGACGGCAGACCCGACCTTGAGGCAATCAGCGAAGCCGTTAAAAGCAACCCTAAGATGGTTTATATCCAACGTTCAAGAGGTTACAGCCTTCGCCCCAGCCTTTCCGTTGACGAAATCGGCGAAATCGTAAAGATTGTCAAGGCAAATTCCGATGCGGTTGTTATGGTTGATAACTGTTACGGCGAATTTGTTGAAACCCGTGAACCCACAGAGGTTGGCGCAGATATAATTGCAGGCTCACTTATAAAGAACGCAGGCGGTGCTCTTGCGAGAACGGGCGGCTACATTGCAGGCAGAAAAGACCTTGTTGAGCTCTGCGCTTACAGGGCAACAACCCCCGGTCTGGGCAAGGAAGTCGGTTGCTCTCTTGACGAAAACAGAAATATGTTTTTAGGTGTTTTCAACGCGCCCAACGTTGTGGGCAGTGCCCTGAAAACAGCGGTTTTTGCCGCGGCTATGTTTGAGGATTTCGGCTTTGACGTTACCCCCGCAAGCAACGAAAGCCGCCACGATATCATTCAGGCTCTTTGCCTCAAAACCCCCGAGAGGCTTGTTGCTTTTTGCCAAGGAATTCAGTCGGGAGCGCCCGTTGACGCTTTTGTTGTGCCCGAGCCTTGGGATATGCCGGGTTATGACAGCAAGGTAATTATGGCGGCAGGCGCGTTTATTATGGGTTCTTCAATAGAGCTCTCTGCCGACGCTCCCCTGCGCGAGCCGTTTGCAGTGTGGCTTCAGGGCGGAATCAATTTCAGCAGTGCCAAAACGGCGGTTATGCTTGCGGCACAGAAGCTTCTCAGGGAAGGTCTGATATAAATGGAATATAACGGTATAACAAGCGAAGCTCTGTTTATGATGGCAGACAACCGCTTCCGCAATTCAAAAGCTTATTACGATGAGCACAAGGAAGAACTGAAAGCAAAAATGACCGTGCCTATGCGCCAGATTGCAGGCATATTGGGCGAAGAATTGCTTTCGCTTGATCCTCTTATGAATACAATCCCCACAAAAATGGTTTCACGCATACGCCGCGACACACGTTATACCAAGGACAAGTCTCTTTACAGAGAGAATATGTGGATAATGTTTATGCGTGACAAGCACCAGTGGCGAGGTTACCCCTGTATGTGGCTTGAGGTTTCACCCGGGTCATATGAATACGGCATCGGATTTTTCGGCGAAGATCCGGGACTGATGGCGGAATTCAGAAAATTTCTGCGTGAAGAAAGCGAAGAATTTATTAAAGCGGCAATCAGCTGTGAAAATTCGGGCGCACGTCTTTGCGGCAGTCAGTATAAAAGACCTCAGCCCGACTGTCCGCTCGGTCTCGAGGAATACTATAACTGCAAAAACTTTTATTTCATCAACTTTTCAGGTAATATGAAAGACCTCGAGGATGAAACGATAATCGGTATTCTGCGTAATGCTTACAAAGCATATGCACCGATGTACCGTTTTCTGCTGAAAGTGGCAGACAGCTATTATTCAAAGGAGAATTGATTATGGCAGATTATTCGCGATTCAAAAGCGGCAGTGACATCAGAGGCTATGCTCTCGGAGATGAAAACAACCCCCTTTTTATGAGCGACATCATGGTTATGCGCTCGGCTTATGCTTTTGCCGAATGGCTTAAGGCGAAAACAGGCAAAGAAAAGCTTTGCGTTTCCGTTGGTCACGACAGCAGACTTTCTGCCGAAAGAATAAAAAACGCCGTTATCAAGGCACTCACATCAAACGGTGTGAGCGTTACGGATTGCGGTCTTTGCTCAACACCGGCAATGTTTATGACAACGGTGGAGCTGGGTTGCGACGGCGCTGTGCAGATAACTGCAAGTCACCACCCCAAGGACAGAAACGGTCTTAAGTTTTTTACCCGTAACGGTGGACTTGACGGCAGCGACATCGCCGACATTCTCAAAAAAGCAGGCGAAACCGAATATCCCGTCGGCTTGCTCGGCGGTGAGTGCGTACCCTGCGATTTCATGAAAAAATATGCAGAGATTCTTCGCAATATGATAATTGACGGCGTTGACAGCAAGCTTGACCGTGAGCTTCCGCTCAAAGGTATGAAAATTGTTGTTGATGCAGGCAACGGTGTTGGCGGATTTTATGCCGCAGACGTGCTTGCTCCTCTCGGAGCAGATACGACGGGCAGTGTTTATCTTGACCCCGACGGCAATTTCCCCAACCACGCACCCAACCCCGAAAATGCAGAAGCCATGGAATGTGTTTCTGCTGCGACCAAAAACGCAGGTGCCGATTTCGGAATTATTTTTGATACCGACGTTGACAGAGCCGCTTGCGTAGGAAAAGACGGATTTGAAATCAACCGCAACCGTCTTGTAGCCCTTGCATCAAAGGTTGCTCTTGATAACTGCAAAGGCGGCACTATTGTTACTGACAGTGTTACTTCCGACGGTCTTGCCGAATTCATCAAAGCAAACGGCGGTGTACATCTGCGCTTCAAAAGAGGTTACAAAAACGTTATCAACAAACAGCTTGAACTTTGCAACAAAGGCATTGACTGCCCCCTTGCAATGGAAACTTCGGGACACGCCGCATTTGCTGAAAACTATTTTCTTGACGACGGCGCATATCTTATAACAAAGCTCATCATCAAAGCGGCATCACTTGCCGAAAAAGGAATGAGCCTTGAAGATTTGATTGCCGACCTGCGTGAACCCAAAGAAGAAAAAGAGCTCCGTTTTAAAATTCTCTGCGATGATTTCAGACCCGAGGGCGAAAAGGTTATTGCTCTGTTTGAAAAAGAAGCGGAATCTCATATCGGCTGGAAAGCCTGTGACGATAACCACGAAGGAATACGCATAAACACCGATGACACTTGCGGAAACGGTTGGTTTCTGCTTCGCCTGAGCGTTCACGACCCGATAATAGTGCTCAATTCCGAAAGCGACGAAGAAGGCGGCACACTTACAATGGCAAAAGACGTTCTGAAAGTTTTTTCGGGTGCAGAAAACATTGATATCCTTGATATTTCTGCGCTTGATGCTTTCTGCGGATAAAACACAAGGAAAGGAAAAACAAAAATGATTGATAAGATTATTGCTGCATTTTTCAGCATCGTAACGTTCTTCATCTCAATCTTCTACACCCCAACCGCCGTAACCCCCGTTAATCCCGAAACACTGCCCGAAGCAAAGCTTGAGCATTCTGTTACCGTTATGACTTACAACATTTATATGGGCGGTACAGGTGAAAAGTCACCCGAAAACAGAGCTCCGCTCATCAAGCAGACGGTTGAAAAATACAACCCCGATTCTTTCGGTATGCAGGAAGTTACCGTTGAATGGTATGCGAGACTTAAGGAAATGTTCCCTGACTACGGCTTTGTCGGCGTTGGCAGAAGCAACAAGCTTGAAGGCGAAGCAAGTCCCATCTTCTTCAAAAAGGATAAATATGAGCTTATTGAAGGCGGCACTTTCTGGCTCTCCAAAACACCTGAAAAGCCTTCAAAGGGTTGGGATGCAATGTTCAACAGAGTTTGCACCTATGCTGTTCTCAAAGACAAAGAAACAGGCTTCACTTACGCTCATTTCAACGCCCACTTTGACCATCTCGGAGTTATTGCCAGGCAGGAATCAGTTGCCGTTGTAACAAAGAAGGTTGCCGAAATCGCACCCGATATGCCCGTTGTTTTTACAGGTGACCTCAATGAAAATATCGAAAGTGATATGTATGCAACCGTTCTCTCAAGCGGCTTCAAGGATACCAGAGTTCTTTCGGGTTCAGAGGACTGCGACGGCACTTTCCACGGCTATTCAGACCTCACAACAAAAGAACTGCCCATTGACTATATTTTTGTGAACGCATTTGTTAAATCCGTCAGCAGCTACACGGTTGACAGAAATAAACTCAACGGCATTTATCCCTCAGACCATCATGCTGTTATTTCAACCCTGACTATGTTCAACTGAAAGGAGCCTGAACGATGTATTTCAAGGCAATGCAAGCAATTATTGCTCTTTTCACGGCAATAATCTCTCTTTTCGCACCGCAGACACCCTCCGGCACAACCCCCGGTCTTGTGCTGACAAACGTTAACCCTAACCCGATTATGCAGGAAAAATTGTCACAAAATTTGACAATTATGTCATATAATGTTAAAATCAGCGGAAGCGGCATAAGATCCGTTGAAAAAAGAGCCCCTCATATCATAGGCACAGTAAAAGAAAAAATGCCCGACTCCGTAGGCTTCCAGGAAACCGACAAAGCCTGGGTTGAGCTTATCGCCGCAGGTCTTACAGAATATGCCCATATTGAAAAGTACAGAGAAGACGGCATTGAAAAAGGCGAAGCCAGTGCAATATTCTATCTCAAGGATAAATATGACCTTGTTGAATCGGGTCATTTCTGGCTTTCCGAAACACCCGACGCACCTTCAAAAGGCTGGGATGCCGCCTGCGAAAGAATTTGCACCTACGCAGTTCTCAAAGATAAATCAACAGGATTTGTCTATGCTCATTTCAACGTTCATTTTGACCACGTAGGCACAGAAGCTCCCACAAAATCGGTTGAGCTCGTTTCTGCAAAGATTGCTGAAATTGCACCCGATATCCCCGTTGTTTTCACAGGTGACTTCAATCTCAGCGAAGGCTCCGAAAACTATAACAATCTCCTTGCCTGCGGTCTTAAAGACACCAAATATCTTGCCAAAAAGCGCGACAGCCACGCAACCTATCACGGATACCACGTTGTTATGCCATCAACAAAGCCGATTGACTATATCTTTGTCAACGGTTATGTAAAAGACGTTGAATCAAGCCGCATTGATTCAGGCTTTGTTGACCATATTCTTGCATCTGACCATTTCCCGATTACCGTTAAATTAACGCTTTTCAACGGAGGTAAATAATTAATATGTTCAGAATTATGTCTTTCAACGTTTTGTGCTGGGGCGAAGGCCACAGAAACTATAAGCACAGAATCCCTCTTGTTTGTCAGATCATCCGCGAGGCAAAGCCCTCATCTTTCGGTGTGCAGGAAGCACACATTGAGTGGATGACCGCTCTTAAAGAAGGACTGCCCGAATACGATTACGTCGGCGTTGGCAGAAATGACGGCAAGGAAGACGGCGAATTTGCTGCTGTTTTCTATCTTAAGGATGAATTCACTGCAAGTGACAGCGGCAATTTCTGGATTTCAGAAACACCCGACGTACCCTCAAAGGGCTGGGATTCCGCCTGCACAAGAATTGCAACCTACGTTAAGCTCACCCATAAGGAAAGCGGCAAGGAATACATACATTTCAACACCCATCTTGACCACGTGGGCAGAATTGCCCAGATTAACGGTGCAAAGATGATTCAGGAAAAAGCCGCATCTTTCGGCGGTGTGCCCGTTGTTTGCACAGGCGATTTCAACGTGCTTCAGGGCTCGGATTGCTACGAAACAATGGTGAGTGACAATATGGGCGATTCCAGAATGATGGCACCCGATAGTGACGACACCTACACCTACCACGGCTTCAGACCCGACGAAATCCGCCACATCATCGACTTTGTTTTTGTTGATAAAGCAACAGTCAGACCCGTTAATTTCAAGGTTATCAACAAACTGATTGACGGCGAATTCTATTCAGACCACCATGCAATTTATGCTGACGTGGAGCTTATCGGCTAAAGCAAAAAGCAAACAAAAATTATAAAGTTTGACGGTGAATAAGATGAAAAAGACAAAAACAAAATTCCAATCTCTCGGCATAAGACTTGCAGTTGCAGCTGTGTGGTTAGCTGCTTGCCTGGTTGTTGTGCTGTTTCTGCCCGTATGGACACTGGGCATTCTTGAAACCATAGCAGCATTTATTATGACAAAAGAGCTTTTATACAACACAGGATTTGTGAAAAGTAAGTTTATATGCGCCATCTGTATGATTCAGGCTATGTCCATACCTTGGCTGATTTATTTTAAGGCAAATATACATACGTTTATCCCGATTATGTTTACCTTTGTTTTTATTCTGTTCTTTGCAGAAATAACCGCAAAAAAGAAAATCGGCACTAACGGAATTTTTGCCGCATTTTTCGGTGCCAATGTCTTTCCCCTTTTGCTCTCCCTGCTTATCCCTCTGATAAGCTTTAAAAACGGCAGATACCTGGTGCTTATTCCGTTTATTTCATCCTGGTGTGCAGATGCAGGAGCATATTTCGTAGGTTCAAAATTCGGCAAGCATAAGCTTGCCCCCGCAATCAGCCCCAAAAAGAGCGTTGAAGGTGCTTTCGGCGGCGTTGCAGGCGGCATTCTGGGTATGCTCATTTACGGTGCAATTCTTCAGTTTATCATCGGTGCAGATGTGCCTTGGATTGCTTTTATCATCATCGGCGCTCTCGGTGCAGTTTTCGGTTTGCTCGGCGACCTGTTCCTCTCTTACATAAAGAGGGAGTGCAAAATCAAAGATTACGGCAAATTCCTGCCCGGTCACGGCGGCATTCTTGACCGTTTTGACAGCGTTCTTTTTGTTGTTCCGATTTGCTATTACGTTTTCAAGTTTTTTGTTGAAAAGCAGTAAAGTGCACTGTTCTTTGCTTCATCTTATTTTCATAAACAGATAAAATTAAGCCCCCGGTCAAAGCCGAGGGCTTTTTGTTTTAAACTTTTTCTCTGTACTTCTTTCTTGCGTATTTGAATATTACGTATGCAAGACAAACGGCAACAAACACGCTGATGTAAATAACGTATTGCCATGCTTCAGGAGTCATAATCTTTTCCGCACCAGCCTTTGTATCGATGTCGGCATCTTTCAAAGGCATAAACTCAACCTCGGAATCACCCGGGTCGGGAATATGGTTCTTTACGTCGTCCCAGAGTGAGCTCATAAGAGCAAGGCTTTCGGGCGAAAGATTGAGAAAATTCTGTGTTTTGAATTTGCCGTCTTCAGGGTAGAGATATTCGTTCTCATAATAGCTGTATTCGGGGTTTGAATAAACCTCCGTGTGCGGACTTGCATAGCATATATATTCCGCATTTGCCAGGGCAACCTCAGGCTCAAGCATATAGTTGATAAACAGCTCCGCCGCACGCTTGTTTTTTGAATCCTTGAGAATGCACATTGCATCAACGAAGAAATTGACACCTTCATCGGGATAAACAAGCGCAAGGTCAGGGTTGTTTTCCTGCATTGAGAGAAAGTCACCTGCGTAATAGGGAGCAAACGCAGCCTCTCCCGACTCCATCATATTGAAAACCTCGTCACTGACGTATGTGGGAGAAACGTTTTTCTGACTCTTAAGGACTGCGGCAGCCCTGTTCCAGTCAGCTTCATTTTCTGTGTTATAATCAATACCGAGAATACTCTGTGCAATAGCAAAAGCATCTCTCGGGTTATTGAACATCAGAATATTGCCTGTGTAGTCCGAATCCCAGAGAGCTTTCCAGCTTGTGGGAGGTGTTTCAACCATAGATGTGTTATAAATAAGACCAACCATACCCACAGTGTAAGGCACCGAATATTCGTCTGACGGGTCATAGCTGAGCCCCCTGTATTTTTCGGGTATGTATTTATAGTTGGGGATATTTGAATAGTCAATCTTTGCAAGCATATCCTCGGTTATCATACGCTCAATCATATAGTCCGAGGGAATAACGATATCATAGGAAACGCCGCCGCCCTTGAGCTTTGAATACATTGTTTCGTTGTTATCAAAGGTATCGTAAACAACCTTGATGCCGTATTTTTTCTCAAACTCGGCAACAACGTTCAGTGTATCGTCTGCACCGTCCGAAATATACTCGCCCCAGTTATAAACATAGAGCGTTGTGCCTCTGAGGCTGCCGACACTCTGTTTTTTGTCGGGGAGTGAACGGATTACAAGAGGAACAATTAAAATTGCTGCAACAACCGTAACAGCGGTTGCGACCTTGATTATGCCGAAGGTTTTGCTTTTTGCGGTTTTTTCTTTGCCCTTGTCTCTGTCCTCGCTCTTCTGCTGCGCGATATTATAGAAGATAAGAAGAACAAGAATGCTCACAAAAATAATCGCCGAAAGAGCATACATATCGGGCTTGACTCTTTTCTTTGTCATTGAGAAAATCGCAATCGGCAAAGTCTGGAATCCGGGACCGCTTGTAAAATAGCTGATGATGAAGTCGTCAAGCGAAAGCGTAAACGACATTATAAAGCCTGTAATTACGCCCGGCATAATTGAAGGCAAAACAACCTTAAAAAACGCCGAAACAGGTTTGCAGCCCAGATCCTGCGCCGCTTCGGCAAGGTTTCTGTCTGTCTGACGAAGCTTTGGCAAAACGTTAAGGATTACGTAAGGCAGGTTAAAGGTTACGTGGGCAATCAGCATTGTGCCGAAGCCGAGGACCGCGCTTTTGTTTACAAGGCTGCCTGCAAAAACAAACAGCAGCATCATTGAGATACCTGTAACGATTTCGGGGTTCATCATGGGAACGTTTGTAACCGCCATAATACCCGAGCGTACCGGGCCTTTTTTGAGCTTGTCTATGCCGACTGCAGCCGCCGTACCGAGCACGGTTGCGATTATTGAAGAGCAGACAGCAAGAATGATTGTGTTATAGAGCGCCCTGAAGGTTGCTTCATCTTCGAAAAGGGTTTTATACCATTGAACGGAAAAACCCGTGAACATACTGGTGCTTGATGACTCATTAAATGAGAAAATAATGAGCACAAGTATGGGCGCATAAAGAAAAAGGAAAACAAGAACGGGGTAGATTTTTGAAAATATTTTCATATAACCATACCCTCCTCATCTTCCGTAAAGCGGTTCATAACCGCCATACTCAAGAGGATAAGCACCATCAGCACAAGCGAAATCGCTGCGCCGAGATTGTAGTTATACGACTGCTGAAACTGTCTTTCGATAACGTCGCCGATAAGGTCAAACGAACCGCCGCCGAGCTTCTGCGAAATATAAAACGTACTTACTGAGGGAACGAAAACCATGGTAATACCCGAAACAACGCCGGGAATACTCATGGGTATAATGCATTTTCTGATAACCGTAAGTCTGTTGCCGCCCAGGTCCTGACAAGCTTCAACCATTGAGTAATCGAGCTTTGCCATAACGGAATAAATCGGCATTATCATAAAGGGCAAAAAGTTATAAACCATACCCAGAATAACGGCTCCGGGAGTGTTTATCATGTGAATCGGGTCAATGCCGAGCTTTGCAAAAAAGCTGTTGATAATGCCCGTATCCTGAAGCAACGCCATCCACGAATACGTTCTGATAAGAAAGCTCATCCACATCGGCAGCATAACAAGCATAACGAGTGTACGCTGAACCTTATCTGTTTTTTGAGAGATGATATATGCCAGAGGGAAGGCAATCAGAAGGCAAATCACCGTTGCAACAATACCGAACCATATCGAGCGCAGAAAAGTGGGAGCATATTTGCTCAGCTCTGCCATATTGTCAAGGGTGAAGCTGCCGTCAGCGGTTGTGAAAGAATAATAAACAACAAAAATCAGCGGCGCAATAATGAACAGAACCGACCAGACTATGTAAGGGGCGGCAATGAGCTTTGAGCCGAGTGATGAACGGTTGTTCATTCCTCCTCCACCTCCTCGGGGTCAGAGAGTTCATCAAACTCTTCACTGAAGGAGCTGTAGTCACCGTAAATACCCGAGTATTCGGATTTTTTCATAATGTGAATTGCGTCGGGCTCAATGAAAAGACCGATTTTGCTGCCTTCGGGGTGATAATCGGTTGTTTGAATCATCCACTTGAAGCCGCCGATATCAACAATAATTTCAAAGTGAACGCCCTTGAAGGTAACCGAAGTTACCTCGCCCCTGAGCATTCCTTTTTCAACGGGAACAACGTCAACATCTTCGGGACGAACAACAACGTCAACCGCTTCGTTCTTTGCAAAGCCCTTGTCAAGGCATTCGAATCTTGCACCTGAAAACTCAACAAGGCAGTCATCGAGCATAATACCGTCAAGAATATTACTTTCGCCGATGAAATCTGCCACGAAGGCATTTTTAGGCTCGTTATATATATCAAGAGGTGTGCCTATCTGCTGGATAACGCCGCTATCCATAACAACAACGGTGTCAGACATGGAAAGAGCTTCCTCCTGGTCATGAGTAACGTAAACAAAGGTTATGCCGAGTCTCTGCTGAATGTTTTTAAGCTCAACCTGCATATCCTTGCGCAGTTTTAAATCAAGTGCACCGAGAGGCTCATCAAGCAAAAGAACTCTGGGCTTGACGGCAAGTGCTCTGGCAATGGCAACTCTCTGCTGCTGACCGCCTGAAAGCGAATTTATGTTGCGCTTATTAAAGCCCTTGAGATTAACAAGAGCAAGCATTTCTTCAACTGTTTCTTTTATCTGCTTTTCGGGCAGCTTTTTTATGCGGAGTCCGAACGCAACGTTTTCATAAACGTTAAGATGCGGAAACAGAGCATAACGCTGAAAAATGGTGTTCACCTGTCTTTTGTGAGGCGGAACATCATTAATTTTTTTACCCTCAAAAACAACCTCACCCTCGTCAGGAGAAATGAAGCCCGCAATTATACGCAGAGTTGTGGTTTTTCCGCAGCCCGAAGGTCCGAGAAAAGTTATAAACTCCTTGTCGCGGATGTAAAGGTTAAGGTCTTTGAGCACCTGATTATCTCCGAATTTAACGGAAATGTTTTTTAAATCGATGATAACATTTTCTTTCAATTATGCATCCCCTCTCTGCCCTTGCCGAACAAGCGGACAAAAACGGCTGATAATAATTCCTGCTAAAGGGTATATTTTTACTCTATTAAAGTATAAATAAAATATAGAGCAAAAACTTGCAAATGTCAACAATATTTTTAATAAATCCGTGAAAAATCCGTTTCTAATCGGGTTTTTCAAACACATAGCTTTAAATAACTCGCAAATGCTCTTTTTTGCTCTGTTTTTCTCACTTTTTTGTTGGAATAAATTTTTTGCAAAATCCCCTGTTCACAGCTGATAACAACGCCAAAATCAGGCAATAATGTTATTGAAAGAACAATTACGGGGTGATAATTTGCAATTCAACAAAGTTGAAATCTGCGGAATAAACACATCAAAGCTCAAGGTGCTCAAGGAAAGCGAAAAAACAGAGCTTCTGAAAAAAGCGCGAAGCGGCGACAAAAAGGCTCGCGAGGATCTTGTCATGGGTAATCTTCGCCTTGTGCTTAGCGTTATCCAACGCTTTGCAGGCAGGGGCGAAAACCCCGACGATCTGTTTCAAGTGGGTTGCATCGGTCTGATGAAAGCGATTGATAACTTTGACCTGACACTTGACGTGCGTTTCAGCACATACGCCTGCCCGATGATAATCGGCGAAGTGCGCCGTCACTTGAGAGACAACAACCCCGTCAGGGTCAGCCGCTCTGTGAGGGATACCGCTTACCACGCAATGCAGGTACGTGAAAGACTGATGAATGAGCTTGAAAGAGACCCCTCTCCCGACGAAATAGCAAAAGAGCTTGGCACAGACCGTGAAAGCGTTGTGATAGCTCTTGAGGCGATTGTTGAGCCTGTTTCACTAAACGAACCTGTATATTCCGACGGCGGCGATACGATTTACGTTATGGACCAGATAGGTTCAACCGAAAATGACGAAAGCTGGCTTGACGAAATCCTTATCCGTCAGGCGTTAAGCGAGCTTAACCCCAGGGAGAAAAAAATTCTGTGGTTGCGCTTTATGGCAGGCAAAACACAGATGGAGGTTGCAAGTGAGATAGGTATTTCACAAGCACAGGTTTCGCGCCTTGAAAAAGGCGCTATTAAGCGAATCAAAGACAGCAACAGGGCATAAAAAAGCTTGCAGAGGCTTAAACCTTTGCAAGCTTTTGCTTTTTTTAATTTTAAAACACAACCCGTTACATCAGAGCAACGGACATTGCAAGCAAAACCTGAGCAGGATAATAAGTTGCAAGTTCCAGTGTTACAAGCACGTTTTTGCGTTTGACTGCCATAAAATACAGAATTGCAAGGCAGGTATCGCTGATAAGGAAGCATATGCCCGAAACAAGAGCCGTTATGTAAGCCGGAGACGTGCCCTTTATTATTACCATTGCCGCAGCCATCGCCACTTTAAGGAAAAGCAAACCATAATAAAACGACATTACGATTCTGAGCTTCAGGTCAACTTTCATTTTAAGCACACCTGTGAGAACAAAGCCAATAATCACTCCGGCAAGACCTGCAAGGAGAGTGAACGGCTGAATACCTGCCTGCGTAACAAAAGCACACAGGCAACAGATGTGACCCAGCGAAAAGAAAAGCAGACCCAGAACTATCAGTTTTGATTTGAACTTTGGTGCAATCTCTTTGATGCCGAGAAGCACGTCCCCAAAGAACCCGAACAACAACGCAAAACTGACAAGGCAGAAATACAGCGTCTCATTCGGAGAAAAACTGTATCCGACTGTCGCCACAGATACAAAAGCAAAGCTTGCAAGAAACTTAAAAAGCATACCTTCAAAGGATTTACCCTGCCTTCGCAGTACAATACAGCAAACGGCAAAAGCAACCGTCAGTGCCGCAAGAACATAACACAGCCAAAACATATATTCCCCTCCTTAATTATTGTACTCTGCCCACTTGCCGTCATATTCAAAGCCTGATTTTTTATAAAACTCAAGCAGTGAATCATTTCTGCAAAAAAGATAGACGGTTTTATCTTCAAAGCAGTTTGCAAGAGCCGTTACCGCTTTTGAAGCGTAGCCCTTGCCCCTTGCGCTTTCGCGGGTTGCAACCGCACCCAGAAGCACCGAGCTTTTGCCTATAAACAAAGCACTTGCACAGGCATCAAGCCTTCCGTTTTCAATAACCGCAAGCTTTGCCGTGCCCTTATTGAGTTTTGAACAGTAATCCGCAGCAAATGCGCCGAAATCACCAAGCTCAAATCCACATTCGCACAAAAGCTCATAGACCGCTTTTATATCGTAATCCCATAAAACACAGGGATCTGCAGGTGCGGTTTTGCCTGCATATCTGACTATGTAAGAGACTTTATCCGCCTCAAATCCGAGCTGTTTCATATTCTCTGCACGGCAGGCAAGATTTGAAAATCCTACAGCTTTTATAAATGCCGCAAGCTCGTCAAAATCAGCCTTTTCACCGCAGAAAACGCTCATATTGCCGTCAATTCTGCTCACAGCCGCAACAGGCTCGCCGTCAACGTACTGCACCCAGAAAAGTACAAAGCTCTGACCGAAGCCGTAGGTCATCGCAAGAGCCGAAATCCTTGCCGCATAAGGGTCGGGCGGCAAAAAATCAAGCTCCGCTATTTTTTCACAAAGCTTCAGCATGAGGCAAAATCCTCCGCAAGAGCCTTGATAAGCTTAAGACTTTCTTCGGCATCGCCGTATTTAATCACACAAGACGGAGAATGCAGATATCTGCACGGCACGGATACGGTGAGAACCTTAACGCCGCCTCTGCTCTTATGAATTGCACCTGCATCGTTTCCGCCTGCAACAAGAGTTTTGGGCTGGCAAAGAATATTTTTTTCTTTTGCAATTTCAAACGCTCTGTCAAAAAGAGCCTTACTGTAAACGGTGCTTCTGTCCATAAACGAAACCGCACCGCCGTTACCGCAGATACAAACTCTGTTTTCGTCTTTAACGCCCGAAATATCGGCGGCAGTTGTTGTTTCAACAACTATTGCATAATCGGGCGCAATATTGAAAGCGGCTGTCTGCGCGCCTCTTGTGCCGATTTCTTCCTGCACGCTGAAAGAAAACCACGCATCGTATTCAAGCTCGCTTCTTATCATTTCAATCAGAATCGCACAACCGACTCTGTCGTCAAGAGCCTTTGCTTTTATGAATCCGTTGCCGAATTCAACCGTGTCGGAATTAAACCAAACTGCATCGCCAAGAGAAACAACGCTTTGCGCTTCCTCTTTATCCTTTGCACCGATGTCAATATAAAGCTCGTCTGCCGACGGAACAGCATCTTCCTTATCCTTATCAACAAGGTGAATCGGTTTGATGCCTATAACGCCGTTGACTGCATTTTCGCCAACCCTTACACTTCTGCCGACGATAACCTTGGAATTTATTCCGCCAACCTTTTCAAATTTGATAAAGCCCTGTGAGGTTATGCCCGTAACAATCATTCCGACCTCATCCATATGGGCATCAAGCATAACCTTGTTTTTGGCAGGATTTCTGCCTTTTTTGAAAACAAGAAGATTGCCCAGCGCATCAACGCTGTATTCGGCATAACCGTCAATTTTTTCAATTATATAATCTCTGACAGAATCTTCTCTGCCCGAAATTCCCGAAAGAGAGCAGAGGTCTTTAATCAAATCAAGCATTTTCCGCACTCCTTCCGGCAATATATTCCGCCATCAGCCTTGCTGTGTTTTCAATATCTTCAAGGTCGCAGACCTCACAGGCGGTGTGCATATTGCGAAGCGGCACAGAAAGCAAGGCGGTTTTTACGCCCTTGCCCGAAACCTGAATTTCGTCGCAGTTTGTGCCCGTTTTGCCGCCCATAACCTCAGGCTGATACGGTATATTCTTATCTTTTGCGATATTCTCAATAGTCCTGCTCATTTTATAATCAAGTGAAGGAGCAAAGCCTATCATTGTACCCTTGCCGAGCGAAGCATATTTTTCATCGCTGACAGACGGTGCCGAAGCAAAGCTCACGTCAACAGCAATTGCTTCATCTGCCTGTGCAGTGAATGCCGCAGCCTGTGCGCCGCTTCCGCCTGTTTCTTCCTGCACGGAAAACATAATGCTGAGATTGCTGTCAACACCTTTTTCTTCAAGAATTTCAAGGCAACGCAGCACCGCTGCCACACCTGCCCTGTCATCAATCGAAGGCGAGCAGACTCTGTTGCCCAGAAGCTGCAGATAACTGCCGTTAAAGGTCACTCTGTCGCCGGGTGAAACAAGTTTTTCGGCATCTTCCTTTGATAAACCGATATCTATTGCCATTTCATCAAAAGGCAGAGCCTTTAACGCTTCCTCGGGTTTTGCAAGATGGGGCGGCGTGGACGTGATAACACCGAAAAGCTTTTCTTTGCCGTGCACCGTAACCTCTGCCGCGGCAAGCACACGTCTGTCTGCTCCGCCGCATTTGGCAAACTTCAGAAAACCGTCGGCATCAACCGCAGTCACAATAAGTCCTATCTGGTCAAGGTGTGCATCAAGCAGAATATGCGCTCCCCTGCCCTGTTTTCTGCCCGTTACGCTGCCAAGGGCATCAACGCTCACGGGCATATATTTACCGAGCATCTGCGAAGCAACCGCCGCCGCTTCGTTTTCTGCGCCCGAAACACCCTTTGCATTGCAAAGAGCTTCAAGCATAGCTGAAAGTTCAGCAAAATTATTCATTGAAGTCACTTCCGATTAGTCAATAACTTTGAAGCCGCCAACGGGACGTACGTTGAGTACGTAGCAGGATTTTTCGCCGAAAACGGCGCAGATTCTGCTTCTGAATTCATCAAGAGCATAGAGAGGAACAAAAGCCTGAATTGTGCCGGCAAAGCCGCCGCCGTGAATTCTCCACGCACCCTTGCCCTTAAGAATATCGTTGCAGATTGCAAGTGCAACGCTTACGGGCTGGTCCGAAGGAGCTTTAACGGTAAAAACGTTCTGGTTATACATATATGACGAATAGCCGCTGTCGATAATAAGAGCCTTAAATGCTTCAAAATCGCCTGAAGCAAGAGCCTGTGCCTGAAGGTCAACACGCTTGTTTTCATTGAAGAAATGCATTGCGCGAAGAACTGCTCTGTCGCCTGCAGACTCACGGATAACGGGGATATTCTTTTCAAAATCCTCAATTGCCACGTCACGCAGAACAGCCTTGCCGAACTTTGAAGCAACGGCTTCCATTTCACCTCTTACAGCCGCATATTCGTCTGTGAGGTCTGCGTGGTTTCCGCCTGTGTCAACAATGCAGAGTGCGTGGTTGCAGGATGCAAAATCAAAATCAACCTTGTTGATAACGGGAATTGATGGGTCTTTGAAATCAATCTGAACAAAGCCGCCAACAGAACAAGCCATCTGATCCATAAGTCCGCAGGGCTTGCCGAAGTATTCGTTTTCTGCAAACTGTGCAATCTGAGCGATTTCAACGGCACTTACCTTGCCGTCATTATAAAGGTAATTGAGGATTGTACCCAGAAGAACCTCAAAAGCGGCAGAGGAAGAAAGACCCGAGCCCGAAAGCACGTCTGAAACAGTTGCGGCATCAAAGCCTCCGTAATTATAGCCTCTGTTTCTGAAACCTGCGCAAACACCTCTGATAAGGGATTCGGATTTACCTCTTTCACTCGGCATAACGTTCATATTGGAAAGGTCAACGGCATCAATCTTATAGCCCTCTGACTTGACCCTGATAATGTTTTCTTCATTCTTGCTTACAACCGCAACGGCATCAAGGTTTACACTTGCAGCAAGAACCTTACCGTGGTTGTGGTCTGTGTGGTTGCCGCCGACTTCCGTTCTGCCGGGTGCGCTGAAAATGCCTGCTTCTTTTTCCGAGCCGAAAATCTGCTCAAAAGTTTCAACAAGGCGGATGTATCTTGCCTTTTGTGCAGAAACATCGCTCTTATCATAGATTTTCGCAAAAATTTCATCATATTCAGCTGTTGTGAGTTTTTGTTTCAAATCAACTGTTTTTATCATTTTTAATACTTCCTTTCTTCTGAAGCTTATTATTATATTTTACTTTTGCTTTGCGTAAAAGGCTTTCGATTGCACGCCACATTCCGTTAACAAAAATCAGCGAAACACCCGATACAAACGCAAGCAACATTATCGGCACGATGAAGTCTGCAGAAAGCGGATCATATGCACTGCGACCGATGAACGTATACGAAATAATCTTTGGCATATAACCGATAACGGAAAGAAGCAGAAACTGGCCGAGACCGAAATCCAACGAACCGTATACGCCCGAAATGCTGTTGACAGGCATCAGCGGCAAAAGCCGCAGGATAATCAGCAGCGACGAATTACCCTTGCCGTTTTGCTCAATCAAACGCCGCAGCCGCTCGTTTTTTCTTATCAGCTGCCACGCTTTGCCTGCACCGAAGCGTTTGCCGGCATAATATCTTATTGTCATCAGCACACAAAGGCCAACAACGTTCACGGGAATTGACAAATACATCGGGAGCATTGCACCCGTAAGAAAACATAACGTGGGCGTGGGATAAATCGGCACAAAGCTTTTGACCGCAAACAGAGCGATTATAACGATAACAAAAACCCATTTGTTATTAAGGTGAGATATCTGTAACTCAAGCTCTGCAAGCTCACGGCGTATCACCTCATACCAGTGCCACAGATGTTCAAATCGAAGAAGAAACAGCAGAACAGCCGCCGCAACGCCAACAGCAATCAGTGCCAGACCGAGAAGTAACAGGCTCTTTTGCGTTTTTTGCTTCTTTTTCAACTTTTCACCTCAATTCGCACTTGCACTTATACATAATATATTTTATAATATAAATATTCACGGGTCAACCATAATTTGAAATATATTCAATATTTTATGTTGCACAAACCATAAAATTTATTCGGAGGGCATTATTGATATGAAAATTACTGTTCTTGACGGCTTTGCAGAGAATCCGGGCGACCTCTCCTGGGAATGGCTGGCAGAATACGGCGAATACACGGTTTATGACCGCACACCTGCAGAGCTTATTGCAGAAAGAGTTGAAGGCTGTGACATTGTTATAACAAACAAAACTCCTCTGCGCAGAGATTTGCTCAAAACACTGACCGATCTGAAATATGTCGGTTTGCTCAGCACGGGCTACAACATTATTGACTGGGATTACTGCAAAGAGGCAGGAATCCCTGTTTGCAACATACCCTCTTACAGCACAGCCGCCGTTGCTCAGCTTACGTTTGCGCTTATTCTTGAGCACACAAACGCTGTTGCCGTGCACAGCAGTTCCGTTCATTCGGGCGAATGGACAGCCTGCAAGGATTTCTGCTACTGGAAAACTCCTCTCACCGAGCTTCAGAATAAAACTCTGGGCATAATCGGTTTCGGCAGCATCGGCAAAGCGGTTGCAAAAATCGCCCTTGCTTTCGGCATGAAGGTTATTGCTGCAACAAACCATCCGTCAACGTTTGACGGCGTTGAGTTTGCGGATTATGATACCTTGCTTGAAAAGAGCAATTACGTTTCGCTCCACTGCCCTCTGACAGAAAAAACGGAAGGTATGGTTGACGCCGCATTCCTTGCAAAAATGAAGCCAACCGCAATGCTTATAAATACGTCCAGAGGACAGGTGATAAACGAAGCTGACCTTGCAGATGCTCTGAAAAACGGCATGATTGCCGCCGCAGGTCTTGATGTGCTTTCAACAGAGCCGCCCAAAGCGGATAATCCGCTCATTGGTCTTGAAAACTGCTTTATCACACCGCATATTGCGTGGGCAGGCTATGAAACAAGGGTCAGACTTATGGAAATCTGCAAAGAAAATCTTAAAGCATTTTCGCTCGGCAAACCGCAGAATATTGTATATTAAAAAGAATCCGACCTCTTTCGTTTGAGAGAGGTCGGTGTTTTTATTGTGATGATAATTAAAATGGCGGAGACAAAACTCCGCCAAATTGTTTTTATATAAGCACCTTTGAAAGGAACTCTTTGAGTCTGGGATTTTTCGGATTTGCAAAGAAATCAACGGGGTTGTTTTCTTCCATAATAACGCCCTCGTCAATGAAAATAACTCTTGATGCAACTTCCTTTGCAAAGCCCATTTCGTGGGTTACAACAACCATTGTCATACCACTCAGAGCAAGCTCTTTCATAACGTCAAGAACTTCGCCGACCATTTCGGGGTCAAGGGCTGATGTGGGTTCGTCAAAAAGCATAACGTCGGGGTTCATTGCAAGTGCCCTGACTATGGCAACTCTTTGCTTCTGACCACCTGAAATCTGTGAGGGATAAGCGTTTGCCTTGTCAGCAAGACCGACTCTTTCGAGAAGCTTCATAGCCGTTGCGTCGGCAGTCTTTTTATTCATCAGACCAAGCTTAACGGGTGCAAGGGTTATGTTTTTGAGAATCGTATGGTTATTGAAAAGATTGAACTGCTGGAAAACCATACCCATCTTTTCACGGAATTTATTGATGTTGACGCGCTTGTCGGTTATATTGACACCGTCAAGCTCAATTGTGCCGCCCGTGGGCTCTTCAAGTCTGTTAAGGCAACGCAGAAAAGTTGATTTACCTGAGCCTGAAGGTCCGATAACAACAACAACTTCGCCTTTTTTGATTTCAATGTCAACGCCCTTAAGAACTTCAACATCACCAAAGCTTTTCTTAAGACCTTTTACGTTGATAAGAACATTGTTATCAGTGGTCACTGTTACGAAGCCTCCTTTCAAGCATACTAACACCCTTCTGGAGTATCAGAACAAGTACAAGATAAATAAGAGCAACGGTAAGATAAGGGATATTCATATTATAGGTGAAGCCGACAAGTGCATTTGCGCCCTTCATCATATCCTTAACCGCAATAAAGCTTGCGACCGAAGTTTCTTTGAGCAAAACGATAAATTCGTTTGCAAGAGTGGGCAGAACGTTTTTGAACGCCTGGGGCATAATGATATAAATCATTGTTTTGGTGTAAGAAAAACCAAGGCTTCTGCCTGCCTCAAACTGACCGTTATCAATTGACATAATGCCTGAACGGAAAATTTCGGCAACGTAAGCACCCGAGTTAATGCCAAATGCAATAATTGCCGTTATATCTGCCGAAACACCCTTGGGGCTGAGCCAGAGATAATAAATAACCAGCAACTGAACAATAACGGGCGTTCCTCGTGTTACTGTCAGATAGAGCTTACAGATTGCATTAAGGAAGCCGAATCTGCCTGTTTTATCGTGAGTGGAGCGTATAATGGCAACAAAGAAACCAAGCACCAGACCAATTATCAGGGCAAAGAAGGTTATGTAAATTGTAACCCATAAGCCGTTTGTGATGTGTTTATAATTCTGATCGTGAATCAACACGTTGTAAATATCGTCTTTCAGCTTTATAAAGCCGTCAATTATGCCCTGGAAAAAGCCGCCGCTCTGTGCCGACAGAGCACCCTGAGCAAAAGCAGGAACTGCAAAGCACAGAAGAAGTGACAGCGCAACAACTGCAGTTATCACCATCAGAACTTTTTTTGAAATTACGGTGTTTCTCATGAACACCCACCTTCCGTTTAACTTATAAGAATAAGGGCAAGCACAGGCCTGCCCTTAAAGATTAGTTCAGACAATATAATTATGCAGGGATATATTTGCTGATGATTTCATCAATCTTGCCCTCAGCCTTGAGTTCGTCGATAGCCTTGTTGATTTTTTCAAGAAGCTCGGGGTTATCCTTTGAAACTGCGATAGCATAATCTTCAACTGCATACTCTGTTTCGAGGATTGTAAGACCTTCGTTTGCTTCAACAAATGCCTTTGCAGGTTCATTATCGATGATAACAGCCTGAACAGTACCGTTCTGGAGATCCTTAACAGCAGCTGCGCCGTTTGTGTATCTCTTAACTGCATCTTCGCCGAAATCATCTGTTGCGTAAGCGTCGCCTGTTGTTGCTTCCTGAACACCGATAAGCTTGCCTGCAAGGTCGTCTATTGTTTTGATATCGGAACCTTCTTTAACAATAACAACCTGAACGCCTGTTGCGTATGATGTGGAGAAGTTTACGCTCTTGAGTCTGTCGGGTGTAACTGTCATGCCTGCCATACCCATATCGATTGAGCCGTTCTGAACAGCGGCAACGATACCGTTGAAGTCCATATCAACGATTTCAAGCTCCATATCGAGCTTTTCTGCGATAAGAGCGCCGATTTCAGCATCAATGCCTACGATTTTGTCGCCTTCGTAATACTCATAGGGGGGGAAGGCTGCGTTTGTGCCCATTTTAAGAACGTTGTCCTCTTTTTTGCAGGATGCAAAAAGAGTTGCGATGAGTGCTACTGTCATAAGAATTGAGAGAATTCTTGCAAACTTTTTCATTATGTAAGACTCCTTTTCTGAATTTTGTAACTTCATTATACCATTAATAATGAAAAAATCAAGTCAAATACATATTTTTGTAAAATATTTGAATAAATATACAAGTACGCATATTTATTTGTCGGTTATTACGTTATTTCGTCATTTGGAAAGCTGTTCGTTTAACTTTTTGCAGAAATCGGCAGTGCTTTTTTCAATAACCGCTTCATTTTTGACTATCTTATATTTGCCGTTTTCACCGATAAGAGTATCAAAATTCTTTTCGGTTGCTTCTTTCTGAAGATTTCCGCGGATAACCGTTTTCCATTCGGGACCGTTATTCTTAACAAAATACATAATGTGATAACCGTATTCGGTTTCAACAATTTCGCAGTCTCCTGCTTTTCTTGCAGGGTCAATTGCCCAGTTTTTGAAGTTGGTAACAAAGTTTGATTTTGCGGTTACACCCTCATAAAGTCCGCCCGTAGCGGTTGAAGCTGTATCCTCATTATACTTTTTAACTATTTCAATAAAAGCTTCTTCCGTTGCGCCCGAACCGATAAACTCGTTTCTGATTTTTTCAGCCTTATCGTAAGCGGTTTTCTTTTCTTCGTCAGTGGCGTCGGTGCTGAAAGTGATAAGGCAGTGGCGCACGTCTGTGCTGTTGCCGGTGTAAGAAGCGTAGGCTTCAGGGTTAGCGTTGTATTCAGCTTCTATCTGTGCATCGGTAATGCTCTCGCTTGCTTTTGCTTCAAGATCCTGATAGTAACGCGAGGCAATAAGCTCAACTTCAAGGAGATCACGCAGACTTTTTTCATCAAGACCTGCCGAATAGTATTCCCATATAAAACCGTTAACCGAAAGATTTTCTTCCTCCGCCTGTTCCTTGAGATTGGCAAACGCATCGTCAATCTGCTGTTTTTCCTCTGCATTGAGAGTATAGCCTGCCGCTTTAGCTTCTGCATAAAGGGCAAACTGCTGATGAATAAGGTTTGAAGCATAGTCGGCAATCACTTTGTCATAATACAAATCGTTGCCGTTTTCATCTTTCTGACCTGTGGAAACCTTGTCGGGTGACTTATCAATAGGGAAGCCCAGCGACATACCGTACTGCTGGTATTGCATCTCCATCTGCTGAAAATACTGATAAGACATTGAGTAATAATAATCAAACTGCGCATTGGTTACCTTCATATCGCCAACCTGAACGGCGGTCTGAAAATCGTAATCCGGCTTCTCTTCAGTCACTTGTTGCGTTGTGGGGTTGGTTGTATCGGTATCTTTGTTTTTGAGATCAATAACACCCGTTGCAAAAAGAACACACATAACTATTGCGGCAACAGCGATAACCGCAAGCACAACAATGCCGATAACCAAGCCTTTGTTTTTCTTCTGTGCAGGCAGGGAATCCGTATCTTCAGATACGCCGCCGTCAACAGGCATATAATCGGCTGTTGCGCTGTTATCTTCCGTTTCAGTTTCTTCCTTTGCAACCTGAGGGTCGGAAACCGTAGGCTCTTCTTCTTCAAACCGGTTTTCCTCTTGAATAACTGCAACCGTGGGATCATCGGTGCCTGCCGTTTCCACAGGTGCATTCATAACAACGGTCGGCTCTTCGGAAACACCTGCAAGGTCAACCGTAGCCTCTTCTGCTTCATAGCCGCAGATATCGCAGACATTTAAGCCGTCAGCTATCTCTGCACCGCATTTTTTACAAATCATAATTATTACCTCCGTTCACTTCATTCAATGCGTTTTTAAAATCCTGCCACATCGGGGCTTCAAACGTCATTTCTTCGCCCGTAACAGGGTGGGTCAGGCTACACCGTTTACAATGCAGAAGATGATGTCCGATATGTGTCATAAAATCGCCGTACATATCATCGCCTGCAAGCGGATGACCCGAATAAGCCATATGCACTCTTATCTGATGTGTTCTGCCTGTTTCAAGCCTCAACACAATCAGTGTTGCATTTTCAAAATTACACTCTGCAACCCAATGTGTCAGAGCCTTTTCAACACCCAGCTCATATGAACAGGCTCGCAGTGTTTTCATAGGGTCAGGTCGATAAATCGGCACGTCAATGCTGCCCGAGCCATCGAGCCTGCCTTTGACAAGTGCACAGTATTCTTTTTTTACCTTGCCCGAAAGCTTGCACGCCGCAAGCGGATTCAATGCACACACAACAACGCCCGACGTGCCTTTGTCAAGCCTGCCGACAGAGCGGAAAGAGCTGCTTATGCCCTTTTGTGCAAGGTAAGCAGCAACGGCGTTTGCAAGCGTATCACCCTGATGATTGTGCGTGGGGTGCATTGCCATAAACGGAGATTTGTTGATAACAAGAATGTCGCTGTCCTCGTAGATAATGTTGATATCCGCCTGAATCGCTTCGGGTGCCGAGCCGCTGTCAGGCATAAAAACAGTCACAACGTCACCGCTTTTAAGTATAGCCGATGTACGTGTTTTAACGCCGTTTAGCTTCATACCGTCAGCAGTAAACTTGATACTTCTCACTATCCTTGCAGAAAACCCGCAATGCTCACGAAGAAAATTAACCACCTTTTTGCCGTCATATTCTTCGGGAACGGTGTAGTTGATTTCTCTGGGCATATTCTCCTCCGTTTTTGCTTAATAGATATATTATATCAAACAAGTACGGTTATGGCAAGTAAAAAGTACAGGTTGAAAACAGCGGCAGAATATGTTATTATACTCCAAACGGAGGTTTTGCTATGAAAAGAGTTTTTGCATTCAGCCTTTGTGCTGTTTTTATACTCCTTTGCTCGTGTTCGGATAAGGAAACCGAGCCTGCAACAACAAACAATAAAAACTATGTCAACGCAGGTGACTGGACCGGCATTCAAAGAGAAATGGTTTCCGACTGGTTTGAAAATGAAGTTCACAAGGTTACAAAAGAGGATCTGCCCGAGGGTTTCCCCGATGTTCCCGACGACACTTCAAACGTTTCAATCAAAAAACAAACTCCCGAGGATACAACAGCAGGCTACGTATCAGACTGGATTGAGCTTACTTTTTCCGCACCCAGACAAGGCGTTTACAAATTTTCGGATGACCTGAGAAAAGCCGGTTATAAAGGCACTGCGCATTATCTTTCATCACAGGGCTGGCAGGGTGCATGGCAAAACGGTAAACATCTTATCCGTATCGTTTCCTGGGAATACGAATACGACGGCAGTTATATCATCACAATGCATATAACCGAATGTCTCAAGTCCTCCTATCCCGAGCTTGAAGCAAAAGCTCCTGTTTTTGACGGTTTTACATCGGTTAAAGGAACTTACTATGAGTTAATCAACGGAAAGGCAAAGCCGCACGATTTTGACGGCAAATTTCACGCAGAATGGCAGATTGAATACTCTCTGCAGGGTTCAATAGTCGGCGTAACAAAAGAAGAACTTGAACGCTACGCTGACGTACTCAAGCAAAACGGATTTGACGGCCTGCTCTCTTACTACACTACGGAAGATAACTGCGTGATTTACGTTTATGAAGGCTATAACAAGGAAACCGATATTTTTGTTGCGGCATATCTCAATGATTCTCTGAACAATCTTGAAATCAGATACACAAACGTTGCACCCGAATCAGTTGAAAACGAAGCCGTAACCGAACAATAACAAAAAAGACTTGCATCGGCATCTGCCTTTGCAAGTCTTGATTTTTATCTGTTTGTATAAACAATTGTGGTTATGCTCTTTGCAGGAAGATTGATACTCTTTGACATTTCACCCGAATACGTCAGCTCACAGTTGTGCGTTGCATCCGTGGTATAGGTCTGCATTGAAGCATATCTGCCGTAAAGACCGATATCCTGTGCAGAAGCTTCATTGTTGATAACAATCAGCACTGTCTGCTCTTTATCGGTAAAAGCTATGCTTGAAACCGAAGCTGCATCGCCTGCGCTGTTTTTGATCCTGACTCTTGCCATACCCTGCTTTATGAATGCCGAAAACTGCTTATATGCGTAATAGCGGCTGTAATGAACAAGCTCGCCGTCAACAATATCAAGCACTCCGTCGCCGTTGACCGCTGTCCAGCTCTGCCAGGAAACGGCATTCATCCAGCTTAAATCCTGCATAATGACGTTTGCCATATAAAGACCGCTTTCGATTGAATTGGGGTCAAGCTTCATCGGAAGCTCACACCATTCGCTCATCTCAAACTTTTTGTCGGGATACTGCTCTGCCATTTTATTGCCGAATGCGTCTTTTGCCCACCAGTTATTGTCAATCCAATAGCTGTGTGCGCTGATTGAATCGCAGTATTCATCAAGTATTTCGCTTGCAAAGAATTTGTCGATATATTCAAAATATTCTTCCGTAAGCTGACCGCTTTCGGGACCGCTGAGCTTATATGTTACTCCTCTTTTCTGCATCTCCACGGCAAACATTTCAAGCACCTCAACGGTTTCATCTGCCGTATAATGACAACCCTCCTGACCGACCCATTCGCCGCCCCAGCTCCATTGTGGCTCGTTTATGGGTGAAATTGCGGTTACGGGATAACCCTGCTCCACAAACCAGTCGGCTATGGTGAGAACGTAATCAACAAAAGCCGCATAGTTTTCTTTGGGAAGATTTGAAGAATTTGCCTCAAGTCCACCCGATGCGTGACCGCTTTTTGTCATTGAAAAATGGGGGCTGTTGCAAAAAAGAATAACCTCTTTTGCACCGTATTCCACGGCATAGTCAAGCATTCTTCTTGCATTTGCATCCCTTGTGAAATCGTATTCATATTCGCCTGTTTCTGCGTTCAGAACGTAAAAGCTCTCCGTTCTGCGTGAGGTATCCCAGATTCTGCAATCGGGATTATCGTGCTCACCGCCACCGATATTGTAGCGGTAAACATCAAGTCCGAGACCCGTTTCGTCATCATAGAGAAGACGCGCAATTTCTCTTGCCGTTTCAGCATCATCAATGTTCTGCGACCACCAGCAGGAGCTTGTGCCGAAGCTTTCAAACGTCTGATATTTTTCGTAGCTGATTATGCCGAGAGTCTGCTCGTTTTTGCCCAAAGTGCCGATATTAAACAAAAGCACCTGAATTGCCGCGAGAATAACGGAAAGGTATTTTATAAACAATTCAATCTCCCCTTTTCTGAAAAGATTTTATCATAACCGCATTTTGCTGTCAACCGATACGGTAACGTTTGACTTTTAAAGCGTGTGCGTTTATAATGTAAACATCACAAACCCGATAACGGGCAAAACCTTTTCTGAAAGGAAGAAAAAACAATGATATTTGATAAAATCGAAAACCTCAAGCTTTATTCGGCATTCAATAAGCACTTTGATGCAATGGCAGAATTCATTGAAGAAAACGATTTTGCCGCTCTCCCCTGCGGAAGCTATGACGTCGGCGACGGCGTTAAGGTAAGCATTTCCGAATATGAACCTGCAGGCAATGATAAGTTTGAGGCACACAGAAACTTCCATGACGTGCAGTATGCCATCGCAGGCGGCGAAATAATTGAGGTTGTTCCCACGAGCGATGCAGCCGAATCAAGCGGATATAAGCCTGATATTGAATTTTTCACCGCACAGAAATGCGAAAGCACCGTTGTTGCTCTTGAAGCAGGTACCTTTGTTTTTCTTGCTCCGCAGGATGCTCATAAGCCCTGCATTAAGCTCAACAGCACTAAAATCAAAAAAGCAGTGTTCAAAATCCCTGTTTAAACCAGCAGGTTAAGCTCTGCTTATAATAAGGCACAACGTACAGCAGCGGAAATATTGCGATACAAGCAGGCAGCCACAGCAAAAAGCCAAGCTTGAAGCGCAGCAAATCCGCTGCTTTTTTCTCGCCGCTTTCTGCACTCAAACGTATGCACTCTCTTATTGAAAGTGACGGATAAGCCGCAAAAAGAAACGGAGCTTTGGCATATTTCTGCACCGAAAAGCCGTAAAATATCAACCCGAGCACAGCAGTAACCGCCGCTCCGCCAAGCATTATTATGAAGAAAGCAGCACTCAACGCACTTCTTTTTATGCTGAAAAGCAAAGCAGCGACTATGCAGACAGGAACAGCCTCAAACGCAATAAGCTCAAGAATTCTGAGCGCTGACAGACACAAGGTGAGCAAAACGTTTGAAGCATATTCATAAAAGCCGATATGCGGTTTGCCGCCATTTGCCAGAAGCAATATCATCTGCACCTGCAGACGGTGGTTTGCACAGGCTTTGATAACAAAATAAACCGCTGACAGAGCAACACTTGCCACTATTGTATAAGGTGTTATTCTGCCGCCGAGAAATATCCTGACAGCCGCAATACCCGTAGCCGATGCAAGAAAAGCAAACACCGTTGACTGAACGCATCTTTTTTTACTTTTGAGTATATTCCGTGCCTTTTTTCTGACAGATTTATTCAAAAACATCACCGTAAAACAAAAAATCGGGAGACTTTTCATCTCCCGATTATTTTTTGCAGTTTTTGAATTTTTATGCCGCCATCACTTTGTCAAGCAAACCTGTGATGGTGTCAAAAACAGGTGCGGCATATTTTGAATATTTGTCATAGAACGAATTACCCGGCTCATAGGTGGGCTTTTCTGCACCCTGTGCAAAGTTGCCCATTGCCTTGACTCTGAGATTGGGTTTATCGTTTTCAAGATACTGGGTGTAAAGCGGATTTGACCATACGTCATAATACTCGTCGCCATACATAAACCAGTTGTACATTTCCATTATGCCGTCATGGCAGTTGGAATGAAGCATACCCTTGATAAACCAAGTATGCTCGGGCAGAATGCAGGTTGAAGCATCGATATCACCCTCGGGGGAAACGTGGTTGTGACCGCAGTCACAGTTTTTCTGCTGATAGTCATCACCGAGAGTTTCGCCGCGCAGAGCAACGGTTGCACCTGCGGAAGCATATTTTGTGTCAACAGTTGCATCGCTGTCATTATACATATTTTCAACAAGCGGAGTTCTCTGAATGTCGTAACCTGCAACAATCATAACTCTTACGCCGTTATCAACCGCTTCATTAAGAATTTCGTCAGCCTTGCACTGAATTTCATAGTGATAATAGTCAGCCTTTGCAATAAGACCTGCCTGGGTTTCGGGGTCAAGGTTGATTGCCTTTGCTTCTTCGTATGCAGAATCGGGAACAAAAGCCCAAAGACCGAGAAGTGTTCCGAAAACAGGAGTCAGAAGCTCGTCAAAAACTCTGTCCTGAAGATTGTCGAGAATGTTGCCCGCAAAGCCGTAAACAAGGTCAACAAGACCGCTGTAATAAAGGAAATTGAACAGAACGTTGAGCAGAGCACTGCCGAAGTCAAAGGGAGGATATCCGCCCTGTGCATATTCAAGCAGAGCCTTTGAATCAAGAGCAAGCTTTCTGCTCAGCAGGTCACCTGCAACATCTGTGCCGAGAATGGGGCAGCACTGGAAAATGCAAGCATCAACGTCGTCATAGCCATACTCATTAAAATACGCCATTGTTACAACGCCGCCCATTGAAGATGCTCTGAGGTTTACCTTGTCGTGACCCGTAAGCTTTTTAACGTGCTGAACAAATTCGTTGAACTGTGCGGCAACCTCAACAGGATCAAGACGCCAGTCATAGTTGAAATAGTAGCTTTCGCCGATTTTGTGCGAAGTTTCTGTGGGCAGGTCAATCTTTACGTCAACGTGTGGCAGAGAATTGCCGTCACCGTCAAGACGCATATCACCCATTTCTTTATTGACAACCTTGATGAGAGCATCGCCGAAGGTATCGTAATCCTTTGCCATAACGAGCCACACGAGTGAGGGCAGAATGCCGAGAACTATGTTGACAATTGCGCCCGTATCGGGTCTGAAAAGTGTTTTTTCGTTTTCGGTGTCGGGGTAAGCATAAATATCGGTGTTACCCAGAGGACCTACGTAAATTGTGGGCAGAATGCCGCAATCACAGCCTTCAGCTTCTGTTCCTTCAGCATAAACCGCAGGAGCACAGAGTGAAAAAAGCATTGCCGCCGTGAGAATGATTGCAATTATTTTTTTCAATTCAACAACCTCTTTCTGTTGTTTTTTTGATATTTTACCACATAAAACAGATTTTCTCAATAGCTGACGGAAATATATTTGCAAAATAATTTTGTTGCAAATATTATTATATATGATATAATACAGTTTAAGATAAATTTCCCATAGGAGAGAAATTATGGCGGATATAACCAAGAAAAAAGCCAAGTCGGGTGCTTTGTCAAAAAACGCGACGACAAACAGTGCGGCAACACAGACAGGAATTTCGCTTAACAAAAAAACAATCATAATAATTTGCTTGCTGCTTGTGGGAATTATGGCATTTGCAGGTGTACTCACTCAGGTTATGCCTCGCGGTATTTATGAAATGGACGAAGCAGGCAACATCATCAACGGCACATACACCCCCGTTGACACAAAGATGCCCATATGGAAAATATTCCTTGCACCTGTTCTTGTTTTCACCACAAGCAACGCATTGACAGGTGTGGCAATCATTCTTTTTATCACCATCATCGGCGGCACGTTTCTTATTCTGGACAAATGCGGTGTGCTTAAATACATAATGGCGGTCATCATAAAGAAATTCGGCAACAAAAAATATCTGCTGCTCAACCTTACGATTCTTGCCTGTATGCTTTTAAGCTCAACGGCAGGTATTCTTGAAGAATCCGTTACCCTTGTGCCCATAGCCGTTGCCATTTCGCTTGCTCTCGGGTGGGACTCGTTTGTGGGGCTTGGTATGAGTCTGATTTCAATAGCCTTCGGCTTCACCGCCGCAACCTTCAATCCTTTTAATGTTGCCACGGTACAAAGACTTGCAGGTCTGCCCATCTTCTCGGGTCTCGGATTCAGAGTTCTCGTTTTTACGGTTGTTTATGCGATTCTTGCAGGCTTTATGACTATATATGCCAAGAGAATCGAAAAAAATCCAAAAAAATCTCTCTGCCATGAAACAGACATTGCGTTGAAAGAAAAATATAAGCTCGACGACAATCTTTCAGTTTTGTCTGACCCCAAAACAAAAAAAGCGGCAAAAGCATTCATCATCTGCCTTTGCTGCGTACTTGCAGGCATTGTAATTGATTTCATTGCCAAAACAGAAGGTATGATTTCAATGCCCGCAATGGCAATCCTTTTTGCCCTCGGCGGTTTTCTTGCAGGCAGATTTTCGGGTCTGCGCGGTAAAGCTCTTGCCGCATCTTTCGGCGACGGAATCAAAACTGTTGCACCCATCATTCCGCTTATACTTATCATTCTCTCAATCACGTATATCCTTGACCAGGGTAACATAATACCCACAATCCTCAATTCTGTATATAATCTCATCAAAGGGATGTCGCCCTACACGGCGATTCTGATGCTTTTTGTATTCATCGTTATTCTTGAATTTTTTGTTGGCAGCGGCACGGCAAAGGCCTTTTTGATTATGCCCATCGTGCTCCCTCTTGCCGAAATGGTAGGCGTTACCGACCAGAGCGTTGCTCTTGCGTTCTGCCTTGGTGACGGCTTCACAAATCTGCTTTATCCCACAAGCGGCATTATGATTATTGCCATCGGTCTTGTAAATGTTTCTTACGGCAAATGGTTCAAGTTTTCATGGAAGCTTTTTGCACTTGAAGGAATAGCCTCCGTCGGACTGATGCTTCTTGCCGTGGCAATTAACTATGCATAAGGTGGTTTATTTATGAAACTCAAATTCAATAACGGAAAGTTCAAAATTCTTCTTTTCGGCGATATCCACGAAAATGAAGATTATAAAACCAGCCTCAATTTTAAGGATATGCGTAAACTGATGAACGCAGCTCTTGACGAATACAACCCCGACCTTTGCGTTCTGCTCGGCGACAACTGCAACACGGATCTTTATGTAAAAGACCCCGAAGAATTCAGGAAAATGGTTATTGCCGTTTGTGAGCCGATAATCAACAGAAACATTCCTTACGCTCTTATTCTGGGCAATCACGAGCACGATCTCGGTCACGAGGATGAAATCGTTGAGATTTACAGCAAAATGCACGGCTGCATTTCAAGAAACGAGGCTCCCGAAATTACGGGCAATGCCAACTGGAAGGATATCATTTATTCCTCCGACGGTGAAACGCCTAAATTCTGCCTTTGGTTCATTGATTCAAACAATGTATGCTGCGACCGCTCCGTTTCACACTATGACTACGTTCACCATGACCAGATAAGATGGTTTGAGCGTGAGAGTCAGAAACTTAAAGAGCTCAACGGCGGCAAGCCGATGCCCTCCTTTGTATTTCAGCACACACCTGTACCTGAAGAATATCAACTTATGCGCAAGGCACGTCTGTGGGAAATTCCGTGGTCGGCAAAAGGCTACGGTGTTCACAGCAAAAACCGTTACATACTCAAAAAAGGCGCAACAGGCTACCTCGGCGAGGGTCCCTGCTCACCCGACGTCAACAGCGGTCAGTTTGCAAGCTGGAAAAAGGTCGGCGGCGTACTCGGAGCTTTCTTCGGTCACGACCACCTCAACGATATGAGCGGCTTTGTTGACGGCATCTTTCTTGCCCAGCACAAAACCGCAGGCTTCAGAGCTTACACCGATGGCTGCAGAAGCTGTGTAAGACTTGTTACACTTGATGAAAACGACCTTTCCACCTTCACGCAGGAACTCAAGCATTTCAAGGAATTCGGTCTTAAATGCGAATGTCTGGGTCCCGTTTTCAGAACTCTTACAGACAGGCAGAGCATAAACCTGCACATTCTCGGCTATTCTGCACTGGCTGTTGGCGGAGTTGCCGCCGCAGGAATCACAATTAAAAAACTTTATGATAAATTCGGAGGATAACACTATGGAAAAATCTAAAAAGCTTGGTCTTCCCCTTCTCTTTAACATAATCCTTTTCGGCTTTATGGGTCAGGTTGCCTGGGCGGTTGAAAACAACTTTTTCAATCTCTATATGTTAAAAATCGGCGGCGATATGCACGATATTTCCGTTATGATAGCCGTAAGCGCAATTGTCGCTTTCCTCACAACGCTCTTTATGGGAAGCTTCAGCGACAAAATCAACAAACGTAAAATCTTCATTTGTTTAGGTTATATTCTTTGGGGTTTAACGGTTATCGCATTTGCAATTATCAACCCCGAAACCATCGCAAAAATTATGGGCACAGACGTGGGTGCAGCAGTTTCCGCAACTGTTATTCTTGTTATTATCATGGACGGTCTTATGACTTTTATGGGTTCAACAAGTAACGATGCCGCATTCAACGCATGGATAACAGATATCGGCACTTCATCAAACAGAGCAAAAATCGAATCACTCCTTGCTATCATCCCTGTTGTTGCAACCCTTGCCGTCACAGGCTCATTCGGTGCAATTTTCGGCGATAATAAAGCTGTAGGTCAAAAGGAATATTCGCTTTATTTCTTTATCCTCGGCGCAGTCGTTACCGTTTGCGGTATCATTGGTATTTTTACAATCAAAGAATCCAGAACAAACGTAAAAACCACAGCAGGTTTTATCGAAACACTTGTTTACGGTTTCAAGCCTTCAGTTATCAAAAACAACAAGAGCCTTTATATTTCACTCGCTTGTATGGGTATTTTCTCGGTATCAAGTCAGGTGTTTTTCCCCTATATCTTCATTTACCTTGATAAGCACCTTGATATGTCGGCTCTCGGTTCAATGCTTACCCCCGGCGTAATTGTTCTTGCAGTTATTTTTGTTCTTGCACTCGTGGCGGCTCTTGTTTATATCATCATAATGAGTGACAGAAAGGGCAAAGCCCCCTATCTTTATCCCGCAGTTACATTTTATATCATCGGTCTTATCCTCGTTTTCTTTGCAGATGATAACATTCTCTATTTCCTTTTTGCGGCTCTTACCACACTTGTCGGTTACGGTTTGCTTATGATTATGCTCGGTGCCGCAGTGCGTGACTTTACTCCCGAGGATAAAACAGGTCAGCTTCAGGGCATCAGAATGATATTCTCTGTTCTTCTGCCTATGCTTATCGGCCCCACAGTAGCCGAAAAAATTTCAAACGCATATTCTGTAACAACATACGTTAATGACTACGGCGAAATACTTCCGACACCCGCACCCCATATCTTCCTTGCATCGGCAGTAATCGGCGTTCTTATTGTCATCCCCCTTTATTTTCTTTCAAAAGAGTTCCAAAAATCTGAAGCTGCAAAAGCTATCGAAGAATAAAAAGAAGGTATTTGTTTTATGAATATCATCATTGTTGGTCAGGGACGGCTCGGCACAACCTTGACTAAACAGCTTGTTGCTGAAGGTCACGACGTTGCCGTTATTGACACAAAAAGAGAAAAGGTTGTTTCTGTTGTCGATACCTATGACGTTTTGGGTATTTGCGGCAACGGTGCAAGCTGCGATGTGCTTGCAGAAGCAGGTGCCGCCAAAGCAAAGCTCATTATTGCAACAACAGCATCTGATGAGCTGAACATTCTCGCCTGCCTCACAGCAAAAAGAATGGGCACTGAACACACCATTGCAAGAGTGCGTAACCCCGACTATGCCAACGAGCATCAGTTCCTGCTCACAGAGCTTGGCATCAATATGGTCATCAACCCCGAATTTGAAACGGCAAACGAAATTTCAAGAATTATCCGTTTCCCTGCGGCTGCTCATCTTGATTCTTTTGCACGCGGCAAGGTTGAAATCGCCAGCTTCCGCATTCACTCGGGCACACCTCTTTGCGACGTGACTATTCACGATTTGCCAAAAAAGCACAAATCAAAGGTTATTATATGCGCTGTTCAGCGTGACGACGAGGTTTTTATCCCCTCGGGCGATTTTGTTCTTAAATGTGACGATATCGTCCATATCACCGGCAAACGATCAGATCTCGCTTCTTTCATCAGACACTACGGCGTTCACAAGAACAAGGTTAAAAACGTTATGATTATCGGCGGCGGCAGAATAGGCTATTATCTTTCGAAGCTGCTTTCCGACACAGGCAGAAAAATTAAGCTCATCGAGCACGATGAAGACAAATGCTATAATTTGAGCGATACTCTGCCCGACGTTAACGTTATACACGGTGACGGCACTGACCAGGAAATTCTTGACGAACAGCATCTTGAACAGCAGGACGCACTTGTTGCGCTCACAGGCATTGATGAAGAAAACATCATCGTTTCAATGTATGCCGAATCAAAGGGTGTCAACAAAGTCATAACCAAGGTCAACCGCCACTCATTCTCAATCCTCAACGATATCGGTCTTGAAACCATTGTATCACCGCAGATTGTTGCAGGTAACCTTGTTACACGCTACGTCAGAGCACTGCACAACTCTGCTGACAATGCACAGATTCAGACTCTCCACAAGCTCATCAACGGCAAGGTTGAAGCCGCTGAATTCATCGTGCCCGAAAACGCAGGTTACCTTGATATACCGTTCAAAGATCTCAACCTGCTTCCCAACCTGCTTATCGGCTGCATTATGCGTAACGGCAAAATCATTTTCCCCGGCGGCGGCGACGTTATGAAAGCCGGCGACAGCGTGATTGTTGTTACTGCAAACCGAATTCTTGAAGACCTTCACGACATTTTTGTGTGATTTCAGCGGAGGTCAGATATGAATTATAAAATGATTGTTTACAACATAGGCAAAATTCTGCTTGTTGAAGCAATTCTGCTTGTGTTGCCTACTATAGTTTCGGTCATATATGGCGACGGCACGCTGTCAGCTTATGCTATAACCATCGCTGCACTGACCGTTACAGGCTTACTTGCAACAAGAAAAAAGCCAAAAAACAAAAGCATCTATGCCAAAGAAGGATATGTGATTGTTTCGCTTGCATGGATACTTATGTCCCTTTTTGGGGCTCTGCCTTTTTGGATCAGCGGCGGTATCCCGAACTTTGTTGATGCTTTTTTTGAAACCGTTTCAGGCTTCACCACAACAGGTTCAACCATTTTGAGCAATATTGAGGGTATGCCGAAAAGCCTGCTCTTCTGGAGAAGCTTTACCCATTGGGTAGGCGGTATGGGTATTCTTGTTTTTGTTATTGCAATTATGCCAAAAACCGAAAACTCCTCAATGCACATTATGAGAGCGGAAGTACCCGGTCCCACGGTTGGCAAGCTTGTTTCAAAGCTCGGTGCGTCGGCAAGAATACTTTACGGCATCTATTGCGGACTGACGGCAATTATGGTTGTTTTTCTGCTGGCAGGCGGTATGCCGCTGTTTGACAGCCTTGTGAATGCATTTGCAACAGCAGGTACGGGCGGTTTCGGAATACTGAACAACAGTATTGAGGGCTACAACAACCTTTATTTTGAAATGGTTATTGCTGTCTTTATGCTGCTTTTCGGAATAAACTTTAACCTTTATTACCTGTTGCTCATACGCCGATTTAAACAGGCATTCAAAAGCGAAGAACTGCGTTGTTATTTGGGCATAGTCGCCACTGCAATAATAATTATTGCAGTTTCGCTCATAACAGGTAACCATTCGGCAGGTTATTCCTTCCGCCACGCATTTTTCCAGGTTGCATCGATTATAACCACAACCGGTTTTTCCTCAACAGATTTCGGCACGTGGCCGATTATTGCACAGCTTACTTTGCTTTTTCTTATGTTTATCGGTGCCTGTGCAGGCTCAACGGGCGGCGGCATCAAGGTTTCCCGCCTTATGATTCTTGTTAAAAGCGGAATGAGAGACATTAAAAAAGCTATTAACCCCAGAAGCGTTGAAACTGTTAAGGTTGACAAACAAACGGTTGAAGAACCGGTAGTGAAAGGCGTTTCGGTTTTCTTTGCAATGTATATCATTGTGCTTGCTGTATCCGCTATGGTTGTATCGCTTGACGGAAGAGATTTGACAACCACATTAACCTCTGTTGTTGCGTGCATAGGCAACATCGGTCCCGGTCTCGGTGCCGTCGGACCTGCAGGAAACTTTGCCGATTTCTCGGTACTGAGCAAAATAGTTCTTTCTTTTGATATGCTTGCAGGCAGACTTGAGCTTATTCCCATGCTGATGATATTCACGCCCTACGCATGGTCAAGAAAATATAACTAAAACACGGCAGGCTTGCATCGGTGATTACCTTTGCAAGCCTGTTTATATTTATTTAATTTTTGTGATTCTGTTTCCTTTGACAAGATAAGCGTTTTTTGCGAGGTCAATAAGCGGTTGGTCGTTTAGAGAGTCGGTATAAAAATTCTCTATAACCGCATCGGGATATTTTGCTTTGAAAGCTTTCACCTTGTTTTCTCTGAAGCAGAAGCTGACAAGCTTATGGTTTTCGAGGTCGGTTTCGGAAGCGATGTAGTTATTAACACCAAGCCTTTTGCAAACCTCAACCATCATAATGTCAAGGCAAGCCGAAACAATAACATCATCTTCTTTGCGCTGTTTAAGATAAAAAGGTTTTATTTTAACGCAGTTTTTATCCCAGAATTCACAAACGTTTTTTTCAATGTTTTCTATTGTTTTGCTTAACTCTTCAACCCTGTCTTTGTAGGTATCCAGAGCCTCATCAAGCGTCATTTTGCCCGATTTGTATCTGATTGCAGCTTTAGTGACCCACGGAACCTCCTTGAGAAGCGCAGGGTCTTTTTTAATGTAAAACTTAAACAAATCAAGAACGGATTCCCCATCATAAATCGTGTTGTCAAAATCATAAACGTTCATTTCTCTGCCCTCCACTTTACATTATAGCAACTGAACAATACGTTATAATTCTCGTCAAGAATAATCGTGTCGAATTTATACACATTATGCTGTAATTTGGTGTTGTTTTTAGCGTTTTGCGGTGCTATACTCTTTATCGGGTGGTTTTATGTCAGAAAGAATAAAAGACAAAGATTTTTATAAAGCCTTTTTCACAATGACTCTGACCCTTGCGTTTCAGAATCTTGTTGTTTACGGTGTAAACCTTGCCGACTCGGTTATGATGGGTGCTTACAGTGAAACTGCTTTGAGCGGCATAGGAATCTGCAATAACGTTCAGTTTCTGCTGATGATGGCGGTAACGGGCACCTGCAACGGTATGACGGTTATCGCTTCGCAATATTGGGGCAAAAGCGATAAAAAGAATATCAAGTCGGTTTCTGCGGTCAGTGTTTGGATAAGCCTCGCTTTTGCCGTTGCGGTAACTCTTTTATGCGCCTTTATGCCCGAAACGGTTATCCGCCTTTTTACAGACAAGGAAGCGGTCATTGCTCAGGCTGTTGAATATCTTGACGTTATTAAATATACATATATATTATACGCTCTCACAACCGTACTGCTTGCAATTCTCAGAAGCGTTGAAACGGTTAAAATCGGCTTTTACGTTTCGCTTTCATCTTTCGGAATCAACATTCTTCTTAACTATGCGCTTATTTACGGCAGACTGGGTTTTCCTGAAATGGGTGTAAGGGGTGCCGCCGCGGCAACTCTTGTTGCAAGAGCTATTGAATTTGCCGTTGTCATTATTTACACATTCCTGATTGACAAAAAACTGAAAATCAGGCCTGCCGAACTTTTTAAAACAGACAGGCAGATGTTCCGTGATTTCTTTAAAACAGGCTCACCTCTTATGATGAGCAGTCTTTCATGGGGAATTGCAATGAGCGTTCAGGGTGCAATCATCGGCAGACTTGTTGAAAGCGCGATTGCCGCAAACAGCATTGCAACAACGATTTTTCAGATCGCAACGGTAATCACCTATGCTTCAAGCAATGTCGCCTGTGTGCTGGTTGGCAAAACCATAGGCGAAAACGGCACACTTGAACTGATTAAGCGCAGAAGCCGCAATCTTCAGCTTATATTCCTTGCAATCGGCATTGTATCAAGCGCAATACTTCTTATATGCAAGGGTCTCATCATTGATTTTTATAATGCCACACCCGAAACGTATGCAATAACCAACCAATTTATATGGGTACTTGCCGTTACAATTATCGGCACGTCATACGAAGCACCTGCCCTTTGCGGCATAGTATCGGGCGGCGGCGAAACAGCATTTGTGCTGAAAAACGATTTTATATTTATGTGGCTGATTGTTCTGCCGCTTTCCGCACTGAGTGCCTTTGTTTTTAAATTCCCCGTTGTTGTGACCTTTGCGTGCCTTAAATCCGATCAGATACTCAAATGCATCGTCGCATACGTCAAGGTCAACCGTTATAACTGGATAAAAAAGGTTACAAGATAAAAAAACTCCCGATGTCATTTGCGACTTCGGGAGTTGATTTTTATTAACCTACGTGCTTGGGTCTTGTAACTTTAGGCGGAGGTGTAATCTTAACCTTTTTGCGGTTAGGGTCACGCTCAACAATGGGCTGTGCGCCGTCATCGACACAAGCGGCTGTTATGCACACTCTTTCAACCGTGGGGTCGGAAGGAATATCGTACATAACGGGCAGAAGCGTTTTTTCGATGATTGAGCGCAAACCTCTTGCACCGGTCTTTTTTTCAAGAGTCTTTTCTGCAATCGCATTCAGCGCACCCTCATCAAACTCAAGCTCTACGTCATCAAGGTTAAACAGCTCTTTATACTGCTTAACGATAGCGTTTTTGGGAGTTGTGAGAATCTGAATGAGCGAATCCCTGTCAAGCTCGTCAAGAGTTGTGATAATGGGAAGTCTGCCCACAAGCTCGGGAATAATACCGAATTTGACAATATCCTGATGAATGGTTTTGGCAATAAGGTTCTCTTGTGCAAGTTCTGATTTGCTTCTGACGGGAGCTTCAAATCCAAGGGTTGAGCCACCTGTTCTTTTTTCGATAATCTTTTCAAGACCGTCAAATGCACCGCCGCAGATAAAGAGAATATCCGAGGTATCAACCTGAATAAATTCCTGCTGGGGATGCTTTCTGCCGCCCTGAGGGGGCACGTTCGCAACCGTACCTTCAATTATCTTTAGAAGTGCCTGCTGAACACCTTCTCCGCTTACATCACGGGTGATTGAAGGATTTTCACTTTTTCTGGCAATTTTGTCAATTTCATCAACGTAGATAATGCCTCTCTCTGCACGTTCAACGTCAAAATCCGCCGCCTGAATTAGGCGAAGAAGGATATTTTCAACGTCTTCACCAACGTAGCCTGCCTCTGTGAGAGTTGTGGCATCGGCAATTGCAAAGGGAACGTCAAGAATTCTGGCAAGTGTCTGAGCAAGCATTGTTTTGCCGACACCCGTGGGACCAAGCATCAGAATGTTGCTCTTCTGTATTTCAACCTCGGTGTCACCCTTGCTGCCGATTCTTTTATAGTGGTTATAAACAGCAACGCTCAGTGCGATTTTTGCAGCTTCCTGACCGATAACGTATTCATCAAGCTTCGCCTTGATTTCCTGAGGCTTGGGCAGTGAAGAAACGTCAAAATCGCTGTGTCTGCCTGTTGAGGGCTCTGATTCAATGATTGAGCAGCAAAGGTCAACACATTCGTTGCAGATATATACATTGGGGCCTGCGATAAGCTTATCAACCTGGTCCTGAGTTTTTCGGCAGAACGAACAGGCTATAAACGACTTATCTCTTCTTTCGTCATCTCTGGGCATAACAATGCCTCCTGTGGATAGATATAGATTTTATCTGTGAGCAATAACCTTGTCAACAAGACCGTAGTCCATTGCTTCCTGTGCTGTGAGATAATTATCTCTTTCCGTATCTCTTGCAATTTCTTCAATGGATCTGCCTGTATTTTCGGCAAGGATTCTGTTGAGCTTTTCTCTGGTCTTGAGGATATGGTCTGCAACGATTTTGATTTCTGTTGCCTGACCTCTTGCACCGCCGAGAGGCTGGTGAATCATAATTTCGCTGTTAGGCAGAGCGTATCTCTTGCCCTTTGCGCCCGATGAAAGCAGAAAAGCGCCCATTGAAGCAGCCATACCGATGCAGATGGTTGAAACGTCGCATTTGATATACTGCATTGTGTCATAGATTGCCATACCTGCGGTTACGGAGCCGCCGGGGCTGTTGATATAAAGACTGATATCTTTTTCAGCGTCCTGACCCTCAAGGTAAAGAAGCTGGGCAACAACAATGCTTGCTGTTGCATCGTTTACCTCGTCCGAAAGAACGATGATTCTGTCATTAAGCAAGCGTGAAAAAATATCATACGAACGCTCGCCGCGGTTTGTCTGTTCAATTACATATGGAACAAGTGCCATTTAATTCAGTCCTTTCTGCGAATTAATACTGAATAAACCGGCATTAAGCCGGTTCATTCATTAAACATATTCTGTATTGCTGACAATTAAAGTATAGTTGGAAATCTGCCGGATTATTCAGCAGCTTCTTCCTTTTTTGCTGCAGCTTTCTTTGTTGTCTTTTTTGCAGCAGGCTTCTTTTCTTCCTTTTCTTCTGCGGGAGCTGCTTCACCTTCAGCTGCTTCCTTCTTCTTGGTTGTTCTCTTTGCAGCGGGCTTCTTTGCCTTTGCTGAATCGATAACTACCTTGAAAGCTTCCTGCTTGTTGATTTCAGCTGCAACTGTTGCTGCAGGAACAATTTCCTTAAGTTTTTCAACTTCGATCTGATACATTTCGCTCATCTTTGTGTATTCTTCATTGATAGCCTCTTCTGAAGCTGCAATGCCTTCAAGCTCAATGATCTTTTCAACAGCAAGTTCAATCTTAACGTCTGCAACTGCACGCTCTCTCATCTGGCTTTCGAACATTGCCTTATCCATACCCATATACATAAGGTAAGTGTCAAGGTCGATGCCCTGCTGAGCTACGCGCTGTGCAAATGAATCGATGTTTTCCTGTGCTTTGTTATCATACATGCACTCGGGGATTTCACCTTCAACGTTTTCGCAAAGAGCTTCAATAACTGCATCTTCAAATGCTCTCTGAGCGCTTTCCTGCTTTCTCTTGAGGATATCTTCTTCAATACCCTTCTTAAGCTCTGCAACTGTTTCGTATTCGCCCATATCCTTTGCAAATTCGTCATCAAGTTCGGGAAGTTCCTTAACCTTGATTTCGTGAAGCTTAATCTTGAAAACAGCTTCCTTATCAGCAAGTTCGGGAGCATAGTCTGCGGGGAACTTAACGTTAACGTCAAATTCTTCGCCTACGCTGTGACCTGCAACCTGCTCTTCAAAGCCGGGAATGAATGAGCCTGAGCCGAGTGTAAGGCTGTATTTTTCTGCCTTGCCGCCGTCAAAAGCAACACCGTCAACAAAGCCTTCGAAATCGATAACTGTGATGTCGCCTTCCTTGGCTGCTCTGTCATCAACGTCAACGATTCTTGCGCCTCTGTCAAGCATATGCTCGATTTCGTGGTCGATTTCTTCTTTTGTTACCTTGGAATCAGCCTTTTCTGCTGTGATGCCCTTGTAAGCCTTAACTGTGATTTCGGGCTTAACTGTAACGTTGAAAGTAAGAACAACGCCTTCTTCTTTGCTCATAGTTTTAACATCAACATCGCGGGGCTGGTCAACGGGAACGATGCCTGCCTCGTCATATGCTGCCTGAACTGCTGTGGGGAAAACGATTTCAAGAGCGTCTTCAAAGAAAACTTCCTGACCGTAAAGCTTCTCAATCATCATAAGGGGAGCCTTACCCTTGCGGAAGCCGGGGATAGCAATTGACTTTCTCTGCTTCATATAAGCCTGCTGAACAGCAGCTCTGAAGTCTTCTGCCGAAACTGCGATTTCAACTGCATAGGTATTTGTTTCTGTTTTGTTTGCTGATACTAAACTCATTTTGAATTCCTCCGTTTGACTTTTCTAACCCCTAAATTATAACAAATAATTTTTGGAATTTCCATATATATTTGTATTTTCTTATGTTTAGTTAATTTTTTCAAATATTTTTCTGAACTTTTGGTGAATATGCTTAAATTTTGGTCACCAAAGCAGGACAAAAGCCCAAAAAGTCGCTTGATATCAACTGAAAATGTATGCCGTCACACTCGCCGTTGAAGGCTGTTGCGTGCGAATAAGAATGAAGGTGTCCATAATAACAGTGCTTTATCTTTTCTTCAACAAGCACGTTGTAGATTTCATCGCACTTGCGCTCTCTGCTGAGCGGCGGATAATGAAGAAACACAACGGGTTCAAGTCCCGTTGCTCTTGCCGCATCAATAGACATTTTCAGCCTGCCCGCTTCACGGAGCACAACCTTTTTATCGGCATCGCTTTCAGCATCAAAAAACCAGCCTCTTGTGCCGCAAACGGCAACACCGTCCGATTTATAAGCGTTATTGTGAAGAATATTAAGCGAATCAAAAGAATATTTTTGAAAAAATTCATCCGCCTTTTTCTTGGTTGCCCACCAATAATCGTGATTGCCTTTAAGAATTATTTTTCTGCCGGGCAGAGAATCCAGAAAACGAAAATCCGCAATTCCCTCTTCGAGATTCATACACCAGGAAATATCGCCGGCAATCACAACGGTATCTTCTGGTCGGACAAGGCGCTTCCAGTTACTTTCAAGGCGTTTCTCGTAATCAGTCCAGCCGCCGAAAATATCCATTGATTTTCCGGTGGAAATAGACAAATGAGTATCACCGATAGCAAAAAGAGCCATAGCCGAATCCTTTCCAAAAATAATTGTTGCAAATCTGCCGATAATATAGTTGCGGATTATTCCGCATAAAACCGAAAGGAGCCAATCAAAATGAAGAACGAAATCAACGAAATTACCTGTTTCGCAAAAAACTGTGTTTATCACAAGGGCACAACATCCTGCACCGCAGGCGCAATCGAGGTAGGTAACTCTTCCGCTTGCAGATGCGGTGAAACACAGTGCTCAACCTTCAAGCTGAATGACGACGCAATCGGCAAAAGCTGCGGCTGCGCAGATTAAAGATTTGCCCGTTATTCCTTAAACACCAAGCATATCAAAAACAACCTGCTCCATGCTGTCCTTTGAGCAACAGCCGTCAAATCTGACCGCTTTATCGCGAAGATTTGCAAGCTGCTCGGGGCAGCTTTTCTTTGTAACAGCAGCAAGTTTTTCAACCATTTCAAATTCGTCAAGGTCGTTTTTGCCGTCAACTGCTTCAAGCACTGCGGCGCTGAATTTGAAGGGGCTGGCTGTTGAAGCGATAACAACGGGTGTTGCATCACCGGTAGCGGCTTTGTAATCGTTATAAACCTTAACCGCAACAGCTGTGTGTGTATCGCAAAGGTAATCCTTTGACTTGAAAACTTCGGCGATAGTTGCCTTGGTTTCATCATCGTTGCAGAAACCTGCGGCAAAATCGGCTTTGATTGCCTCAAGAGTTGCGGCATCAACCTCATATTTGCCTGTTTCTGCAAGAGCCTTCATCCATGTGCAGACGTTTTCGCTGCCGCTCATTGAATAAAGAAGTCTTTCAAGATTGCTGGAAATAAGAATATCCATTGAGGGCGAAATTGTTGTAAAGAACTCACGGTTCTTGTCGTAGAGGCCCGTTGTGAGGAACTCCGTGAGAACGGAGTTGCTGTTTGAAGCGCAGATAAGCTTCTTAACGGGCAGACCCATTTCTTTTGCATAATATGCGGCAAGAATGTTGCCGAAGTTACCTGTGGGAACACAAACGTTGATTGCATCGCCCGCTTTGATATCGCCCGAGGCAACAAGGTCACAGTATGCCGAGAAATAGTAAACAATTTGAGGAACAAGTCTGCCCCAGTTGATTGAGTTTGCTGATGAGAAAGCCATACCGTTTGCCGCAAGCTTTTCTGCAATATCCTTGTCTGTGAAAATCTTTTTAACGCCGCTCTGTGCATCGTCAAAGTTGCCTTCAATAGCGCAGACGGAAACGTTGGCGCCTTCCTGAGTGCACATCTGAAGCTTCTGCATGGGGCTTACGCCATCGCTGGGATAGAACACAAGTATCCTTGTATTTTCAACATCCTTAAAGCCTTCAAGTGCGGCTTTGCCCGTGTCACCCGAGGTTGCAACAAGGATGACGATTTCAGTGCCCTTTGCAGCCTTACCGCTTGCAACCGTGAGAAGTCTGGGCAAAATCTGAAGAGCCATATCCTTGAAAGCACAAGTGGGGCCCTTAAAAAGTTCAAGGATATATGTGCCGTCCTCAAGCTTAACAAGAGGAGCAACTTTTTCACTTGAGAAACCTGTTTCATATGCACCCTTTACACAGGAATCAAGCTCTGATTCGGTAAAATCTGTAAGAAACATTGAAAGAATTGACTTTGCTCTGCCGATATAATCAAGTGAAGCAAGCTTTTCAATTTCAGCAACCGAAACAGCCGGCAGATTTTCAGGCACAAAAAGACCGCCTTCAGCTGAAATGCCTTTTGTGATTGCCTGTGAAGCAGATACTCTAACGTCTGTATTTCTTGTGCTTACATAATTCATAAAATCATCCTTCCGAAAAAACTTCAAATATTATAACACAGTTTTTCAGTTTTGTAAAATCTTTTTAAAGAAATTATCAGCATTTTCAAAGAAAATTTTGTCTGTGAGTGCTTTGTGCAAACCTTTTGCCTGCAGAAAGGCTTCAAACTGTGATATTTTTTCAATTCCGCAAAGCTCGGAATTGATTTCACACCCGTCATAATCAGAGCCGATTGCAAGAGAATTTTCCGCACCCAGTTCAAGCATATGAATGATGTGACGGTATGCCGCTTCGAAACCGTCATCTCCCTCGTCGCCGAGAAAGCTTTTGCAGAAATTTATTCCGACAAGTCCTCCCCTCTCGGCAAGAAGCTTTATCTGCTCATCATCAAGACATCTGCGACAGGAAAATAATTTATCTTCGCTGTCTGCACGGGTCTTTTCGAGCACTGAGGTGCTGTTTGAATGGCTTGCAATAACCGCAGCTTCGCTTTCAATAGCATCATAAAAACCTTTTCTGTTGAGGTGTGACACGTCGGCAACAATTCTATGAGCCGCCATATCGCGAAGCATACTCTTACCAAGCGGTTTGAGTCCTTTTTCGACACCTGACTGACAACCGTAACCGAGTTCGTTTTCGGCGTTCCACGTCAAGGTTATCACCTTTACACCGTAGCTTTTTGCAAGGTCAATTCCCCCATCAAGCGAAAAAGGTGAGGCTCCTTCGCAGGCAATTATTGAGTTACAAACGCAGTTATCAGCACGGTTTGATATATCCGTAATCGCTTGGTATGACTGAACTTTGCCGCTGTTCAACGCAATTTCTTCGGTAAAGTTTGCGTGCACTTTTCTGAAATAATCGAGAGCCGCTTCACCTCGGAGTTCATCAGGTATCCAGATTGCAAAAATTTGTGTCCACTTGTCAAGGTGTTCGCCTTTACATAAGTCGATATGCAGGTCGTTGGAGCAGAGTGGTTTTTTGCGGTTAAAACATTCGCCTGCAGTGTCACAATGCAAATCAAAAAGTTTCATATTCTCTCCTAAAATGCGTTTTTGATATAGTTTATGCTGTGAAGTTTGTCGTTATCATCAACCAGCACTTCACACACGTCAAAACGCATTTCACCTTCGATTTTAAGCGCCGCCATAAAGTGTTTTGCGGCTGATTCAAGTCTGCTTTGTTTGCCCTCATCAACCGCTTCCATAGGGCTGATAAGAGTATTTTTGTTTCTCGTTTTTACCTCAACAACACAGACCGTGCCGTCTTTTTCGGCAACAATATCAAGCTCGCCGAAACGGCACACATAGTTTGCCGTTAAGATTTTATAACCGTTATCACGCAGATATCGGGCGGCATAAACTTCGCCCCACACGCCTGTTTTATTCTTTATCATTATTTTGTACCCAGAAAGCTGCCGAGAAAGCTCATGCGGTGATGCTCGGATATACCGTGTTCGGTGAGCATTTCATAATGGAGCTTTGTACCGTAGCCCTTGTGCTTGGCAAACTGATACTGGGGCATTTTTTTATCAAGCTCAAGCATAAATCTGTCCCTGCTGACCTTGGCAAGAATTGAAGCCGCCGCTATTGAAGGGCTGTTTGCATCACCCTTGATTATTGTTTCGCCGTTTATGGCGAGAGGCGGCATTCTGTTTCCGTCAATAAGTGCATAATCCGCAGGCACGTCAAGACCTTCAACCGCCTTACGCATTGCAAGATAGGTTGCCTGCAGAATGTTTATTTCATCTATTGTTTTTTCATCAACACTTGCTATCGAATAGCTGATTGCTTTTTCTTTTATGATATCAAAAAGCTTTTCTCTTTTCTTTTCGCTGATTTTTTTTGAATCATCGAGGCCCTCAATCACGCAACCCTCGGGCAGAATAACCGCCGCCGCATAAACAGGACCTGCAAGAGGACCTCTGCCTGCTTCGTCAACACCGCAAACCGAAACATAGCCTTTTTCTTTTGCGTTAAGCTCATATGTAAAATCCATAGTTCATTCCCCTTTATTAAAATAAGGGCTGCATCGCCTGACCGACACAGCCCTTTCTGCTTTTATACCAAAAACTGCTCATCGATAACGTCCGTCAGAATATCGTCAAGATATTTGCGACTGAAAGATGAGGTGTTTGAACGAACGCCGTGCTTTGAAGCAAGCTCTTCCGTGTAATCTTCAAGAGGATAAACCCTGATATTGGTATATCCGCTTCCGTAATGGGTAACAGTGCCCTCAAAAGTAACGTTTTCGATTGTTATTTCACCCGATTTATTGTTTCTTACCATCTCAAAGTTGAGAATGCCGCCGAGCATTCTGGGGCCTCTGTTCTGGGCAGAAATAAAATTGCCGAGTGAATAAGCAACAAGAGTGCGGCTTCCGTCTGAATTATCGATAAACTCAACGGGCTGAATAACGTGGGGGTGTGTGCCGATTATAACGTCTGCACCCCATTCGCCGAGCTTTTTGGCGAGCTGACGCTGTGTATCGTTGGGTGTGTGGGTATATTCAACACCCCAGTGAGCGTTGACAATAACAACGTCTGCTATTGCATCCGCATCCATTACTCTTTGTTTAAGACGAGCTTCGTCAGCGGCTGTCATGAGGATAACGTCTGTATCAGAAGGTAATTTGAGACCGTTTGTGCTCTCTGTGAAGCCGACGTAAGCAATCTTCATACCCTTCACCTCTGTTACGGGTATGGTCTGATAATCTGCCTCGTTAAGATATGCGCCTGTGGTAACGGCACCTTTTGATTTCCAAAATTCGATTGCCGAAATAAGGCCTTTTTCGCCGCAGTCAATAGAATGGTTGGTTGCCATATTGAAAACGTCAAAACCGATTTCCAGCATTTCATCGCCAAGTTCAGGTGGAGAATTGAACTGCGGATAGCTTGAAACATTGTGCGCCGTTGAAATAATTGTTTCCTGGTTGAGAATGGCTATATCCTTGGCGGCAATTTTATGGCTTATGTTACGATAAGCATCTTCAAAATCATAACCGTCGCCGCCTGCCCTTGCATTAGCCTGCTCATAAATATCGTTGTGAATAAGATTGTCACCTACTGCAAGAAAACTTACTCTGGTAAAAACTTCTGCCTCGCCGTCGTCTTTTTCTCCGCCGTTTTCTGCTTGTGTTACGTTTTCTTTATCTTTGAAAGTATCAAAAATTCCGTTTTCGTTTGTAGGGTCGCTCTTTTCAACAAGAAAAATTGCCGATACTGCAACAACGTCAAAAAACAGAATAATTGCCAAAAAAACAGAAAGTAATTTTCTCATTATATCAACTCCACAATCAGTCGAGTGTTATTCTGCCGAGCTTGCCGCTTCTGTATTCATCAAGAAGCATAACCGCCGCCCTTTCGGTGTCATATTCGCCTTTACGCAGCAGCATACCTCTTTTTTGAGCTATAAGCTCAAGAAGCTCATAAGGCTCAAGCTCCTCAAAATCCTCTATTTTATATCTTTCTCTTAATCTGTCTGCATAATTTCTCTGAAGAACAACAAGCAGCCTGACCGCAATTTCCTGAATATCAAGAATCTGGTCTTTAACCGAGCCGATGAATGCAAGCTTAAAACCTACCTCCGGATCCTCAAACTTGGGCCAGAGAACACCGGGAGTGTCAAGCAGCTCTATGCCCGAGCCGATAAAAAACCAGCGGTTGCTTCTTGTCACACCGGGCTTGTCCGCAACCTCGGCACGGTTTTTGCCTGCCATACGGTTAATAAAAGACGATTTGCCCGTGTTGGGAATACCGACAACCATAATGCGCAGGTGTTTGCCCGCCATACCTCTGTCAACATTTGCCTGGATTTTGTCTTTAAGAACTTCTCTGACCGCAGACTGGAATTTATCAAGACCTTTGCCGCTTCTGCAGTCAACAGGCAAAGCCGTTATTCCTTTTGCAGAAAGCTCTTTGATTTTTCGTGCGGTTGCATTTTCGTCTGCAAGATCGCATTTGTTGAGCAAAACGATTCTCGGTTTTGAACCGATTATTTCGTCAAGCTCAGGATTGCGGCTGCTTTCGGGGATTCTGGCATCAACAAGCTCGCAAACAGCATCAACCGCCGTCAGATTTTCTTTGATTAGTCTTCGGGTTTTAGCCATATGGCCGGGAAACCACTGAACCGTCATATTTTCATTCATCAGATAACCTCATTATTTCACGGCGCTGCGTGAAGATACACTGAAAACCACCTTACCCATAATATATTCTTCCCTGATCATGCCGATATCATCATCACGGCTGTCTGAAGAATTGTTACGGTTGTCACCCATCACATAAACGTAACCCTCGGGCACGGTAACGGGCTTCCAGTAATCAAGAGTTCTGATCATTGGCTCTTTTATGTAAGGCTCGTCAAGCTTTATGCCGTCAACGTAAACTGAATAACTGAAATCCGTATTTCTTTGTAGACTTACGGTCTGACCCTCTGTTGCAATTACTCTTTTCACAAGAACATCCTCGATCCAAGGTGAGGGGTTAGGCTGAGCGGTAACAACAACGTCACCGTTCTTTGGTTCATTATAGATTGATTGAAGGATTATCTGCTCACCGTGCTGAAGAGTGGGAACCATTGATTCACCGCTGACCTGAATTGTTCTGAAAAGACAGACAAAACACAGACCCACGGCAACAACAGCCGTTGCCAGAATGGATACAACGTCAAACACCATTGAAGTGAACTTTGATTTTTCTTTTTTATTGCTCATATCCTTCTCTCCTTACTGTATTATAATCAATTATATATTTTGCTTTTGCCTGCAGGAAGAATTCTTGTGACCGCCTTACCCAGAACGTAGCGCTCATCAATAAGACCAATTGCGCTTGAGCGGCTGTCGACCGAATTATTGCGGTTATCACCCATAACAAACAGCTTTCCGTCTTCAACAACAAGCGGAAATTCAACGTCATACCTGAGTGCCGTAGGCTCTGCAATATATGGCTCGTTAAGAACCTTGCCATTCACAATAACCTGATGGGTATAGAAATTGATATCAACCGTATCGCCGCCAACGGCAATAACTCTTTTGATTATGGGCACGTTTCTTTCCCACGGCTGGGTAACAACGACAATATCGCCTGCCTCAAAGCCCTTGAACGCAACGGTGCTGACTGCCAGCCAGTCGCCCGAATTGAGCGTGGGCTTCATTGAATCGCCCTCAACACCGACAACCCTGAAAGCCAGTGCAAAAATAACAAATGCCGTGAGCACCGCGCCCTTGAAGGAATTCATAACGTCATAAACCGCTTTTACAAACGAGCCTGCAGGTTTTATTTCGTCCTGCGCTGAAGCAAACTCTATGCGAAACTCTTCAATTTTTCTCAAAAGTCTGCCTCCCTTTGCGGTTGATATTCATTGATATTATTGCATTTTGGCGTGTTTTTTATTGTTAATAAACGCCTTTAAAAATAACAATAAGGTGTAACAACGCAAAATTGTTACACCCTCATGCTCATTATCTGATCTGTTCCTTAACCTTTGCAGCCTTACCAACTCTGTTTCTGAGGTAATAGAGCTTGCTTCTGCGAACGCGACCGTGTCTTACAAGTTCAACCTTTGCAACGTTGGGGGAATGGAGAGGGAATACTCTCTCAACACCAACACCATAGCTCAGACGGCGAACTGTGAAGGTTTCGGAAACGCCTGAACCTTTGCGGGCGATAACTGTGCCTTCAAAAACCTGAATTCTTTCTTTTTCGCCTTCGCGGATCTTTACGTGAACCTTAACGGTATCACCGATTTCGATGGCAGGTACTTCGGATTTCAGAGAATCCTGTGCGATCAATTTGAGTGCATCCATTGTTAATTT
>JAZNBM010000106.1:0-60453 GCA_045587045.1 Acutalibacteraceae bacterium | reverse complement strand
ATGAAAACAGGACAGTATCCTTGGAATGTATTGTGGTTTTGCCATACCTACTTGCGCAAGAGCCTTAATGCATTGTCTGGCAGTAATCGGTTTTTCATCCGTAATATGTGAAAGATACTCTGATAGAATAGTATCAAAGCGATTATTATCATCCCACTGAGCATTGGCGGCAAGAATGTGCAATGCACGATTTCTTACCAATGATTTAGGATGATTAAGCAGCGAGGCAAAGGTATCAAAGTATTCATACCATTCATTGGTGTCTTGACTTTCGGAAATGATTTTATCAGCAACAGTACAAGCATATTTATCATCTTTTGATGTTAACTTTGTGATTATTTCCTGCACAGTAACTCACCTCCAAATTCTAATTTGTTGTTCTGTACAAAGCAGGAATCTTACTTAACAAACGCTCAAAGAACTGATGACATTGCGGACAGAGGTCTTGAAAAGAAGATAAGGCACGATGCCAAAACGCGGTAAGTGAGTCGCACATATCTTTTACAAAGCGTTCGAATTTTGTGAGTCTGTTATTCTCGTCATAACCGTTTTTATCTTTATAGACACGAACATAATCAATCAGCCATTCTATAGGATAGTCATTTTCAGGCTCATCCCAACCGCTGAAATCAGAATTTATATACATTGACAAAATCATGCACATTCTGTATTGCGGTGATTCTCTTGTCTGCGCCACTTCTTTTCCGTCAACATAAAATGTTATTCCTTCCGGTCTCCAGTCCATGGCATAGGTGTGAAATTCATTAACATAGTCACTTGGGTCACCATCCAATTCAACCCTGCTTGCCCATTCGTCAAGATCGGGATCATCCCAAGCATGAACTTTGGGTTCAAACACTCCCGGAGATTTAAAAAAGGTTTCCAAGACATCTATTTCGCCATTCTGAACGGAACCTGTTCCGTCAGAATCAGTATCATCTTGAGTGCCTATAAGCCACCATGAAGCGTATCCGCCGCCACCTGTGTCAGGCATTTTCATTCGTATCTCAAAGTAGCCGTACTGGGTTGCATATCCTTCATAAGGCTCAACTTCCCTCTGCTGAGCTCCGCCCGGATGCAGATTATTCTTTTCCCAAGTCTGAATACCGTTGGCTATCCATAGAAGATTATCGGGATCTGCCGAGCCGGGTTGACCACCGAAATAATCGGGAGAATCTTTTGTGATATACAGATTCAGATAACCGTTCTCGACTTTATATCTTGCAGTGGACCCTGCTGTGTTAGTAGTACAGTGAGGAAGATACTGCGGCAGCCAATACTCTGTATTTAAATTGTTATCATTAAATTCGGTGCTGAAATCTAGTACATAGCCTTCCTTTTCGGGAACGTTTTCTTCGGCAGATGCGACTGAAGGGAAAGCGACCAACATAGTTAAAGCCAGCAAAAAAGCCATACTTTTTCTGAACATGATTTTTAATCCTTTCGTGCAAATTCTTATTTGTCTGACTGAAAACAATCATAACACAAGCTTTTTTTACTGTCAAATCAAACCCATCGGCTGAGCCGGTTGTCTTGATTTTATGAAGGCATCCCGGCTTTTTGCGTGGTTTATACAGTCCGTTTTTTGAGATTATTTTCCAGATAAATAATCATAAAGTTTATTCAAATCGATTAAGCCCTGTTCACTAAACAGCTTAACGTTGTTTGTTCCAAGAATTTCGGCACAAATCTTCAAGTAATCTGTTGACAAAATCTTTCTCAAACTATGGTGGCATCTTCCTGCATTAAAACATAATATATAGTACAACTTCTTTGAAAGGAGGAAAACCATGAACAGAAATAACTTTTTTGATAACGGTAACAATGAATCCTGCTGCAATGACGGTTCCTGTAACAGACGCCGTCAATCAAACTGTGGCTGCGAAGAAAACCTTTCATGCTGTATAAAATGTGTGCCGGGACCTCAGGGTCCCATCGGTCCGCAAGGTCCTATAGGTGAAACAGGTCCTATCGGTCCACAAGGTCCTGCAGGTGCAACAGGTCCTGTCGGTCCCCAGGGTCCCACGGGTGCAACAGGTCCCATCGGTCCTCAAGGTCCCACAGGTGAAACAGGTCCTGTCGGTCCTCAGGGTCCTGCAGGTGCAATAGGTCCTATCGGCCCCCAGGGTCCTGCAGGTGAAACAGGTCCCGCAGGTCCACAGGGCCCCATAGGTGAAACAGGTCCTGTAGGTCCGCAGGGTCCCGCAGGTGAAACAGGTCCCATCGGTCCGCAGGGTCCCGTAGGTGAAGCAGGTCCTGTAGGTCCGCAGGGTCCCGTCGGCGCAACAGGCCCTGTAGGTCCGCAGGGTCCCGCAGGCGAAGTTGGTCCTATCGGTCCGCAGGGTCCCGCAGGTGAAGCAGGTCCCGTCGGTCCTCAAGGTCCTGTCGGTGCAAGCGGTCCTATCGGTCCTCAGGGACCCGTCGGTGAAACAGGTCCCGAAGGTCCCCAGGGTCCTGCAGGCGGAGTTCTCGGATATGCAGACTTTTATGCATTGATGCCGCCTGACAACGCCGCAACTGTTGCACCCGGAACAGATGTCAGCTTCCCTCAGGACGGTCCGAACAGCGGTGAAAGCATTGTACGAACAGGCCCCGACTCTTTCAACCTTACGGAAATCGGAGCTTATCAGGTGCTGTTCCAGGTCAGCGTTACCGAAGCGGGTCAGTTAATTCTGACTCTCAACGGTGAAGATTTGGAATACACCGTATCAGGTCGTGCAACAGGTGCATCGCAGATTATCGGAATGGCAATAGTCGAAACGACCTCTGTCAACTCGATTCTTACGGTAAGAAATCCTGAGGGTACCGCAGAGGCGCTTACCATCACTCCGCTCGCAGGCGGTACAAGACCTGTTTCTGCGCACCTTGTCATAACACAAATTCAGTAGTTTAAAAATCGGCTCCGACAAGCCACGTGCTCTGTCGGAGCCGTAATTATTTCGTAACAAGGAGGATAATTTACTTTTGAAAGAATTGCGAGCAGAAAATTCAAATTAACATAACAAAAACAATTGATTAACTAAACAAAAAAGTTTTTTCAAAAAATTATAAACAAGGCGGATTTATAATAAGCTTGCAAAACACGAAAGGAGCAAACCAAAAATGAACAAGAATGACAAAGAGTTTATCGTCCAGAAAATCAGAACACAGTACACAGAGAAAGAAAACACCCAGCTTGATGCTCTCAAAAAGCTTGATGCAAAGGTTAAGAAGCCTGCAAACGTATTTGCTTACGTTTTCGGTTGCCTCGCAGCAATCATTATGGGCAGCGGCATGAGCCTTGTTATGACAGATATCGGAGCAATTATAGGCATCGCATCACCGATGGTTCCCGGCATTGTAACAGGCGTTATCGGTATGCTTATGGCAATAATTAACTATCCCATATATAAGAAGCTTCTCACTTCACGCCGCAACAAATACGCAAATGAAATCATCGCTTTAAGTGATAAGATTATGAAAAACTGAGGTAACAAAATGGCAGTCAAAAAGTTTTTTTGAAAACGCTTTCAACGACATGAAAGAAAGCGCAAAAGCACAGCACGAGGTTGACAAAGCCAATTTTGCCGCAGCCAAGGCAGAATCCAAAGCACAGTGGGAAGAAGCAAAAGCTATGGGCAAACCCGAAACACACAAAGCCGCCATACAGGCTGAACGTAACGAACAGATTGCCGCGGCGAAAAAACGTCAGGAAGATGCACAGGCACGCATTGACGCAGCAAAAGGAAATAAATAAATCCGAAAGCAGACAGCAAAAATATGCTGTCTGCTTTTTGTGTTTTGGTGAATTATACTATCAAGTGCAACAGTTTAAGAAATAGTAACCCCCCGGCTAAGCCGGGGGTTCTTCATATGCGGGCAAAGCCCTATGTTACTGGCATCGCCTTAAGGCGTACCCAACGTATTCCTTTTGCAAAGGATGCCTTTTTAAAGACAGAGTTGACATTTAATTTCTTCTTTCCCTTGCTTTCATTTATTTATTATTCTGCTTACAAATTCTACTTCTTTTATGATATACTGCTAATAGCATTCTTTTTGAATGTTCTCCTTTTGCTTAGCTGTGCTGTTGGTAGCCGCACTCTCTGCAAGAGGAGTTTTCTTTTCATCGCTAAAGCTTTTTCGGAACCCCTGGCACAGCCAGGGGTTTTCAAATACAATAAAAAGGTCTCACACAAAGTGAGACCTTAAGAATAAACCGGTTTACAGATATATTACGGCGGTGCCGTCTTTTGTGATATGATTTTTTCTGACGCCGAGGTCGGACATCCATTTGCGCACCTCGGGAGTTTTAAGATTACCTTTTCGGTTATCCCACACCCACGACGGAGTTGGCCAGAGACAGATTTCGGGCGAAACCGCATCATAAAAAGCTTTGCTGCAGCCGCTCTGTCCGTGGTGAGCCATTTTGCAGATATCGCTTTTCAGCTTGTCCGTTTGGCAACCAAGAACTTTTTCGCCCGCTTTTTCTTCGCAATCGCCCGTAAACAGCAAGGTTTTGCCGCCAAGCCGCATTCTGAACATAAGCGAAGAATCGTTGCACAGAGCAAAATCGGAATCAAACGAATTGAGAACGGTTATTTCAGCTTCACCGATACAGAATGAATCGCCCGTTTTCAGAATGTATTCCTGCTTTGTCACACTTGTTTTCAGCTGTTCATATTTTCTGATAAGCCCGTCGGCGATTTTATCTTTATCCGCATAAAACCCAACAGGTGCAAAGCTGTGGTAAACAGTATCAATATCAACCTTATCGGCATAATTTTCTGCAATATCCAGGAAAGCTTCAAAGTGGTCGCGGTGAGGGTGAGAAACAATCCAGGCATCAATATGCGGTGTTTTCTGCTCCGTTGCCTTGCGGAGATATTCGAGCAGATATTTTGTTTCGGTGCTGTAACCGCCGTCAATCACAATAACCTTGCCGTCCTGCGTGGTAATGATGAAACTGTCACAAATCCTGTTTCTGACAGATTTGAGCATATGGACCGCATTGACGTTCATTGTTTTTGCCACACGGTTTGTTTTCAGCTTCAGATAATCAGAGACCCAGCTTATAACGTCTTTTCCTGTCACGTCGAACCCCCTCCTCTTACCCTGATTTAATTTGATTTTAGCATAGTTTTATATTTATTTCAACCAACACAAAAAACGGAGTGCTTATCACTCCGTTTTTGTTGTTCAAGTATTCAATACGTTTTTTCTATAATCATCTTTTTCCTCTGCGGATATAGTCTGCATTGATTTCATCGCTCCAGCTTGAATCAAGGCAAGCTTTTGCCCTGACGTCACAGACGGCTCTTGCAACAGAAGCATAAACTATACCCGTGCCCTCTTTGTCGGCATTGTAATTTACCGCCCTGTCTGCACCGATACCGTATCTTGCAGCGGTTTCAACCGCATCGATATTCGCACCGATGAAAAGAAATTCCCAGCCGTATTTTTCTTTCTGACGCTCAATCATAGCTTTAACCTTATCGCTTGTGTAACGGCAGCTTGCGTTTTCCATACCGTCGGTTGTGATGACAAACACAGTGTTTTCGGGCACGTCTTCGGGTCGGGCGTACTTGTGAACGTTTCCGATATGATGAATTGCACCGCCGAGCGCATCAATGAGAGCTGTGCAACCTCTGACGGTATAATCCTTATCTGTCATAGGTTTGATTTCGCTGAGCTTAACTCTGTCGTGAAGTACTTCGGATACGTTATCAAAAAGCACGGTTGAAACGTAGCATTCGCCGTCCTGCTTTTTCTGCTTTTCAATCATAGCGTTGAAGCCGCCGATTGTGTCGCTCTCAAGACCTGCCATTGAGCCGCTTCTGTCAAGAATAAATACGAGTTCTGTTGTGTTGTTTTTCATAGTTTTCTCCTCCAAAAATAAAAATGTGGTTGCTTGGTTTCTCAACCTTACAACCACATTATAGCGAGTTTATTTATTCAATTGGTCGCTTGACGGGAGACTTTTATCAACATCCCAACAGCATCTGGTCAAATTCAAACAGTGCTTCATTTATTTCAAAAATATCGTAAACACCCTTTTGCAGGAAGTATCTGATTATCTTATCAAAAGTGAAACTGCGTGAGAGGGTCAGACCTGCGGAAGCAAGCAAATCCTGTGTTTCGTCAAGGGTAAGCTCAAGCGCGATTGCAAAAGCAACGGCTGTCTGCTTTGACGGCTTATATGTATCGGGATTGCACTTGATTTTTGAGAACGTTTTCTTATCAACGTTGGCTTTTTTATAGCACTCAACGTCGGTCATTCCCTTTGAATCAATATAGTCAAAAAGCTTGTACGCAAAGGACTTATCCATTGATTTCATATATTCTTCAAGGGATTTATTCTTTACTCCGCCGTATTCCGTTCTTTGCGGAGCAGGCATAGAAGCGCAGGGTTTCGGTGCGGAATATTCCTCACGGATAAGCCTTGTTTCTTTGGAAAAGCTTGCACTTTCGCTGCATTCGGCAGCAATATTGAAACAGTATTCCTCCTCCGGGGCAAAACCGTCACTTATAATCTCGCTGATTTCATTAAAAAGAACCCTGCTGAATTCATATGAAGTGCGGTCATAAACACAGAGATAGACCATAAGCTCGTGCTCAAAAAGAAACTCGGTGATTACCTGAATTGCAAATTTGAGCACTTTATCCTTGGGATATCCGTAAGCGCCTGCAGAAATAAGCGGAAACGCAACGGATTCAAAACCGTTTTCAACCGCAAGTTTCAGCGATTCCGTGTAGCACGATTTAAGAATAATGCTCTCCCCTGCAAGTCCGCCCTGCCATATGGGTCCCGACGTGTGGATAACGTGTTTTGCATTGAGATTATATCCCTTTGTCAGCTTTGCTTCGCCGAGTCCGAGCGGCGCAATTCGGCGGCACTCATCATCAAGCAACGGCCCTGCGGCGGTATGCACGGCAAGGTCAATGCCGCTGTAACCCACCATTTCTTTGTTTGTGGTGTTGACAATGGCATCAACCTGCATTTGTGATATATCCTGACGGATTATTTTAAGCGGCATAAAATCACCTCAAATAAATTAAGGTTTATTGGTTTTCGTATTCGACGGTAAGCTCTTTGCCGTCTGAAGTTATAACAATGCTTCCGCACACGTCTGTGCGATAAATTTCATCAACGGCTTTTTTGAGTCTTTTGGTTATCTCTTTATGCGGATGACCGTATTTGTTATCCTCACCGCAGGAAATAACGCAGATTGAGGGCGAAACGGCATCAAGGAATTTTTTGCCCGTTGACGTGCTTGAGCCGTGGTGACCGACCTTAAGCACATCGCTGTAAAGTTCAACGGCACTTTTAAGAATTTCGTTTTCCTCTTCGATTTCGGCATCACCCGTAAACAGAAATGACTTCCTGCCGTGAGTAAGGCGCAAAACAACTGACATATTGTTAAGGCTTTCGGCATCATTCGTTATGGGACCGAGAATTTCAAAGTTTGCGCTGCCAAGGGTATAAACCGCACCCGGTTTCGCTTCAATAACCTTTGCTTTGGAAGCTTTGACCGCATTAATAAAGTCTTTGTAAGTGCTGTTTGTGGGAGTCTGGTCTCTTGTGAGACGGGGCATAATTATGTTTTTAACCTTAAATTCTTCAAGCACCTCGCTCAATCCGCCGATATGGTCAGAATGCTGGTGTGAAGCAACCACATAATCAATCTCTTCGATTTCATACGATTTAAGATAGTTTATAACCTCGGTTTCGTGACCGTTTTCGCCTGCATCGATAAGCATATACTGACCGCCGCATTCAACAAGCTCGCAGTCACCCTGACCAACGTCAATATAATGCACCCTGCAGCTGTTTTCGGCAAGCGGAGCCGCCTGCTCAAAAGGATTTGACCACCAGCCTGCAACACAGCCGGCGAGCAAAACCGCAGCAGCAACAACAATAAGCACAACAGCATAAATTATTTTGCCTTTGGTAGATTTTATGCTTCTGCCCGTTTTCTCAACGAGACCTGCCGCCTCTTTTATTTTTTTCTTTTCCATATTTTTTTCCTCTTTTATCATTTGATGAACGGTTGTTTCTGTGCTGTGCAGGCACATCCCTTGTTGACGGTCTGACAAGGCATTTTTCGCCGTTGCCGATGAGGTCGTGTCTGCCTGCTCTTCTTAACGCTTCAATGACAAGTTCTTTTTTACGGGGGTCAAAATACTGAAGCAAAGCTCTCTGCAGAGCCTTTTCGTGTGGGTCTTTTGCCACGTAGACCTCCTTCATTGTATAGGGATCGAGACCCGTGTAAAACATACAGGTTGAAACCGTACCGGGGGTGGGATAAAAATCCTGCACCTGCTCGGGTCTGATGCCGATTTTTTTAAGAAACAGAGCCAATTCAACGGCATCCTTCAGTGTGCTGCCGGGGTGAGATGACATAAGGTAGGGCACGAGATATTGCTCCTTGCCCTCTTTTTTACTGAAGCTGAAATATTTTTTTGAAAACTCAACATAAGCCTCGATATGCGGTTTGCCCATTTTATCAAGCACTGCGGCAGAGCAATGCTCGGGAGCAACCTTAAGTTGACCGCTCACGTGATTTGCCACAAGCTCTCTGAAAAAGCTGTCGTCTTTATCTGCAAGCATATAATCATACCGTATACCCGAGCGGATAAATACCTTTTTGATTTTGGGAAGCTTGCGCACCTCACGCAGAATATCAAGATATTCCGAGTGGTCGGGTTTCAGGTTGGGACAGGGTGCAGGTGCAAGACATTTTTTTCCCTTGCAAAGTCCCCTCTTTTCCTGTCCGTCGCAGGAAGGTCGGCGAAAATTCGCCGTGGGACCGCCGATATCATGAATATAGCCCTTGAAATCGGGCAGACCGGTAAGAAGCTTTGCTTCATCTATAACCGACTGTTTGCTTCTTGTGGTTATGTATCTGCCCTGATGGAAAGCAAGAGAGCAGAAATTGCACGCACCGAAGCAGCCCCTGTTATGTGAAATCGAAAAACGCACTTCCTCGATGCCCGGTACACCGCCGTCTTTTTCATACATCGGGTGATATGTGCGCATATAGGGTAAAGCGTAAACCGCATCAAGCTCTTCCTGCGAAAGAGGAATTGCAGGCGGATTCTGCACAAGCATTCTGCCGCCGTGGCGCTGTTTGATGGCTTTGCCTCTGAAAAAATCCTGTTCATCCTGCTGAATACGGCAGGAAACGGCATATTCTTTTTTTGAATTGCAAACGTTTTCAAATGACGGACACTCTGCTCCGATATACGGCGTTTCACGCACGTCAACGATGTAGCAGGTGCCTCTGACATCACGGATATCCGAAACGGGCACACCGCCGTCAAGCAGCTTTGCAATTTCAACCATTGACCGCTCACCCATACCGAAAGAAAGCAAATCCGCCTGTGAATCAAACAGAATTGAGCGGCGAATTTTATCATCCCAGTAATCATAGTGAGCAAAGCGGCGCAAAGAAGCTTCAAGTCCGCCGATAATAATAGGAATATCACCGTAGATTTCCCTTATTTTGTTGCAGTAAACAATAACCGCACGGTCAGGTCTGAAACCTGCCTTGCCGCCGGGACTGTAAGAATCGTCACTGCGTTTCTTCTTTGCAGCAGTATAGTGTGCAACCATTGAATCAATGTTGCCGCTACTGACAAGAAAGCCGAGTCTGGGTTTGCCGAAGCGTTTGAAATCAGCGTCGGAGCGCCAGTCAGGCTGGGCAAGAAAAGCAACTTTGAAGCCTGCATTTTCAAGCACTCTGGTGATAATGGATGCGCCGAAAGAAGGGTGGTCAACATACGCATCGCCGCTGACATAAACAAAGTCAGCGCAGTCCCATCCCCTTGCGGTCATTTCTTCTTTTGTTACAGGTAAAAATCCGTTCATAATACCTCTTACCGTAATTACAAAATCAGGCGGTCAACAATTAACCGCCTGTGTTTTCACAATTAAAAATCGTCTGAGCCTGCGTAATCGTCATCGTCACCGAATACGTCATCAATATTAGGTGCTCCGCCCTGTGCAAGCGCCTGCATCTCATACCACTGCTGTTTTGAAATGAGCACGGCTCTGGGTTTGGCACCCTCTGACGGTCCGACAATGCCTTTTTCTTCAAGCTGATCCATAACTCTTGAGGCTCTTGCATAGCCAAGCTTAAGCTTTTTCTGGAGCATTGTTGTTGAAGCACCGCCTGCATTGACAACAACCTCGATTGCATCATTGAGTGCAGGATCCCAATCACTGTCATCGCTGTCATCAACCACTTTCTTTTTGGCATTTTCAGCTTCGGCAGCCTTGGTTTCGATTTCTTTGATTGTTTCTTCGTTATATGTTGTTGTTGCCTGCGATTTGATGAAGGAAACAACATTTTCAACTTCTTCTTCCGAAATGTAGCAGCCCTGAACACGCAGGGATTTTGATGAGCCTATCGGGCAGAAGAGCATATCGCCGTTGCCAAGCAGTTTTTCTGCGCCCATTGAGTCAAGAATAATTCTTGAGTCTGTGGGTGATGAAACGGAAAGGGCGATTCTGCTGGGAATATTTGCCTTAATTAGACCTGTGATAACGTCAACGGAGGGTCTTTGTGTGGCAATAACCAGATGAATACCTGCGGCTCTTGCTTTCTGGGCAAGACGGCAGATTGAGTCTTCAACCTCTTTGGGTGAAACCATCATAAGGTCTGCAAGCTCATCGATAAAAATAACGATTTGCGGAATCTTCTTGAGGTCGGGGCGTGAATCGCAAAGAGCATTAAAGCCTTTGATATCCCTGATGCCGTTTTCAGCAAACAAAGCATAACGTTTTTCCATTTCGCCAACCGCCCAGCCAAGTGCACCTGCAGCTTTTCTGGGGTTGGAAACAACAGGAACTTCAAGATGTGCAATACCGTTATAGTTTGTGAATTCAACCATTTTGGGGTCAATCATAACAAGCTTGACCTCGTCGGGACTTGCATTATAGAGAATGCTGACTATCATTGCGTTAAGGCATACTGATTTACCGGAGCCTGTTGTGCCCGCAACAAGAAGATGAGGCATTTTTGCAAGGTCGGCGCAAATAATATTGCCCGTGATATCTTTACCCAGAGCAACATTGAGCTTACTCTTTGAATCTCTGAACTGGGGTGTATCAATGGTTTCACGCATTGTTACCATTGACTTTGCGCTGTTGGGAACTTCGATGCCGATAGCGGATTTGCCGGGAATGGGAGCTTCTATACGAACGCTTGTTGCCGCAAGACGCAGTGCGATATCATCGGCAAGATTTGTGATTTTGTTGATTCTTACACCCGCATCGGGCACAAGCTCATAGCGTGTAACGGAAGGACCTCTGCAGATATTTGTGACCTCTGCTTTTATCTTGAAGCTTTCAAGAGTCGCAATAAGCTTCTTGGCACCGATCTGCATTTCGGCAATATTATCGGTTGAGCCGTCACGCTCTGCAAGGCGGAGACAATCCATTGGCGGAAATACGTATTCGGGTGCTTCTTCTTCTGCAATCGGAAATTCTCTGACTTCGTCATACTCATCGTTTTCTTCGTCAAAAGGATTACCGTCAGGCATTGCGGGTGCCTTCATTCTGTTTTCTTCAACGGCAATTTCAATCACGTCGTCAACCACACTGTTTTCAGCGGAATCGGGCAATCTGATGACAGGGATTTCGGGGATAACTTCTTTGGGTTCTTCGGGTGTGAATTCTATCACGGGGTCGGGCTCTGCGGCATAGGTTTCTTCTTCAAAAGTTGATTCATCGGTTATAAATTTGTCGCTGAAATCGTCGGTTTCATCTTCGTCAACCGTGATTGTGGGTTTGGCAGGCGGTGCAAAGGATTTTTTTGTTTTTTTCGCCTCTTCTCTTTCTGCCGCAATCTGTTCGCGGCGCTGAGCATTTTTTTCAAACCTTTCGTTTGTAATTTCGCCAACCTTTTTAACAGGCTTTTTGATTGCGGAAAACAGCTGGTCCAGCGAAATGCCTGTTATGAGAAGAACAACAACGACAATGGCTACCCAGAAAATTATGGTTGCAGGAACTTTACCTGTAAGCTTTGTAAGACCGCTGCCGATAATGCAGCCTAAAATACCGCCGCCTTTGAATGACGGAGCTTCATTCCACACGTCTGCCATCTGCTGACCGAAGTTGCTTACAAGATATTCTTCTTCTCTGAACAATATATGTAAGGCGGCACTCAAAAGAGTAATTACGGTGCCGATACCTATAAGGTTAGCCGCCGCAGAACGCAGGGTTTTATCCTTGGCATAAACAAAAGCGGCATAAACCATATAAAACGGAATAACCAGCGAAAAGCCGCCGAAAGCTGCAAAGACAGCCTTATGAGCAAACTGCCATACCCCTCTGCCCTCTATGATTGCCACAAAAAGCATTATTACCGCAACACCTGTAACGATAATTGCATTTCTTTGTGCTTTTGCCGCAGAACTCGCCGAGGAATTTCCCTTTGACGGCTTATTTGATGCAGGCTTTTTGCTTGCTGCAGGTTTTTTTGTATTTTTGGAATTAGCCATTCTTATTCATCCTTTCGGAGTTTTTATATCCGACTCATCAGAGTTATTTTTCTTTTTGCTTTCTATCATTTCATAAAGACAGTCAAGTGCATCCGAAAGACTGCCTATTGAGTCAATAAGACCTTCTTCAACCGCCTTTTCGCCCTCAAGAACCGTTCCGACATCAAGCACAAGCTCGCCCGTTGCAAGCATAAGCTCCCTGAATCTGTCCGCCGAAATGTTTGAGTTGCCGGAAACAAAACGCACTATTCTCTCTTGCATCTGCTCAAAATAAGACAGCGTCTGTGACACACCAAGAACAAGACCGTTCATTCTGACAGGGTGAACCGTCATCGTTGCCGAAGGAGTTATAAATGATTTATCTGCGGAAACGGCAAGCGGAATGCCGATTGAATGACCGCCCCCCAGAACAAGGGACACAGTGGGCGTTTTCATACCGCTGATAAGCTCCGCAATGGCAAGACCTGCCTCAATGTCACCGCCGACGGTGTTGAGAATCAGAATAAGACCGTCTATGCTGTCGCTTTCTTCAATGGCAACAAGCTGGGGAATAACGTGCTCATATTTGGTCGTTTTGTTTTGCGCAGGCAGAATGTAATGCCCTTCCACCTGTCCGATAACAGTCAGGCAGTGGATAACGTTTCCACCTTTTTTAACGGTTACCGAGCCTGTTTCGATAATATTATTTATCGCTTCACTGCAGCTGCACTCGGAATTGCTTCCCGTGCAATCAGGCGATTGCCACAGGGGCGACGAAATAAAAAAGTTATCTTTTTTGCCGTTTTTGTTTTTGCTCACGGAAACACCCTTTCACCACGGCACATTGCCGACTTTGTTACGGTTTTAGTATTATCCGAAAAAACAAAAATAGACATAATCGGGCATTATTAATTATATCATTATAATATTATTTTTGCAACAAAAAACGCAACATTTTGTAGATAAAAAATAAAATTATTCAATGATTTGTGTTTCAGCTTGAAGATTTGCCGCGGCTGTGTTAGAATTTAAACGAGGTGTTTATATGACGATCGAAGAGTTGCAGAATATTATTGATATAAGCAGCCGTACCGTATTTTTCGGCGGAGCAGGCGTGTCAACCGAAAGCGGACTCCCCGACTTCAGATCGCCCGACGGAATATATATGAGCAAGCAGAAATATCCGCCCGAAACGATGCTCAGCCACACGTTTTTTATGGAACACACCGAGGAATTCTGGGATTTTTACAGAAATATGCTCTACTGCCCCGACGCTAAGCCGAACGCTGCTCACCTTAAGCTCGCCGAACTTGAAAAATCAGGTAAGCTTTCGGCTGTTATAACGCAAAACATTGACGGTTTGCATTCTGCGGCAGGCAGCAAAAACGTTTACGAACTTCACGGTTCCGCACTACGCAATTACTGCGTGAAATGCGGAAAGTTTTATTCGGGCGATGAGGTTATGTCGGTTAAGGGCATTCCGAAATGCACCTGCGGCGGAATAATTAAGCCTGACGTTGTTCTTTACGAAGAATCGCTTGACGATGAAACTGTTACCGGTGCAATAAACGCAATAAGAAGCGCAGGCACACTCATTGTTGCCGGAACGTCGCTGACAGTGTACCCTGCGGCGGGATTTATAAGATATTTCAGAGGTAAAAATTTAATTCTTATCAACCGTGACAAAACCGCAATGGATTCAGCTTTCGGTCATATCATCTACGGCAAAGTAGGAGAAATAATGGATAAAATCAAAGTGTAAAAAAACAAGCCTTCCCGAAAAAGGAAGGCTTGTTGGTTTTTAGAATACTGTTATCAGAAAAGACCGCTGATTTTGCCGTTTTCGTCAACGTCAATTCTCTCTGCGGCAGGCACCTTGGGCAGACCGGGCATAGTCATAATGTCGCCTGTAAGAACAACAATGAAGCCTGCGCCTGCTGAAACCTTAACGTTCTTGATTGTAACGGTGAAGTTTTCGGGTGCGCCGAGTTTTGTGGGGTCATCGGAGAAGCTGTACTGTGTTTTTGCAACGCAGATGGGAAGATTTGCATAGCCGTTGGCAACAAGAGTATCAATCTGCTTCTTTGCGGCAGGAAGAACGCTGATACCGTCACCGCCGTAAACCTTTTTAACAACAGCTTCAATCTTATCTTCAATTGTGCCGTCAAGCTCATAGGAGAAAGTAAAATCGTTGGGCTGTTCACAAAGATTAACAATTTCTTTTGCAAGTTCTTCACCGCCCTTGCCGCCTTCAGCCCATACGGTTGAAAGAACAACATTCACGCCGAGTTCTTTGCATTTCTGAATGATGGGTTCAACCTCTGCATCCGTATCGGTGGGGAAACGGTTGACCGCAACAACAGAGGGAAGCTTATAAACATTTTTAATATTTGCAACGTGGCGGAGAAGGTTGGGAATACCCTTTTCAAGAGCTTCAAGATTTTCTGAACCGAGCTCTGTTTTTGCAAGACCGCCATGCATTTTGAGAGCTCTGATGGTTGCAACAATAACAACCGCATCAGGCTTGAGACCTGCGTAACGGCACTTGATATCAAGGAATTTTTCTGCACCGAGGTCAGCACCGAAGCCGCCTTGGGTAACAGCATAATCGCCAAGCTTCATAGCAAGCTTTGTTGCCATAACGGAGTTACAGCCGTGAGCAATATTTGCAAAAGGTCCGCCGTGAACAAGAGCAGGTGTACCTTCAAGAGTCTGAACAAGGTTAGGCTTGAGAGCATCTTTAAGAAGAGCAGTCATAGCACCTTCCGCCTTAAGCTGACCTGCTGTAACAGGCTTTTCGTCATAGGTATAGCCGACAATAATTCTTGCAAGTCTTTCTTTGAGGTCTGTGATTGAAGTTGCAAGGCAAAGAACTGCCATAATTTCAGATGCAACGGTGATATCGTAGCCGTCTTCTCTGGGCACGCCGTTGACTCTGCCGCCGAGACCGTCACACACAAAACGGAGCTGTCTGTCATTCATATCAACACAGCGTTTCCACGTGATACGTCTGGGGTCAATATTGAGCGAGTTGCCCTGATAAATGTGGTTATCAAGCATAGCAGCAAGAAGGTTATTTGCCGCACCGATTGCGTGGAAGTCGCCTGTGAAATGGAGGTTAATATCTTCCATAGGAACAACCTGTGCATAGCCGCCGCCTGCAGCACCGCCCTTAACGCCGAAAACAGGACCGAGCGAAGGTTCGCGAAGTGCAACCATAACGTTTTTGCCAATTCTCTTAAGACCATCGGCAAGTCCGATTGTTGTGGTGGTTTTGCCCTCACCTGCCGGTGTGGGAGTGATGGCGGTAACAAGGATAAGCTTACCATCTTTTTTATCACTGTCTTTGAGGAGAGAAAGGTCAACCTTTGCTTTGTAGTTGCCGTACTGCTCAAGGTATTTGCCGTCAATACCTGCAACAGCTGCGATTTCAGTTATTGGTTTCATCTGAACGGACTGAGCAATTTCAATATCAGTCATCATTGTGTTCAACTTCCTTTCATTTTTCAGAGTTGGTGCACAAACAAATCAAGGCAGTCCTGGCTGAAAAAAGACAGAACTGCCCAGACGGTCGGCATAAACAGATTTTTTGCTCCTTTGCAGTACTCTGCTTTAAACCGTCAGTTGCAAAAAACCTTTTAAATTTACTTGTTAATTTTAACACAGCCACCTTTTTTTGTCAAGCAAAACACTTGTTTATAATACATTTTCGGTCTGCACTCGCACTGATAAACACCGATAACGATAATTTTTGAAAAATTGTTTAAAATTTGTTTAAAATCGGTTGTCTTAAATACAGGTTTGTGTTATAATTGCTGATTGGAAAACAAACAAAACGGAGGTTTTTTTGATGACTTATGATGTTGCCGTTATCGGCGCAGGCGTAATCGGTTCTCTTATTGCCCGTGAGCTCAGCCGCTACGATATCAAAGTTGCTCTTGTTGAAAAATGCAACGATATGGCTATGGCTACCTCAAAGGCTAACAGTGCTATCGTTCACGCAGGCTTCGATGCAAAACCCGGCTCAATGAAGGCGAAAATGAACGTTGAAGGCACAGCTCTTATGCCCGGGCTTTGCAAAACACTCAGTGTTCCTTTCAAGCCTGTCGGTTCGCTTGTTGTCGCTTTTTCCGATGACGAAATGCAAACACTTCAGGAGCTCCTTGAAAGAGGTATTGAAAACGGAGTTCCCGGCCTTGAAATTTATGATGTTGCAAAGCTCCGTGAAGCTGAACCCTATATCAGCGAAGAAGCAAAGGGCGCGCTCTGGGCACCCAGCGCAGGCATCGTTTGCCCCTATGAGCTCACAATTGCCGCTGTTGAAAACGCAGTTGTGAACGGTACAGAATTCATCCGTAATTTTGAAGTTAAAAAGATTGATTTTGCCGACGGTATTTTCACACTTTCAAACGGTGAAAGCGAAATCAATTCAAAATACGTTGTAAATGCCGCAGGTGTATTCTGTGATGAAATTGCCGCACTTATCGGCGACGATTCAATTCACACCACACCCAGAAAAGGCGAATATATGCTCTGTGACAAATCAATCGGTCACCTTGCAAACCACACAATTTTCCAGTGCCCCTCAAAGATGGGCAAAGGTATTCTTGTAACACCCACGGTTGACGGCAATCTGCTTATCGGACCCAGTGCACTTGACATTGAAGATAAAACCGACGTTACCACAACAGCAGGTACCCTTGCAAACGTTCTTGTTGCTGCAAAGCGTTCTGTCCCCTGCCTCACAACACGAGAGGTTATCACTTCTTTCGCAGGTCTCAGAGCACACTGCTCAAGGAATGATTTTATCATTGAACCCAGCGAAAAGAACGCTCAGTTCATTAACGTTGCAGGTATTGAATCTCCCGGTCTTTCATCTGCTCCAGCTATCGGTCTTTACGTTAAGGATATGCTTATCAAGGAACTTGGTGCGGCTGAAAAAACAGATTTCAAAGCAGAAAGAGAAGAACCTGTCCGCTTCAGACATATGAGTAACGAAGAACGCAAGGCTCTTATTAAAAAGAACCCTGCATACGGCAGAATCATCTGCCGCTGCGAAACAATCACGGAGGGTGAAATTCTTGATGCTATCCACGCACCTGCAGGCGCAAGAGACGTTGACGGCGTAAAACGCAGAACAAGAGCAGGTATGGGTCGCTGTCAGGGCGGCTTCTGCGGCTCAAAGGTTGTTGAGCTTCTTGCAAGAGAACTCGGCGTTGAAATCAACGAAATAACCAAATGCGGCGGAAATTCAAAAATACTCTATGAGAGAACAAAGTGAGGCGGAGATTATGCTTAATTATGATATAGTTGTTATCGGCGGCGGTCCCGCAGGCATGGCTGCTGCTCTCAAAGCAAAGGAATGCGGCGTTGACAGCATTCTCATTCTTGAAAGAGCCGAAACTCTCGGCGGTATTCTTGAACAGTGCATTCACACCGGCTTCGGTCTGCATTACTTCGGCGAAGAGCTTTCGGGTCCCGAATACGCAGACAGATTCATCGAGCTTGTAAACGAGAAAAAAATCGAATATAAAACCGACACAATGGCACTTGAAATCACCGAAAGCAACGTGGTTTATGCCGTGAACAAAACCGACGGTCTGCTTGAAATTCAGGCAAAAGCGGTTATCCTTGCCATGGGTTGCCGCGAAAGACCCAGAGGTGCACTTAACATCGCAGGCTCAAGAGCCGCAGGCGTTATGAGCGCAGGTACAGCACAGAAATACGTAAACATCGATGGCTATATGCCCGGCAAAAAGGTTGTTATTCTCGGTTCGGGAGATATCGGTCTTATTATGGCACGCCGTATGACCCTTGAGGGCGCAGAAGTAAAAGTTGTTTGTGAGCTTATGCCCTATTCAAGCGGTCTTACAAGAAACATCGTTCAGTGCCTTGACGATTTCAACATTCCTCTGCGTCTGAGCTGCACGGTTATCGGTATTCACGGCAAAGACAGGGTTGAAGGCGTTACAATTGCCAACGTTGACGAAAACCGCAGACCTATTCCCGGCACGGAAGAATATATCGAATGCGATACTCTTCTTCTTTCGGTTGGTCTTATTCCCGAAAACGAGCTCACAAGAGCAGTCGGCATTGAGCTTGACCCCGTAACAAGCGGCGCTGTTGTTGACGAAAACAGAGAAACATCCCACAAGGGCGTTTTCGCCTGCGGCAACGTGCTTCACGTTCACGACCTTGTTGACTACGTTACTCTTGAAAGCCAGACTGCCGGTGAAGGTGCCGCAAAGTTTGTTCTCGGCGGTAGCGAAGAACCTGAATACATAACCACAAAGGGCGTCAGCGGTGTGCGTTACATAGTGCCCCAGAAGGTCAACGTCAAGAACGAGGGCGACGTTAAGCTCTATTTCAGAGTCGGTCAGGTTTATAAAAACGCAAAAACCGTTGTTAAATATAACGGTGAAGAAATCATCAGCAAAAAGAGACCCCGTCTTGCACCCGGAGAAATGGAAAGCGTTATCATCAAGAATGATATGCTTAAAAAGTTTGCCGAGGGCGGCGTGATTGAAATTTCAGTGGAGGAGTGATTGATATGCAGAAAAATATTATTTGCGTAGCTTGCCCCATGGGCTGCGGCGTTACTGTTGAAATTGATGACAGCGGCGTTATCACCTCCGTTACCGGCAACACCTGCAAGAGAGGTGATGCCTATGCAAGAACAGAAGTTACAAACCCCGTCAGAAGCCTTGCCACAACCGTTAAGGTTGATGGCGGCGTTTTCAACGTTGTTCCCTGCAAATCAGCAGGTGCACTTCCCAAAGACAAGATTTTTGATTGCATGGAAGTTATCAACAATGCATCTGTAAAAGCACCCGTTAAGCTTGGTGACGTTCTTGTTGCTGATATACTCGGCACAGGCATTGATATTGTTGCAACAAACCATTGCCCCACAAAATGATTCAAACAGCGAGGCCATTCAGTTGGCTTCGCTGTTTTTTATTGATAAAATTGATAAAAAAACACTGAAATTTTTGCATAATTTTTTTCAAAAAAGTTTACCGCAGGTCTTTTATTATTGAAAATAATATGTTATAATGTATCGAATATAATTAGGTCAGTTTGGTCATATTTTATGCATTGTCAAATTTCACAAATTTTTTTCGTCAAGAATTTGCATATACATTCACTATGACATTGACTTATAATCGATTTAGTGTATAATTATTCATAGAATTTGCATAATTCGGAGGCGCATATGAACAACAAGCATTTACTTAAGCTCATGGATTTGAGCACAGAAGAAATCAATGAGATTCTTAATCTCGCAGACCAGCTCAAATATGAAAAAAGAAACGGAATTGAGCATCACCTTCTCAAGGGCAAAACTCTCGGTATGATTTTTGCAAAGTCATCAACCAGAACAAGAGTTTCTTTTGAGGTTGGTATGTATGACCTTGGCGGTCAGGCTCTCTTCCTCAGTTCTCATGATATTCAGCTTGGCAGAGGTGAGCCCGCCAATGACACAGCAAGAGTTCTTTCAGGCTATCTTGTCGGCATTATGATCAGAACCTTTGCACAAAGCGACGTTGAAACTCTTGCAGAGTTCGGCTCAATCCCCATCATCAACGGTCTCACAGACTACTGCCACCCCTGCCAGGTACTCGCTGACCTTATGACAATCCGCGAATTCAAAGGCGCGATCAAAGGCAACAAGCTCTGTTACATCGGCGACGGCAACAACATGGCAAACTCCCTCATCGTTGGCGGCATCAAGATGGGTATGAGCGTAAGCATCGGCTGCCCTGACGGTTATCAGCCCGATGCTGAAATCATGAAGTGGGCAAGCGAAAACGGTGACTTCACCTGCACTCCCGATGTGCTTGAAGCAGCAAAGGATGCAGACGTTCTTTATACAGACGTTTGGGCATCAATGGGTCAGGAAGCCGAAGCCGAAGAACGCAAGAAGATTTTTACAGGCTACCAGATAAACGACAGCGTAATGAACGTTGCAAAACCCGATGCAATGGTCCTTCACTGCCTGCCCGCTCACCGCGAAGAAGAAATTACCGCAAAGGTATTTGAAGCTCACGCAAAAGAAATCTTTGAAGAAGCCGAAAACAGACTTCACGCACAGAAAGCTGTTCTTGTTAAGCTTCTTAAAGACTGATAAAGTTAATAATTCAGGATTTTCACATATAGGGAGGATTTGCAATGCCAATCAGCAAAGACATTAAAAAAGTAATGGTCATCGGCTCAGGTCCCATTGTTATAGGTCAGGCTGCCGAGTTTGACTATGCAGGCACTCAGGCTTGCCGCGTTCTTAAAGACGCAGGTCTTGACGTTGTTCTTGTTAACTCAAACCCTGCAACCATTATGACCGACAAAGCTCTTGCAGATGAAATCTATCTTGAGCCGCTTACAGCCGAAACCGTTAAAAGAATTATTGAAAAGGAACGCCCCGACAGCCTGCTTGCAGGTCTCGGCGGTCAGACAGGTCTTACAATCGCAATGCAGTTAAGCAAAGACGGCTATCTTGATAAGATGGGCGTTAAGCTCCTCGGCACAAACGCAGAGGCTATTGACAAGGCTGAAGACCGCAAGATGTTCCGCGACACAATGACCTCCATCAACCAACCCGTTATTCCTTCCGAAATTGCAAACGACGTTGAAACAGCCGTTGAAATTGCAAACAAAATCGGTTACCCCATCATCATCCGCCCTGCATTTACTCTCGGCGGTGGCGGCGGCGGCGTTGCCGATAACGAAGAAGAACTCCGAGTTATTGCAAAAACAGGTCTTGACCTCTCCCCCATCACACAGGTTCTTGTTGAGAAATATATCTTCGGTTGGAAAGAGATTGAATTCGAAACAATGCGTGACTCTGCAGGCAACTGCATTGCGGTTTGCAGCATGGAAAACTTTGACCCCGTTGGTATCCACACCGGCGACAGCATCGTTGCCGCACCTGCACTGAGCCTCACAGACGAAGAATATGCAATGCTTCGTCAGGCTTCACTTGACATCGTTGATGCTCTGGGCATCATCGGCGGTTGTAACTGCCAGTTTGCGCTTGACCCCCACAGTATGGATTATGCGGTTATCGAAGTTAACCCCAGAGTTTCACGTTCATCCGCTCTTGCAAGTAAAGCTACAGGTTACCCCATCGCAAAAGTTACCGCAATGCTTGCTCTCGGCATGACTCTTGATGAAATCAAGAATGACGAAACAGGTCTAAACTGTGCAAAGTTTGAGCCTGACGTTAAATACATTGTTGTTAAGCTTCCCAAATGGCCTTTCGACAAGTTTGTTAATGCCAGCCGCAAGCTCGGCACACAGATGAAGGCAACGGGCGAAGTTATGTCAATCGGTCCCACATTCGAAATGGCTATAATGAAGGCTGTCAGAGGTGCGGAAATTTCGCTTGACACACTCAACGCAGAGCCCAAGACAAATGCTCCCCTCGAAGAAAGAATGAGAGAAACCGACGATATGCGTCTGTTCTCTGTTTTTGAAGCAATCAAGGGCGGTATGCCGATTGAAAAGGTTCACGAAATCACAAAGATTACCGAATGGTTCCTTGAAAAGCTTAAGAATCTTGCTGATTTTGAAAAATCAATTGAAGGCGGCAACCTCACAGAAGAAAAATATTATCAGGGCAAAGATTACGGCTACACAGATGCCGCTCTCAAGCGTCTTTCAGGCGTAAAAGAGCTGCCTGCACACAGAGAAGCTGTTTATAAAATCGTTGACACCTGCACAAAGAACTTCAACACAGCCGCTCCTTACTTCTATTCAACCTACGGCATCGATTGTGAAGCAAGACCTCTCATTGACGAAAAGAAGGAAAAGATCATCGTTCTCGGCTCAGGTCCTATCAGAATCGGTCAGGGCATTGAATTTGACTATTCATCGGTTCACTGTGTATGGACTCTTAAAGAGCTCGGCTACGAGGTTGCAATTATCAATAACAACCCCGAAACCGTTTCAACAGACTATGACACTGCTGACCGACTCTATTTTGAGCCCCTTACACCCGAAGATGTTATGAACATCATCAAGGTTGAAAAGCCCATCGGCGTTGTTGTTGCTTTTGGCGGTCAGACCGCTATCAAGCTTACAAAGTTCCTTGATGAAAACGGTATCAGAATCCTCGGCACATCTGCTGACGGTATTGACACCGCAGAGGACAGAGAAAGATTTGATGCTCTGCTTGAGCAGTTCAACATTCTCAGACCCAAGGGAATGGGCGTTATGACAAAGCAGGAGGCTCTTGATGCCGCTGCTGAACTCGGCTATCCTGTTCTTCTTCGTCCCTCATACGTTATTGGCGGTCAGAATATGACCATCGCCTATAGCGATGCTGACGTTGAAAGATATATGGACATCATCCTTTCGGGAGAGATCGAAAATCCCGTTCTGGTTGATAAATATATGATGGGCACAGAACTTGAGGTTGACGTTATTTCTGACGGAACTGACGTTCTTATCCCCGGTATTATGGAACACGTTGAGCGTGCAGGCGTACACAGCGGTGACTCAATCGCTGTTTATCCGCCCTATAACCTCAACGACAAGATGCGCAAGACTATCATTGAATGCTCCGAAAAGCTTGCTCTTTCACTCGGCACAAAGGGTCTTGTTAATATCCAGTATCTTATTTATCACAACAAGCTTTATGTTATTGAAGTTAATCCCAGAGCTTCAAGAACCATCCCCTATATCAGCAAGGTTACGGGCGTTCCTATGGTTGACATTGCCGCAAAGGTAATGATCGGTATGCCTCTTAAGGACCTCGGCTACGGCACAGGTCTTTATAAGACACCTCCCTATTTCACCGTTAAGGTTCCTGTTTTCTCATTCGAAAAGCTTAGCGACGTTAACTCAATCCTCGGCCCCGAAATGAAATCAACAGGCGAAGTTCTCGGCATAGGCAAAACAACCGCAGAAGCTCTCTTCAAGGGCCTTACATCAGCAGGCTTCAAGATTCAGCTTCCCACAGCTGAAAACGAAATTGGTCTGCTTCTGAGCGTTGACAAGCACGATATTCTTGATGCAGTTTCACTTGCCAAGAAGCTTGATGACCTTAAGATTAAGATTTATGCAACACCCGAAACCGCAGAAGCTATTTCACACCTCGGCATTGACGTTGACGTTGTAAAGGGCTTCAGCGAGGGTGACGATATGTTCAAGCTCCTTGAAACAGGCAAGATTAACTATGTTGTTTACACAGGTGCTAACTACGGCTCTGCAATGAACGATTATATTGCACTTCACAGAAGAGCAATCCAACTTTCAATTGCCTGCATCACTTCGCTTGACACGGCAAACGCACTTGCTGACATCATTGCCAGCCACTTCAATCAGCAGAACACTGAACTTGTTGACATTAACAATATGCGTGCTGAAAGAAGCACACTTAAGTTTGTTAAGATGGATGCTTCGGGCAACGATCATATCCTGCTTGAAAACTTTGACAATTCAATCACCTGCCCCGAAAGCCTTTGCGTAAGCCTTTGCGACCGCAACCACGGCATCGGCAGCGACGGTATTATCCTTGTTGAAAAATCAGACGTTGCTCAGGTTAAGATGAGAGTATTTAACCTTGACGGCAGTGAAGGCAGAATGGGCGGTAACGCAATGCGTTCGGTTGCAAAATACGTTTATGACAACGGCTTCGTTGACACAGAAACAGTTACAATCGAAACTGCAAGCGGTGTCAAGAGCGTTGAGCTTTACGTTATGAACGGCAAAGTAAGCTCCGTTTGTGCAAATATGGGCAAGGCAGAACTTACAGGAGCTGTTACAAGCACCATCGGCGTTGATAAGTTCATTGACTACCCCGTTATCCTCGGCGGCGAAGATTACAAGATTACCTGCGTTTCAATGGGTAACCCCCACTGCGTGGTATTCTGCCCCAGAGTTGATAACATTGATATAGAAAAGATTGGTCCCAGATTTGAAAAGGCATCAATCTTTGCTCACAGAGTAAACACCGAATTCGTAAGAGTTGTAAACGAAACCACACTCAAGATGAGAGTCTGGGAAAGAGGTAACGGCGAAACTCTTGCCTGTGGCACAGGCGCTTGTGCAGCGGTTGTTGCAGCGGTTGAAAACGGTTTCTGCAAAAAGAACACCGACATCACCGTTAAGGTCAAGGGCGGCGACCTCATCGTAAACTACACAGACGACGGCGTATTCCTTACAGGCACAACAAAGCTTGTATTTGAAGGCACTGTTGAGTATTAATCCTCATCTGTCTTTTATGAAATAACACAATAATTAAACAGCAACAGGCTTGCATCGGTTTAACCCTTTGCAAGCCTGTTTTTTATGTTCTTATGCTATATCCTTCTGACGTTTAATACCAAACATCAGTCCAAGAATACCCCGAAGGATTTTCGGACTGCGTAAAACAACTACTTTCATCTGTCAGCTCCCTTTCCGTCAATATCTGCTAAGGCTCAGCCCTGCGATAATCAGCACGGCGGCAATAATTACAACAGCTATTGTATATGGAAACAAAGCGGCAACAAGCATTCCTGCAGCAAATGCTATGCAGGCTGTGCTTCGCTGGTCACAGCACCTCAAAAAAAATCACCGCCGATCATACTGGTTTGCGGCAATAAGCCTGAGCCTTTGCTCATTACAGTATAATCAACGGCGAAGATTTTCGTTACTTTTATTCTTTATTTTTGCAAGTTCCCACTCTTTGATTTCCTTTGCCTGCTCCATCATTACGCAATAACTTTCGTGGCGGCTTCTGGGAATATCCCCGTTTTCTACCGCCTCAAGGATTCTGCAGCCCTTGTCCTTTACATGAAAGCAGGAAGTGAATTTGCACTGACCGATATACTGCTCAAATTCCGGGAAAGCAAAGGGTAAATCATCTTTTAAGATAACCTCTGTTTCTTCTAACTCAAGAGAAGAAAAGCCCGGTGTATCGGCAACGTAGCCTCCCTCAACTTTAAAAAGCTCACTCTGACGTGTTGTGTGTCTGCCTCTGCCGAGTTTGTCGCTTATTTCAGCAGTCTTGAGTGCAAGCGATGGATCGATTGCGTTTAGCAGAGTTGATTTGCCGACACCGCTGTTGCCGCAAAATGCGCTGATATGGTTTTTAAGCTCGTTTTTCACCTCATCAACACCCTCACCGTTTACCGAAGAAACGGCAATTGTTCTGATACCGGCGTTGCGATAAATATCAACGTATTCATCAACGGGAGCAAGGTCACTCTTTGTGAAAACAATAATCGGTTCAATTCCCCTGCTGACCGCAATCGCCGTAAGGCGGTCAATAATCAGCATAACGGGGTTAGGCTCTTTTGCCGAAGCAACAATAAACAGCCTGTCAATATTGGCAACGGGAGGACGGAGCATAAGGCTTGTTCTCTCTTTAATGACATCAATGGTGTTTTCAGCCTTATCATTAATGCTGATTTCAACCCTGTCACCTGCAAGAGGCTTTATGCCCGACTTTCTGAAAGCTCCCCTCGCCTTGCATTCATATACCGCACCGGCGGCTTCAACATAATAGAACCCGCCAATGCCTTTAATTATAATTCCGTCAAGTTTGTTCAAAATTGAATTCCTTCTGTTTCTGCTATCTCAAGAATGATTTTCTGGTCGTGTGAGTAGCTGGAGCCGATAAGCGAGCCAGCTGCCGGAGGTGTGGGACTCTGCGAAAGAACCTCGCCTTCACGTGTCGGGTCTGTAACAATGGTATAAGTAAACTCAATGTTCCAGAAGCCTGAGTTATTAAGTGTTCTGACGGCGCTGTCCTTTGACATACCCGTAACGTTCGGAATCTTGCCTGAGCTTCCGCTGATAAGGCTTGCATAAGAGCCGCTTGTTACCGTGGGAGGAGTAGTGTTGAAGTTGACAATGCAGGAATAATAATCTCTGTTGTCAAAGCGGATCTTGACCAGTCTGCTTTCGCCGCTGCCGACTACCTTGAGGTCATATGAGCTACCGTCAAGAAGAAGTGTTGCTTCCTTAACAAGCTCACTGTTGATATAAACCTCAAGTGTACCCTTTGTGCCCTTTGAAGGCAGGTTGAAAGTAATTGTTGCTTCTGCTGAGGGAGGAATACCGTTACTTACCGTAAGAGTTACTTCCTGACCCTGAAGAAGTGATTCACCGCCTGCGGGTGACTGATTGATAACCGTGCCAAGCTTCTTATCACTGTTTTCCTGAACGATTTTCGGCTTGAAGCCCTGTGAAATAAGAAGCTCTTTTGCAGTTTCAACGTCCATACCGCTTACGTCAGTTACCTGAACCTTTGTGGGTTCCTTTGAATAAAAAATTGTAACCTTTGAACCCTCGGCAACCTCGCTGCCTGCTGTAGGTTCTGTTCTGATAACTGCGCCGTTTTCGTAATGCAGATTGATATCCGGTACAAGTGAAACGACAAAGCCCATGTCTTCAAGGGTACGCTTTGCCTGCTCCCAGTTATCCGATTCAAGGTCAGGAACTCTGACCTTTTTGTTGTTATTGGCTACGTAGAGGGTAACCTTTACAATCTCATCAACCTTACGCGGTGTATCAGCCTCGGGACTCTGTGCAAAGACTTTGCCGTTTTCGTAATCCGACTTCGGCTGTTCAACGATTTCAAACTCATAGTAGTTTGTATACTTTGCATTGTTGACGATTTTTTCATAATGCTTATCAACAAAGTTTTCAACCGTCTTATTCTGCGCTTTCATAATGCTGCTGATAATCGGCAGATTATCCACCACACCGGGTTTGAAAAACGAAAGAGCCAGAATTGAAATTATTAGTGAGATTACAAGACCCACAACCACGCCGATTACTATGGCGGCTATTCTGGGACCCTTACCTGAAGTTTCTTCTTCGTCATCGTCCTCTTCAAGACCGAAATTCGGCTCAACCACAGGAGGAGCAGGCGTAACAGGAGGAACAACAGGCTTTGGAGGCTCGGTTTTCTTGTTTACATATTTTGTGGGATCGTTATCAACAAAATAGTCTTTCTGGAATCTTATTGTCGGGTTTCTCTTGAATTCTTCGATATCAAGAAGCATTTCTGCCGCAGACTGATATCTTTCTCTTGCGTTTTTGCGCATTGCATGAATAACGATCTGCTCAAGACCCACGGGAATATTATTATTAAGCTCTCTGGGTTTCTTAGCCTCATTCTGAAGCTGCATAAGAGCAACCGAAACAGAATTATCAGACTGGAAAGGCACCTGACCGGTAAGCATTTCGTACATAACAACGCCAACAGAATAGATATCAGCTCTGTCATCGGTTGTGCCGCCTCTTGCCTGCTCGGGACTTATGTAGTGAACGGAACCGATTGCACTGTCTGTCATTGTTTTGGTGTCGCTGTAGCTGAAACGGGCAATACCGAAATCCGTTACCTTGATGTTGCCGTTTGAAAGAAGCATTATGTTCTGCGGCTTGATATCTCTGTGAACAATGCCCTTATCGTGAGCGTGCTGAAGCGCACGGAGAATCTGCATTGTGAAATGCACGGTTTCTTTGATACCGAGCTTACCTTGCTGCTCAATATACTCTTTAAGGGTGATACCCTCAACGTGCTCCATTACAATATATTGAAGCCTGTCACCGTAGCTTACGTTATAAACTTTAACAATATTGGGATGTGAAAGCACAGCGATTGCCTTTGATTCATTTTTGAACCTGCGGCGGAATTCCTCGTTTGCAAGATATTCGTCCTTTAAAATTTTAACCGCAACTATTCTGTCATCAATATTATCATAGGCTTTATAAACAACAGCCATACCACCGACGCCGATTACTTCCTGAATCTCATAACGTCCGTCAAGTCTTTTGCCGGTATAATTATCCATATAATCATTCCTTTCGAAGATATCACAATTACACTTGTTACCCTGATTATTCCGCAACCACAACAACGGTTACGTTATCACCGCCACCGTTTTTAAGAGCAAGGCTGACAAGATTTTCTGCATATTCAAAATACCTCTCGCCGTTTGTCTGCTCAATGATGTCGTCCGTCGAAGCATAGTTTGTCAGACCATCGGAACAAAGCAAAAGAACTGTGCCGCCGCCAAAACTTTCCTGACAAAAATCAACCATTATCTCGCTGTCAACACCGATTGCACGGGTGATGATATGTTTTTTAGGGTGGTTTTCAACCTCTTCAGGCGTGATTTCGCCGTTTTCCAGCATTCGCTGAACAACCGAATGGTCTCGTGTAAGCTGATTTGCTTCGCCGTCAGCTATAAGATAAGCTCGGCTGTCACCAACGTGAGCAATATAAACAAACTCGTCCGTTATAAGAGCTGCAACCGCCGTTGTTCCCATTCCGTAATATTTTTCATCAGTCAAAGAAAGCTGATATATATGCTTGTTGGCGTTTTCGAGCGCAGTAACGAGTAAAGCCTTTATTGAAATATCACTCATTCCGCTTTTGTATCCGATGCATATTTTTTCACGTATGATTTTAACAGCCTCGGAGCTTGCAAACGCACCTTCTGCCGCACCGCCCATACCGTCGCAAACTACGGCATAAGCTATACCGCCCGAAAGCTCGCCGCCGGTATAGGAATCCTGATTGTTTTCACGGACACATCCCCGGTCCGTTCTTGCAACAATTTTCATACCGTGCCCTCCTTTTCTGAATTCTTTTCTTTTTCTTTGCGTCTTAACTGACCGCATGAAGCATCAATATCGGAACCAAGCTTGCGCCGCACCGTTGCGTTGATTCCGTGTTTTGAAAGAATCGAAACAAACCTTTCAACTCTCTCGGGACTGCTCGGCTTAAACGGACTTTCTTTGACCTCGTTGACCGGTATAAGGTTAACGTGGCAAAGCATTCCTTTGAGCTTTGAAGCCAGAGCCAGAGCGCATTCATCTGAATCGTTTATGCCGGAAAGCATAGCATATTCAAACGATATTCGTCTTGAAGTTTCGCCCGCATACTTTCTGCATATTGCAAGAAGCTCTTCAACCCTGTATCTGTGGTTGACAGGCATTATTTTGTCACGCAACTCGTTGGTCGGAGCATGCAGTGAAATTGACAAAGTAAGCTGTAGTCTTTTATTGAGCAAATCTTGTATTTTAGGAACAATTCCGCAAGTTGAAAGCGAAATGTTTCTCATTGAAAGATTAAGACCTTTTTCATTTGTGACAAGCGCTATAAAACGCATAACGTTGTCATAGTTATCAAGCGGCTCGCCCATACCCATAAGCACTATGTGGGAAATCCGCTCTCCCGTTTCTTTTTGCGCCGCATAAACCTGCGAAAGAATTTCACCTGCCGTGAGGCTTCGTTTAAAACCGCCGAGTGTTGAAGCACAGAAAGCACAACCCATTTTGCAGCCTATTTGTGAGGAAACGCATATCGTGTAGCCGTATTTATATTTCATAACCACACTTTCGATATAGTCTACGTCCTGCATTTCAAAAAGAAGCTTTATTGTGCCGTCTGTCTTTGAAACCTGCTTTTTAACAACTTTGCCGGCTATAATCGGAAATTTCTCTTTAAGCTCTTCGCGTAACGCTTTGGGCAGATTTGTCATTTCATCATAGCTCAAGGCAAGGTGGCGGTGAAGCCACTCATAAACCTGTTTTGAGCGAAAGCCCTGAATGCCCTCGCCTGCAAACGCCTGCGAAAGCTCTTCAAAGGTCATTGATAAAATATCTCTGCTCATTCATTTCCTCCGTTTTTCTGAAATACCGCAACAAAGAAGCCGTCTGTTGAGTGAACGTGGGGCATAAGTGTTAGGTATTTGTCATTTTCGCTGTATCTGCGAAGCTCGGGCAAAACCTTTATTGCCTTAAATTCGGGATGCTCCTTAAGAAATCTGTTGCAGACCTCATCGTTTTCTTTGGGGTTAAGCGTGCAGGTTGAATAAACAAGTCTGCCGCCCTCTTTTAAATATTTTGTTGCATTGCAAAGAATGCTGTATTGGATTTCGGGTAAATTATCTATTTCAGATGATTTTTTGAAACGGATTTCAGGCTTGCGTCTGATTATGCCCAGACCCGAACAAGGTACGTCACAAAGCACCCTGTCAGCCATACCGTAGTTTTCGTTATAAATGGACGCATCGGAAAGATACGTATAAACGTTCTTAAGACCAAGTCTTTGTGCGCCGCTTTTGATAAGGTCAACCCTTGACTGATAGATATCAAAAGCTCTGACACAGCCTGTATTCTGCATCGCCTGTGCAACAGTGAACGTTTTTCCGCCGGGTGCAGAGCAAAGATCAAACACCGTTTCGCCGGGTTGAGCATCAAGTGCTCTGCAGCAAAGCTGCGAAGCAAAATCCTGTGCGTGGAAAAGCCCCTCCTGATAGGTAAGCAAATCTTCAACCGCACCTGTGTTTTCAAGAATCAGTGACTCGGGATATTTTTCGGAGCGACGGGCTACAACCCCTTCCTCCGCAAGTTTCCAGACAAGGTCATCAACCGTTGTTTTAAGGGTATTGACCTTAACGATTACAGGGGCAGCATCAAGTGCCTTTTCTGCAAGAGCAACGGCATTTTCAAAGCCGTATGCATCAATCCACATTGAAATAAGCCATTTGGGGCAGGAATATTTGACTGCAAGGTAAGCCGGGTCATTTTCTGCGCCTTCGGGAAGTCTGAGACCATTATCGGCAACTCTGCGAAGCACCGCATTGACAAGCGAAGCCGCAAATGCGGATTTATTGACCTTTGCAAGCTTAACACTTTCATTGACAGCTGCGCTTGAAGGCACTCTGTCGAGAAAAAGTATCTGATATGTACCGAGCCTGAGAATGGTGTGAAGCTCGGGTTTAAGCTTGCCCACGGGCTGGGTAAGATAAAGGCTGAGGTTATAATCGATAAGAATCAGCCTGTCCAGCGTACCGTAAACCAGATTTGAGAAAAAAGCTTTGTCCCTCTCATCGAAATGGTCATTTTCTTTAAGCGCCGCATCAACAACGAGGTTTGAGTATGCGCCCTCACGGTGTATTTTAAGCAAAGCTTCAAAAGCAGCCTGCCTTGCATTCTTCATATTTCAAAACATCCTTTCGGAATCAGTCATTTCAGTTTCTGCGTCTGTTAGCCGCAAGAATTCTGAACGCAAAGCGCAGAACGTTTGCAAGCGCAACCAACATTGACGCAACATAGGTCATTGCCGCCGCCGAAAGAACTTTCTTTGCACCGCCGATTTCATCGTCGCCGAGAAGATTTGTTGCATCGATAACGGAAATTGCCCTGCGGCTTGCGTTGAATTCAACAGGCAGAGTTACAAGGTGGAAAAGCAAAATACCTGCATAAAGCGCAATACCGACGTAGATTAACGGTTCAAAGCTCATAAAAAGTCCCAGCAAAGCAAGGGGAACACCGAGAAATGAGCCGATGTTGCACACGGGAAGAACAGAATTTCTGATTTTTATGGGGGCATAGCCTTCTGCATGCTGTGCGGCGTGACCTGCCTCATGACACGCAACGCCGATAGCAGCTACACTTGTGCTGTTATAGACAGCATCAGAAAGTCTTATTACGTTTGATCTGGGGTCAAAATGGTCTGTCAGCTTGCCGTTGACACGTTCGATTCTGACGTCAGTTATGCCGTAATGGTTAAGAACCGCCTGCGCCGCATAAGCACCGGTGATACGGCGGCTGCTTAAAACTTTGGAAAACCTGTTGAAGGTTGATTTAACTTTGATTTGAGCTACCATTGCAATAATCATTGCAGGAATTACAAGGATTATATACCAATAGTCAATAAAAAAGCCGTAATAAGGATAAAACATTTTGCGACTCCTTTCAAATTATTCGGTCAGCGACCCTGCCGCAACAGAGTTACCCCTCAGATAATCAGCCGCATTCATTGATTTTTTGCCCTCTGCCTGAAGTTCAAGAATCTCAATGCAATTCAGATCTCCGCAGGCAATTACAAGGCGTTTATCTGCCGCAACAACCTCGCCGGGCTTTGTTCCCTTTTCGGGAGCAAGAACTGATTTATGAATTTTCACCTTTTTGCCGCCAAGCACTGTTGTGGCAGACGGCCAGGGTGAAAGCCCTCTTATTTTATCGTGAACGGATTTTGCGCTTAAATTCCAGTCAATTGGTGACAATTCCTTGGAAAGCATCGGTGCATAGGTAAATAAATCGTGATTCTGCTTTTCGGGAGTAAGCTTGCCTTTAAGCAGAGCATCAATTGTTTGCTCAAGCACATCGGCGCCAAGAGCAGAAAGCTTATCGTGAAGCTCGCCTGCCGTTTCGTTTATGTCGATTTTAACCTCACTCTTTATGAGCATATCGCCCGTATCAAGGCCCTCATCCATCTGCATTGAAGTAACGCCCGTTTTTTCACAGCCGTTTATAACAGACCACTGAATAGGTGCTGCGCCTCTGAGCTCGGGAAGCAGGGATGCGTGGATATTAATACAACCGTAACGGGGATATTCAAGAATTTCTTTGGGAAGAATTTTACCGTAAGCAACAACAATAACAAGCTCGGGATCAGCTTCTTTAAGCATCTCGAGTGCAGTGCCGTCACGCATTTTTACGGGCTGATATACTTTGATGCCGTTTTCAGCCGCAAGTACTTTTACGGGAGGCGGTGTAAGCACCATTTTTCTGCCCTGCGGTTTGTCAGGCTGTGTAAAAACACCTGTTACCTCGTGACCGCAGTCAATCAGTTTCTGAAGGCAAGGCACCGCAAACTCGGGTGTGCCCATAAAAACCACTCTCATTCGGCATTCTCCTTTTTGATTACACGCTGGGTGAAAACTATTCCGTCAAGATGGTCGATTTCGTGGCAGAAGCAACGTGCCTTGAGGTCACTGCCTGTATAAACGCACCACTTTCCGTTTCTATCCTGTGCCTGCACTCTAACCGTTGCAGGTCTGCAGGTTGTGCCAACCTCGCCGGGGAGGGAAAGACAACCCTCATCGGCAAACTGCTCACCTTCCCTTTTGACAATTTCGGGGTTGATGAGTTCAATATATCCGTCGCCGCAGTCAATGACCACAACGCGTCTTAAAATACCCACCTGCACAGCCGCAAGGCCGACTCCGTTTGCCGCATACATTGTTTCTTTCATATCGTCAAGCAAAGTCCAGAGACGGGCATCAAATTTTTCTACTTTACGTGAAGTTTTAGCAAGAATCGGATCGCCGATTTTCACAATATTTCTGATTGCCATAACTGTTTTTCACCTTTATATATTAATGTTTTAAATTAAACCGTTGATTCGGGATTAATGTCGGCATAGGTTGTAACGCTTGCATAGCGACTGTCCTTGCCCATTTCAACAAGCAAATCCGATATCATCTGTCTGAATCTTTTTGTGTTGCGGCATTTGATAATTAACCTGTGTCTGAATTTGCCGCTGATTTTGGCTACCCTTGCAGGCATCGGGCCAAGGGTGATTATCTTTTCGCCCGAATATTCGCCTGTTGTGTAGTTTCTGATTAATGCAAGTGCGTTGTTTGCCGCCGCTTTTACAACCGATTCGTTACTGCCCGTGAAGCCGATAACGCACAAATCGCAATACGGAGGATAAACAAGTGCCTTGCGGAGTCTTATTTCTGTTTTAAAGAATTCGTCATAATCCTGCTTTGCGGCAAGACGTATGATTTCATTTTCCGGAGTAAGAGTCTGAATAACCGCTGTGCCGGCAACGTCGCCTCTGCCTGACCTGCCGACAACCTGCGTAAGCAGAGAAAAGGTTTTTTCAAGACTTCTGAAATCGTCGTTATAAAGCTGTTGGTCAACCGACACAACTCCGACAAGCGTTACGTTTGGAAAATTCAGACCTTTGGCAACCATCTGGGTGCCTATCATTATATCGTATTCACCTTTTGCGAAACTATCCAGAAGCTTCTCGTGTGAATTTTTGCCTGCCGTTGAATCGGTATCCATTCTGACGATTTTAGCATCGGGTAAAAGCAGTGCCAACTCATCTTCAATTTTTTGTGTGCCGAAACCCGAATATCTGACAGCATCTTCACTGCACTCGGGGCAGACACTTGAAAAAGGTACGGAGTGACCGCAATAATGGCACATAAGGCGGTTATTTGCCGTGTGGTAGGTCATTGAAATGCTGCACTGGGGGCAACAGATAACCTCGCCGCAGGCGGTGCAGGCAGCAAAAGTATGAAAGCCGCGCCTGTTTATCAGCAGGATGGATTGCCTGCCGTTTTCAAGATTTTGTTTTAATGAATCATAAAGAGTTTTGCTTATCGCCCTGCTTCCCGCCGCTTTTTCTTCACTGCGCATATCTACGATCAGAACTTCGGGCAAAACCGCGTTGCCGTAACGTTTTGTGAGTGTGCAAAGCTCATATTTGCCGCTTTGCGCCGCCGCATAGCTTTCAACACTCGGCGTTGCAGATGCGAGAATCAGCAAACAGTTATGATAAGCCGCTCTGTATTTGGCAACGTCGATTGCACTGTATCGCGGAGTCTGCTCGGATTTATAGGTGTGCTCCTGCTCCTCGTCAACGATAATAAGGCCAAGATTTTCAAGCGGAGCAAAAACCGCACTTCTTGTGCCGATAACGATAGTGGCATCACCGTTTTTGACTCTTTTCCACTCTTCAAGACGCTCCCTGACAGAGAGTGCGCTGTGAAAAACAGCAACCTTGCTGCCGTAACGCTTGCAGAAAAGCGAAAGTGTCTGCGGAGTAAGACCGATTTCGGGCACCATAACGATAACGGATTTGCCGCTGTCAACAACTTCATCGATAACGCTCATATAAACGGACGTTTTGCCGCTGCCCGTTACGCCGTAAAGAAGCGAAGCCGCAGGTTTGCCGCTCTTTGCAAGGTCGGAAAGCTTTGCGTGTGCTTCTTTTTGCTCTTCGGTGAGAGATACAGCGGTACGCTTGCCTTTTTCTGCCGTGAAATCAGGCAGTTTCATAACAGGTTGCTCAAAGAATTCTGCAACTCCGTTTTTTACAAGAGCATTCGCAACCGCGGGAGTGAGACCTGTAAAATAGCACAGCTCCTTGACACTTGCAGTGCCAACGTCGCAAAGCACATCATAAATCTGCTTTTGCTTTTTTGTGAGTTTAAAAGCTTCTTCGGTCTGCACAAGGCGCATCATACGAACGGTCAGGTCACCCAGATTGCGCACTGCATCACTGCTTGTTATAAGCAGACCCTTGCGCACGAGTGACGAAGGTATATCCGCATCCGCTTTGACAGAAAGAGCATTAAAAACAGTTTCCGCCTTTACAAACACGCCTTTATCGGCAACGTAACCGTAAAACTCTTTTTCAACACCTTCAAGGGCATCGATTTTTTTTGAATCTGCCTCGGGGTCAACGGCATAAGAAAGAACCATGCGGTGATTTATGCCCGTGGGCAGCATTGCTTTTGCCGCTTCGTAAAGGGTGCAGAAAGTCCTGTCTTTTATCCATTCTGCAAGGGAAAGCATTTCATCGTTCAGCAGAGGTTTTTCATCAAGCACTTCGCTGACATTTTTGATTTTTTTGCTCTCCGTTGAGTCTGTGACGTCAAAAACCACACCAATTCTTTTTTTGTTGCCGTTGCCGAAGGGCACGGTAACCCTGACACCTTTTTTTACAGATTCTTCAAACTGCTCGGGAATAGCATAATCAAAAGCTTTGTCAAAGGTGAAAACGGCAGATTCAACCGCAACCTTTGCATATTTCATCTGATTAACACTCCCCTCACGGTTTTCAAATTCTGAAATCAGATATTTCTGATTTCTTCGGGCTCAATGATTTTGTACTGACCTGCAAGAATTTCTTCAAGAGCAACGCTTACGGGTTTTTCTGTCATAATCTCTTTGTTAGCTTCTGCTTCTTCAGCAATTTCTCTTGCTCTTTTTGCTGTTGCTGTTACAAGAGAGTAACGGCTGAGATGGTCTTTGAGTACGCCTCTGAGATCGGGATTAAACATTGTTGATTACCTCGCTTATAATGTTTTTGTTTCTTTCGATTTTATGCCTTTCGGCGGTAATTATTGCCTCAATGCAATCAACGGCATTTTCAACCGTGTCATTGAAAACAACATAGTCATATTCATAGGCTCTGCGAATTTCTTCGCGTGCAATAAAGAGCCTGTGCTGAACAGTTTCTTCATCTTCGCTTCCCCTGCCTCTGAGCCTTTGTTCAAGAACACGCATTGAAGGGGGCATAAGGAAGATGCTGATAACGTTATCATAACGGTTTCTGATTTTTTCAGCACCTTGCACTTCAATTTTAAGGATAACCGCTTTACCCTGACCAAGCATTTCATCAACAGGCTCTGCAGGTGTGCCGTAATAATTCTTTGCATATTCGGCATATTCGAGCATTCTGTTTTCTGAAACCTTTTTTTCAAAATATTCGCGGTTGACAAAATAATAATTCACACCGTCTATTTCGCCCTCACGCTTTTCGCGGGTTGTCATTGAAATTGAAACCTTTACATTATCATCAACCTCAACAAGCCTGTTGAGAACGGTATCCTTACCTGAACCGGAGGGACCTGAAAGAATTATGAGTACGCCGTCGCTCATTCTTCATCCTCCTCATCTTCAAGCTCGTCCATATCATCATTAAGCCTGTTGGCAACCGTTTCACTCTGGAGATATGTAAGAATAACGTGGTCGCTGTCTGTGATGATAACGGCTCTTGTTCTTCTGCCGTGAGTTGCATCAATAAGCGTACCCTTTTCTTTGCACTCCTGAATGATACGCTTGATAGGCGCAGACTCGGGGCTGACAATGGCAACAAGTCGGCTTGCATTAACCATGTTGCCGAAACCGATGTTAATCAGCTTCATTTTTTCGCCTCCGTTTTATTCAATATTCTGTATCTGCTCACGAATCTTTTCGATTTCGGATTTGATTGCAACAACTCTGCGCGCAATTTCAACATCCTGTGCCTTTGAGCCGATGGTGTTTGCTTCTCTGTTGAATTCCTGAATAAGGAAATCCATCTTTTTGCCGACAGCTTCGTTGGCTTCAAGGAAAGAACGCATCTGCGAAATGTGGCTGCGAAGTCTTACGGTTTCTTCGGCAACAGCAATTTTATCAGCAAAAATTGCGGCTTCGGTAAGAATTCTCTGCTCCTCAATATGAGCGTCGGCAAGCAGCTCACGCAGTCTGCCAAGAAGCTTTTCGTTATATTCTTTAACGGTTTCGGGTGAACGTTCCTCAATATAAGCAACGTTTTCGAGAATCAGATCAAGTCTGGAGAGCACATCAGCTCTGAGTCTTTCGCCCTCACGCTCACGCATTGCAACAAAGCCGTTGAGAGCATCTTCGGCAACAGACTGCACCGCTGCCCAGATTTTGTCTTCATCAGCGGCCTGCTTGCGGATTGAAAAAATATCACTGACTCTTGAAATATCCGAAACTTTTACATTATTTTCAAGTCCGTAGGTTTCTGCAAGTTCTTTATATGCATCAAGGTAACCCTTAACAAGGGGATGGTTGACGCTGATTATTGTATCAGGCTCTTCAACCGTTTCTATCTGCACGTAGCATTCCATTTTACCTCTTGTCAGCTTACCCATAAAGAAGCCTTTCAGCTTTTCGTCAAGGAAACCGTAGCTTCTGGGAAGCTTTGAGGAAAACTCAAAATATCTGTGGTTGACGCTTTTAATTTCAACCGTTATATTCATACCGTCGGCAAGCTGCTGGCTTCTGCCGTAACCGGTCATACTTTTAATCATTTAAAATACACTCCAATTTAATTATGTGAGCAAGAGCAACCGGAGGCAAGTGCCTCGGGAATTTCAACAAACGAACCGTCTTTATCTTCAAAGCCGAGCCTTGCAAAAGCAGGTCGGTAAAGTTCTTTTGATATAACGGCAAGATACGCGTTGCTGTTTGCTGCGCTGTTCATTGCAGCCCTTGCAAGACCCTCTGCGGCAATATCGTCATCGCATTCCATTGAAAGAAACACCATGCGGTAGCCTTCGCAACGGTAGGTGCAGAATCCTTTTTCTGCGCCGTTTTCGTATGCTCTGAAGCACAAATAATCCTGTTTATGGTCAGGAAGAAAAGTAATCATCCGGAATTGCCGCCTTTCTTTTTGACACCTGCCTGTGAAAGAAGTTTTTCAACCTCTTCGGGTGTCAGGTCACGCCATTCGCCCGTTTGAAGCATACCAAGTTTAACCGAGCCGACGGCTATTCTGCGAAGTCTTGCAACCTCAAGGTCAAGGGCTTCGCACATACGGCGGATTTGTCTGTTTCTGCCCTCATAGAGAACAATCTCGACAACTGCTCTGCCGTCCTCTTTGGAAAGAACGCGAACGTCCGCCGGGGCAGTCATTCTGCCTTCAATTTCAACGCCCGTTGAAAGAATATCAACCTGCTCGGCTGTTATTTCGGGGCGAACTGTAACTCTGTAGGTTTTGGGAACGTGTCTTGACGGGTGCATCATCGCATTTGCAAAAGCACCGTCATTAGTGAGAATCAGCGCACCCTCTGAAACCCTGTCAAGTCTGCCGACCGGGTAGATTCTTTCCTTGACGTCGGAAACAAGCTCCAGAACGCATTTTCTGCCAAGCTCATCATCGGTTGTTGTTACATAACCTCTGGGTTTGTTGAGCAAAATATAGCGCAGACTGCTTTCTTTTTTGATTTTTTTGCCGCCGACAGTTACCGTGTCTTTTTTGGGGTCAACACTATCGCCAATCTGTGCAACTGCACCGTTGACCTTGACTCTGCCGGCTTTTATCATTTCTTCCGCTTTTCTTCTGGATGCAACTCCTGCCTCGGAAAGAAACTTCTGGAGTCTGATTTTATTATCGGGCAACCGATTTCACCTCTGAATAAAAAATTCTTTGATACTGTACCATAGCTTTTGAAAAAAGCTTTTTTCTTCAGGCTTATTAACGGCAACAATATGTGCCTGCACGCTTTCAGCCGCTTCAACGGGTATTTCTGCAATAACTCTATCGTCGCTGATAAAAACAGCCTTGCCGAGAATATCCCCCTCATTGACAGGTGCATATTCAAACTGTTTTAAAAGCAAAACACATTCTGAGCCGTAAACGCCTTCGGCTTCGTAAACCTGACGAATACTGATTTCACTTTTTTTGCCGCCGCAGACAGACACCGAAGCATCTGCCGTGTCGCACACAAGCAAACCGCTTTTGCAAACGTTAAAGCCGTAATCAAGCAGTTTTTTATGGTCTGACCAGTCATCGGGCGCATTGAGCGTAACCGCAACAAGAGTAACGCCTCCCCTTTTTGCCGCGCTTACAAGGCATCTGCCGCTCTTTTTTGTGAAGCCTGTTTTAACACCGATTGCGTCGGGATAGCTCCACAACAGACGGTTATGGTTTGTAAGCGTTCTTGCATAGGGCGGATTGCCGTAGGTCAGTTTTGCGTTTTTTTGCGAACATATTGAAGCAAACACGGGATTTTTGAGGCATTCTGCCGCAAGCAGAGCCATATCACGGGCGGTTGAATAGTGCCCGTCATCATCAAGACCCGATGCTGTTACAAAATTTGTGTGTTTCATTCCGATTTCATCAGCACGGGCATTCATCATTTTGGCAAATCCTTGCGGACTGCCACCGACAACGTAAGCCACGGTGTTAGCCGCATCGTTACCCGATTGCAGAAGCATACCGTAGACAAGCTCCTCAAGTGAAACGCTGTCCCCTGCCTGAAGACCCATTGAAGTGCCTTCAACGGAAACCATTTTTTCGGTAACAACGATTTCGCGCCGGGGAGTTGCCGCTTCAATCGCAAGCAGAGCGGTCATTATTTTTGTGGTGCTGGCCATAGACAGACGTTCATCCGCATTATCTTCAAACAAGATTTCTCCGCTTTCAACACAGAGAAGAGCTGAACTTTGCGCACTGAGCGACAGCTGTTCACCGTTTGAAACACAGGGACACACAAGCATAATCACCGCCGCCGTAACGGCCGATAAAACCTTTTTCAAAACTTTTCATCCTCACACATATCGGTTTAGCCCTGCATCGGCAAAACGCCGACGCAGTGCTGTTCCAAATATATGATTAAAAGACAAAAATAATTAGTTTTTTGCTTATTCAGCAGTGTTTTCTACGAATTCGCTGATGGCTTCGTCAACGGAGCCGTCATCCTTCTTCATAAGCTTTGTGATAACTTCTGTTGCCTTATCAACAACATCGGGAATCATACCGATTGCTCTTTCAACTGAACCTTCAGCTGCGTCAAGATATCTAACTGTTACGCTGCCGTTATTAACAACAAGGAAAGCAACGGGAGTGATTGTGATACCGGCTCCGCCGCCGCCGCCGAAGAGCTCTGCTTTATTCTTTGAGGGGAAGTCCGTGCCGCCTGAAGCAAAACCGTATGTAACCTTTGAAACGGGAATAATCTGGATTGCTTCGCTGATTTTAATGGGGTCGCCGATGATTGTGCTTACATCCACAAGATCCTTGATTTTTTCGATTGATGTGCCGAGAATTCCTGCTGCTGACTGTTCTTTCATTGTTTTTTCCGCCTTTCAATTTTAAAAATTTGATTATTTTTTAACCTGCTTTTCGACTTTTTCCTCCTTGGGAGGTTGACTGTCCATAAGCAGTTCAAATACAACTTTGTAAAGAAGTTCAAATACCAGAACTACTACTGCGAAGATGAGTTTGATGGGCCTGAGAGAAATTTTTGTGTGTAACTTTGCTTCGTTATTGCCGTAAATAAAGTCGGGTGAAATGTCAATGCTGTATTTCTTGATATTCAGCTTATTTACGATAAGTCCCATTGCAGGGAAAGCCGCCGCACAAGTTTTGCCGTATTTGTCTGCGGTTTCTACCGAATCACCGCCGCCAACGATCATTGCTATGTAAAGCTCTTCAATACGGAAGGCTCTGAAAATTCTGCCGAACATACCGCCGATAGCCTTGACGGTATCTTTGAGAAGCTGAAGAACGCCGTCTACGCCACGGTTCTTATAGAAGTTAAGGAACATATTCTCGTCCTTATCCTTCGGCTCCTTGACAATTTCTTTTTTCGGCTTCTTGTCGCCTTCATCCTTTTTGTCTTTTGGCTTTTTATCCTTCTTCTTTTTCTTCTTTTTAGGCTTCTTTTCCTTTTTGGGAAGAATATCAAATTTCAAGAAAAGCCACCTGACACTTAAAGCAATATCGTCTTCATAGTGAACGGTTACCGCAAATTTGACTGAAAGAAGCAACACCACAAGACCTATGATGCCGAGTATGCCAAGTAAAATATAGAGCGCTACCACGCCACCGCCTCCTTTCTGATGGTTTCACATTATTCTTCCTGCTGGAAAAAGCTACGTATCTGTTCGCCCTGCTCGTTATTGATTTCGTCGTCCTGCAAATCCTCAACCTCTGTTCTTTCGGGAAGCTCGGGAAGCTCTGAAAGCGAGGAGAGGCAGAAGCAACGCAAAAAGTCGGGCGTTGTGCCGTAAAGCAGAGGTCTGCCGGGTAAATCAAGTCTGCCTTTTTCTTCAAGCAAACCTTTCTGGCAAAGGGTTGAAATAACGCCCGAGCAATCAACACCTCTTATCTGCTCAACATAGGCTTTGGTAACAGGTTGGTTATAAGCCACAACCGCAAGCACTTCAAATGCCGCAGGTGAAAGAGGAGCATTCTTTTTGATATCCAGAACGCTTCTTACCTGCATTGCATATTCAACCCTTGAGCAGAGCTGATATTTGCTGCCAAGACGCAGAAGGCAGATTCCGCTGCCCCTTTCGTCAAGCGAGCGTGCAAGCTCCCACAGCGCACCCGAAACGGTATCCATATCAAGTTCAAGTGCTTCTGCTATTCTTGCGCATTCAAGCGGCTCACCCGAAGCAAAGAGAATTGCTTCGCACGCCGCACGAATTTGTTCATTCGTCAATTTCAATACTCTCCCCTCTGCCCTGAAGCAAGGTTACGTCAACGTTGTCACCGTCGCCGTCAAATTGAATTCTTTTTGCCTTTGCCATTGCGAGCAGGGCAAGAAAGGTTGCAACCATTTCGGAACGTGATTCCGAGCCTTCAAAAAACGAACTGAATTTTTGCCTGTTACCGTTTCTGAAGCGGTCGATGATAACGCTGATTCTTGATGCAACCGAAACAATCTTGTGGGCAACAATGCCCTTGAACGCCTCAATCGGCGGCGGCAAGCGGCGCATACCCTTGCCCACAGCCGCAAGATAGGCTTTATAAATCTCAACGGGCTCGTGAATTCTGGTGTAGGTCATATCGGGTTCAAATTCTTCAGGCTCTCTGCCGTAGAATTCAAAGCCCTTTGCCTGCTGCTGGAGCTTGCCTGCAACAAGCTTGCAGTCTCTGTATTCCGTCAGCTCACCGCGAAGCTCCTCAACAAGCTTTTCAGCTTCCTCGTGAACGGGAAGGAGAGAAACTGTTTTGATGTAAAGAAGCCTTGCCGCCATTTCAAGGAATTCGCTTGAAACGTCCAGGTTATCTTCCTGCATCTGACGGACATATTCAAGATACTGCTCAATGATTTCCATAATCGGAACGTCGTTGATGCTTAATTTCTTTTTACTTATCAGCTGAAGCAGAAGGTCCATCGGGCCCTCAAACACCTCAAGCTTATACTGAATTTTATCCAAAAGTTTTATGCTCCCTTCGGTGGGGATTATGTCAATCTTAAATACAGCTCAAAAGGTAAGCTTGCAATTTTTGTAATTACGCTCAAGGCGGCATCTGTCAAAAACGAAAGGGGTATATCGAGTGCACCGAAAAAGACAAGCGCCATAAGAGCATAGATAACATAGCGTTCATAACGCATATACTTGAAATAAATTTTGGCAGGAATTACAATTGCCAGAATCTTTGAGCCGTCAAGCGGAGGAATCGGGATAAGGTTGAAAACCGCAAGACTGACGTTGATGAATGCCGCGTAATAGAAAAACACTCTTGTTATACTAAGCACAAGTATTTCACCGTAAGGATTGAATACAAGTGCAAGATTTGAAAGAAAGACGAAAATAAAAGCCATTATCAGGTTTGAAACGGGACCTGCAAGCGCGGTAAGAGCCATACCGAGTTTTGGATTTTTGAAACGTCTGGCATTGACAGGTACGGGTTTTGCATAACCGAAGCCAACAAGAAGTATCATAACGGCGCCTAGAATATCGATATGAGCAAGAGGATTAAGAGTTAATCTGCCCTTACCTGCAGGTGTGGGGTCACCGAGTTTGGTGGCAACAAAAGCGTGAGCGAATTCATGGATCGGCATTGTGCAGAAAACAACAAACACGCTTGCCATAAGACCCGTTATAACAGTCACCATATCGCCGCCGCTTGTAATCAAGTCTAACAACATAACTAAAGCCTTTCCGTACCGATATAACCGCAAACCGTTCTTCCGATACCGTTAAAATCTTTTTCGGAATGAACTTCGGCACATTTTTTGCTGAATATATTTTCGATAGTATCCGTCTGGTTTTCTCCGCATTCAACCGCAATTGCTCCCCTGCAGAAATCAAGCCATTTCTGCGCGATAGCTCTGTAAAAATCATAGCCGTCCGTACCGCCGTCAAGCGCCATTGAAGGCTCGCGCAAAACCTCTTTCTGAAGAAGCGGAATTTCTGCCGATTCGATGTATGGCGGATTGGAAAGAATCAAATCGGGTTGCGGCAAATCAAAAGCCTCAAAGCCGCTGAATAAATCGCCGCTGACAAGAAAAGCGTTTTCACAGCCGAGCATTTTTTTGTTTGCCTCAAGATAAGCAAAAGCTTTTTCTGATTTTTCAAGCAGAAATACTTTTGCATCAGGTCTGCTTTTGGCAACACTCAGACCTATACAACCCGAGCCTGCACACAAATCGAAAACCACGGGGTCTGATTTGTTTTTCAGATAGTCAAGAGCAAAATCAACAAGCATTTCGGTTTCGGGTCTCGGAATGAGTACTCCCTCACCGACCCTGAACGTAAAACCGTAAAAATCCCATTCGCCGATAACGTACTGAACAGGCACTCCGCTTTTTCGAAGATTTATCATTTCTGAAAAGCGGTTCGCCTTTTTTTCATCAGCTTCGTCTGCCGAATGAAAAATCGCATATTCTGCTCCGCACTTAAATGCCGATTCAAACATCCAGTGAGCTTCGTTGCGGCTGTTTTCTATGCCGCTCTCACCGAGAATGCGTATACCCTCGGCAAGCAAAGCCTTAACAGTCATTGCTTATTCCTCCGACGTTGCGGTGTTTTCGGATTCACCGCTTTTTTCATCGGTTTCTTCTGCAGGCTTTTCTTCCTTGACGGGAACCTCACCTGTGAGGGCACCCTTCATTGCTTCAATTGCAACTTCTATTATGTCGTCTGTGGGCTCAACGGTGGTTATCCTCTGCATGAGCAGACCGGGAGCCGAAAGAAGCTTTGTGAACTTATTGGGATATTTACCTGCAAGCTGAATGAATTCGAAACCGACACCCATAATTGCAGGGAGCATAAGAATCTTTGTTGCTACCCAGATCCATTTATTTGCCGTTAAGGCAGGAAACGCAATTGAAACAATTGACGAAATAAGAATGCTGAGAATGATTGTGACAAAGATGAAGCTTGTGCCGCATCTGGGATGGAAACGTTTTTCTTTTCTGATATTCTCAACCGTGAGTTCGTTGCCGTGTTCAAAGCAGAAAATGGTTTTATGCTCTGCACCGTGATACATATAAACTCTTCTGATTTCTTTCATACGGGCAACAATTATCATATAAGCAAGGAACAGTATTACTCTGATAACACCCTCAAACAGTGCGCGCCACATTGAAATATCAATTCTGCCTTTTACAAGGTAAGTGTCGATAAGTTCAAAAAGCTGTGTAGGCAAAAACATAAACAGGAAGAAAGAAATACCAACTCCGAGAATGGCGGCGATGATACCGATAACTGACATCATCTTGGGGCCAAAATGGTCACTGAGCCATTTATCAAGCTTTGATTCGTTTTCTGCTTCCATACCGTCAAGCGCGGTTTTTTCTGCCGACTCCATAAGAAGCTTGTAGCCGCTGGTCATTGATTCGATAAACGCTACAACACCTCTGATAAGAGGAATATTGAAGGGCTTGAATTTTTTTCTGATTGAAACAAAATCTTTCATCTGTGTTTCAATCGTTCCGTCAGGCAAGCGCAAAGACATTGCCATACCCTTGGGTCCTCGCATCATTATGCCTTCCATCAGCGCCTGACCGCCGACAGCAACGTATTCTTTTTTATTCTTCTTTTTCGCTTTGCTCATTTTCGGGTCTGTCTCCTTCAAATTCATTGATAGGCTCTGCCGCAGCTTCGGCAGGTGTCAACGGCAGAGTGATTTTAACCGTTGTGCCTTCGCCGTAAACACTGGTGATTTCAAACTCACCGTTATGAAGCTTGATGATTTCATCAACAACCGCAAGACCGATACCCGAGCCCCTGATTGTTGAATCAACTTTATAAAACTTTTCTTTAACGTGCGGCAAGTCCTCCGCTGAAATGCCGATGCCCGTGTCGCTGACCGAAACAACGAGAGTTGCGGGATTTGGCATTTCGGCAACAACGGTTATCTTGTCGCCGTGCTCCGAATATTTGACAGCATTATCGAGAATATTGATAAACACCTGTCTCATTCTGGATGCATCCGCCGTTGCCGGAGCAGGCACCTGCGGAACATTATATATGATTTCGATGCCGCTTCTGACCATTCTGTCCCTGAAAGCAAACACAACTTCATCAAGTTCGGCAAGGATATCTATTCTTTCGCTGTTAAGTTTGAATCTGCCGCTGCTCATTCTTGAGAAGTCAAGCAGTTCTTCAACCATTTCATTAAGTCTTGAGGCTTCGCTGATAATAACAGTCATTCCTCTTTTGGTCATCGCAGGGTCGGTATCACCAACCTGAAGAAGAGTTTCACCCCAGCCTTTAATTGCAGTAAGCGGCGTACGCAGTTCGTGAGAAACGGTTGAGATGAAATCATTTTTGAGCCTGTCCGTAACCGAAAGCTTTTCTGCCATATCATTTATGGTTGTGCAGAGCTCGCCGATTTCGTCGTTATAGGGATAATGGTTGATTCTGGCTTCAAGGTCACCGCCTGCAATTTTCTTTGCGGTTTCACCAACGTCTTTAACGGGATTAACGATTGAGCGGATGAAAATACTGCCCGAAATCATAAGCAAAGCAAAAAGAGCAACCGCCGCAACCGCAATTGCGATTGTGATGCTTGTAACCTGACTCTCGATCTGTTCAAGAGAAATCATAAACCTGACCGCACCTGCGTGAGTGCCGTCGGGATAATTATAGATACAGGTTTTTGCCGCAATGCTTTCGCCTGAAGGTAATTCACCCTTCCACTTAGCATTGTTCTGACCGCCAAGCGCCGCTTCATAGTCGGGCATTTCAACTCTGCCTTTGATTTCAAATCCGCTTGAAGAGAGAATAATCTCACCTGAACTGTCGATAATCCACACAGCCATTATGTCTTTGTCGGGAAAGTTTTCAACAAAGTTTCTGCTTGCCGTTTTGAAGCCGTCTGTTGCGGCATCGCCGTAAAGCCTGAAATTTGAGGAAAGCTCTTCTGCAGAATAGGCATCAAGCGCCATATCCGCAACGCTGTAGTAATAATTTCTTAAAGAAAGGAACAGAGCAACAGAAACAAAAACAAGTATCAGAACAACAACGGAAGCAACGCTGAGAAACCAGCGCTTCGTTATGCCCACAAATTTCATCTGCTCTTCTCCTTTCCTGAAATATCATATTGAAAATCTTTTTCTCAAATCAGACTATCCACTTGTAGCCCACACCCCATATCGTTGTCAGGTGCTCGGGTGCTGAGGGTTCGGTTTCAACCTTCATACGAAGACGTCTTATATTAACGTCAACAATTTTTTCTTCACCAAAATATTCGTTGCCCCAGACTTTGTTGAGAATATCGGTTCTGCTCAAAGCCGCACCGGGGTTTGTGAAGAAATATTCCATCATCTGGAATTCAACCTGTGTCAGTTCAATATAAGCTCCGTTTTTGGTAAGTGTTCTGCTTCTCAAATTGAGGTCAAATTCACCGAGTTCGATATGGTCGGAAACAACCGGCTTGGGAGCGGTACTCATTGCAACGCGTCTGTAAATAGCATCAACTCTCGCAACAAGCTCTGTGGGTGAAAAAGGTTTGGTAACATAGTCATCCGCACCCATCATAAGACCTGTGATTTTATCCATCTCCTGTGTTTTGGCGGTAAGCATTATAATGCCGAGATTATTACTTTTGCTTCTGAGCTGTTTGCAAACCTCAAGTCCGTCAACATTCGGCATCATAACATCAAGCAATGCAACGTCGATATCACCGCCGAAAGAATTGTAAAGTTCAAGTGCCTGTGCACCGTCGCACGCTTCAACAACCTCATATCCGCCGCGACGAAGATTGATAACTATAAACTCTCTGATAGCAGCTTCGTCTTCAGCGATTAAAACTCTTTTCATTCTTGCACTTCCTTTTTTCTTTACCCTACCTGCTGCAGGGGCAGGATTTTATTTTTGAGACCCTCTGTTGTTATCCCACGTTCAAGACCGTAGGGTGTTATGTGAACAAAAATTGTGTATTCTTCTTTTACAATAATGGGCAAATAACCTTCGGGATACGTTCCCTCTGCCTGCTCTGCGGAAACACGAGTTATTGTGTAAAGATCTGTCTCTTCTGCAGTTTCAGCATTCTTTTCTTTAATAACCCAACGGTTACCGTCTGCAATTTCCTGAACGCTGAGTTCAAAACGTTCACGGCTGTCAAGAGTGAGCATATAGCCGTTATCATAATTGACAAGGGCGTTTATGACCGTTTCGTTGCCGTCCTCAAAAAAGTTGAGCCAACTTGTGATATAAAGGTGATTGGGGTCGATGGTCATTTCGTTTTCACCACTTGAGAAGATTTCAACCTGTGACGGCACATCAAGAATACCGTCTCCGTTGATATCAGCACTCAATATCGGATCATTGCGGTGAGTAAGCATTGTGGACATTGTAGCTTCATCAAACAAGGGAGCAATCAGTCTGCCCTTGGCGCTGTCCCAAAATATGAGTTCGGTTATCATCTGTCTTTCGCCCTTGAGAGCATCAACATAGATCACAAAATTGCCGTTACTGTTTTTCACTGTTTTAACAGCAACGTAGTTACTGATGTTTGCATCAACTCTGACTTCACCCTTGAGGACCGCAGAACTGCCTGAAAAGCTTATCAGACGTGCTGACCTTTGGGGAATTGCCGAGTTGCTGTTTTGAGTAATAAGAAAAACGTCGTCGTATGAGTCGCCGTCAATATCCTCAATCATCGAAACAGAACAGGCTTCGTTTGAAATTTCTTTAAACTGAACGTTGTTGCCGGGGGTGTGGTAAACAGACACGCTTTTGCCCACGCTCAAGCCCGACACACTCCAGAGAACGATTATTTCCGAAACACCGTCACCGTTCATATCCCTGACCGTAACACTTTCAACCTGATTGCCGTGTCCGGTGAAATCGCCCACCTGAGTCCATTCACCGTCTGAATTTTCGTAGCACCTTGCTTTTGCAACAGGGTCACCCGAAGCATCGCGGTAAAAAATCATTGCCTCGTCATCACCGTCGCGGTCAAAGTCTTCAACTATGATAGCTGAACGATATTCACCTTCAAAGGGTGCGCAAAGTGAAACGCTTGTGCCTGTCTGTGAGCGGAACAGCTCAACAAGACCTTCATACTCATCATAAAAAAGCGGAGGAGCAAGAAGCGAGTCCGCGGCCCTGAAAAGCTTGAAATCAGCACATGATGACAGTGTGACAAGTATCAGAACAACTGCAGTTATTACAGCAACGGCTCTTTTCATTTGCGTCAACTCCTCTCCTTGAAAATGACTTTGGGATATACTTACAGCTTTTCAATGTATTATAGCACAGCTTGTGCAAATAAATCAATATATAATTATAAATAAAATATTAATTATTATATGAATAGTGGCAAAAAAACAACCTGTGAGCAGGTTTAATCCACCGCTCACAGGTTTGCCTTAAAAATCACTGTTGTTCTGTTGTTCCCGTTATTTCAACGGAAGCCATAACTTCATTTTCATCAACGTTGGAAATCCAACAACTGCTGTACTGACTGTCAAGCCTGAGAGGAACACTTACCTTACCTGTTGTTCCTGCAGGAACACTGCCGAAATCCAGTCTTAAACAGCTGGCGTCAAGCATAGAAACTTCCGCCTTCGGGCCTTTTATGAGAATTGTGTCGATATCGCCCGCAATGCCGACAATCTTATAATCAAAGTTTTCCTCGGGATTGAGACTTGCAATATCAATATAATTACCGTTAGCTTTCAGCGAAACAGGTCTGATAGCCGTACCGTTATCCTTGATTCTGACCACAACGTCAACGCTGCCCTTTTTGTTTCCGTTTTTAACTGCAACGTCGCCCATTCCCTTATAGGTGGTCGTAACAACGTACATGCCGCTGTCATCAAAATTGATATTGCCCACATTTATTTCAGCAACAAGCACATCGTCTTCAACTTCGCCGTTTTTGAAACCGAAAACAGTGCCTTCGGGAATAATGACCTCATAGGTAAACGTGTGCATTTCTTCGGGATAAAAAACATCGTTCTGATAGAAATCCACGTAGGGAATCACTTTTTCTGCTTCTTTATAGATCGAGTAATTCACGTTTATCTGACCGTTTGCCACGGTTTTATCCGTCGCTTTCAGCTTTGAATAGGCAGGCTCGGCTTTGTTTGACATAACCATGCTGAGGGTTGCAACCGTACGTCCGCTTGTTGTGAAATCTCCCTCAACAACACCGACTGCACTGACCGCATTTATAAGGTCAACTTCGGACTTCGGACCGTAAACGGTAACAAGCTGTGTGCCGGGCACAAAGTCGCTTGCAAAATAGCCTTCAGCAGCAAGCTCGCCTTTTTCGATGCTTATCTCGGGGATAACAGGAACCTGCTTTTCGATTTCATAGTCATACATAACCTCAATCTCATTGACCGAGCAGGAAACAATTTCATACTGCGGACGGGTACTGACACTGCCCACGTCAACCGTGAGACGATGAACGCCCGAGCTGTTGACGTAGCCTGTGTTTGCAACAATCTCTATATCATTGATGATTTTATCATCCTCAACAATATAACGCTTACCCACAATTGTTATATCTGCAGTCAGATTGTCTGCTCCAAACGGTCTGAGTTCAGATTCTTCGTCAAGACCCGTTGCGACAACTTTAATGGGAACATTTTTGATTGTAACTTTTGTTTCGGGGCTGAACTCAACGGCAACAACAAACCAAATTATCACCGCAACGCACACCGAAAACACCAGAAGAAAACGATTGTTATAAAACAGATCGCCTATATTGCGTTTTTTCTTAATCATTTTTTCCAACCCTTAAACAGTTTTTTGATTGAATCTTTGTTTGCCGAAAGTTTATCGGGCGCAGAATCAATAAGATAATCAAGCAAAACCTCACGCAGCTCCGCTTCCGTGAAGCCTCGTCTGAGTGCGCCTTTGTATGCTATTGAAATTGTTCCCGTTTCTTCACTTGTAACAACAACCATTGCGTCCGTTGTTTCGCTCATGCCGATTGCCGCTCTGTGTCGTGTGCCGAGGTCGCTTGAAATGTTGTTGTTTTTTGTGAGCGGCAGAACACAACCTGCGCAAAGCAGTCTGCCATCTCTGATGATTGCGGCACCGTCATGAAGCGGTGAGTTGGGGAAGAAAACATTGCCGATAAGTTCGTGAGTTACTTTTGCATCAACGGCAATACCTGTGTTGATAACGTCGCCGAGATGCATTTCTTTTTCAAAAACAATGAGCGAGCCCGTTTTTTTGTCACTCATTCGCTGAACAGCCTTCGCGATTTCAATAACGGATTCATTGATAACTGTATCGTGTTCCGTGTCGTTACCTCTTATAAATGCACCGAGAGCAGAGAATTTGCTTTTGCCCACGCGCTCAATAACCTGACGGATTTCCTGCTGAAAGAGAACTATAACAACAATGAATACGTTCTGGAAAACAAGCCTGAAAATATATGTACTTGACTGCATCTGGAACTGATAAACAACAAGATATGCCAAACCGACAAGAAGAAGACCTTTGACAAGCTGCATTGCTCTTGTTTCTCTTATCAGTTTGATTCCGTGGTAAATGATGAAAGTTACCAGACAAATGTCAAGAAAATCCGCTATCGAAAATTTAAGCGACGGCAGTTTCGAGAAAAAGTCCGATATATTGTCAAAAAAGGTCATAAGCCGTAACCTGTCCTTTCTGATTTGCGATTAATGGATTTTTCTGAAAAATATGATAACAAATACAACGCCGATTGTAAACAGATATCAATTTTATTTAACAGAAAATTTATTTTTCGATAATACACACAGCCTGTGCGGCTATACCCTCGCCTGCTCCCGTAAATCCGAGACCTTCTTCAGTTGTTGCCTTGACACTTATACGGTCAACCTCAACGTTGCAGGCTTTGGCAATATTTTCACGCATTTTTTCAATGTGAGGCTTCATTTTGGGCTTTTGAGCAATGATTGTGGCATCAACGTTGCCCACACTGTAGCCTTTATCTGCCAACACTTTTACAACCTCTGCAAGCAGCAAAAGGCTGTCAGCATCTTTAAATTTTGCATCGTTATCGGGAAAAAGGCAGCCGATATCCCCCAAGGCGGCAGCACCGAGAAGCGCATCGCTTACGGCATGCAGAAGCACGTCGGCATCGGAATGTCCGAGCAGACCTCTTTCGTAAGGAATGTCCACACCGCCAACTATCAGTTTTCTGTTTTCAACAAGCTTATGAACGTCATATCCCTGACCGATTCTTATCATTTGCCCATCTCCTTTTCAATTTCTTCCGCGTCCCGGGCGAAAGCTTCGTAAGTTGTTATGCAATTAAGCACGGTAACCAGTGCATTTGTTGTGAGCCTTGAAGGCAAAGCATATCTCTCAAGCAGACGCGCTCTTTTTTCTGCACTGTTTTCGCCGCCCGTAAGACCAAACTCATATAAATCAAGCTTTGTTATGGGTCTTTCGGGCTCTTTTGAGCTTTCACACAGCACGCCTGCGTTGGCAAGAGCCTGCATTATAACCTCTTCAGAAACGCCTTCAACACCGAGTTTGCCTTCTTTTGACGGCTCGGTTTTGCGCCTTTCTTTGCCGAAAATGTCGGGTATATAGGCGTTTTTTATGTATTTTTTATCGACGGTTGAGCCGATAAAAGAGCGGATTTTGAAGCCTGCGGAGTCGCTGTCCGTAAGCACAAGAAGTCCCCTTTTTTCAGCAAGCATTCTGATAAGACGTTGCAACTCCTTATCTTTAAAAATGCCGAAACCGTCAGTCTGGATTATGGGCGCATCGATGATACCCGAAAGCTTGATTTTGTCATACTTTCCCTCAACGATAACCGCCTGACTGATTTTTATCATAATTATCTCCCGCCGACTCTTGCAAGCTTGACAACTGCTTTTTCAAGAATCAGCCTTTTATCTGTTGATGTGCTTTTCATTGCGGTATCTGCTTCCACAAGTATATCAACGCATTCGCCGATATCGTCAAACGTAAGCGAAGAACTGTTTCTGGCAGCGTTTGTGAGCCTGAATTCCTTGCCTGAATAGTTATAATACTGAGCAACGTTTTCTGCTCTGCCGCCCGATTTGACTGCCGCCTTTGCTCTGTAAATATCGGTATAAGATGCAATGAGAGCACCTAAAATCTGAAACTCATCCTCACGCTGTTCAAACAGAATTTCAAGCTTTTTGAACGCACTGTCAAACCTGCGTGCATTGAGATCTTTTATCATATCAAAAACCTTTGCATCAAGGCTCTTGATACAAACGGCATCAACGTCACTCCTGGTGATTTCGCCCTGTGCATAGGCACAAACTTTTTCCGTTTCATTGAGCAAAGTATTCAAATCCGAGCCGACACACGAAACAAGGTAAGCTGCTACGCCTTTTTCAAAAGCCGTACCCCTCTTCTTTGCTCCGCGCTCAAGCATAACGGCAAGCTCCTGAGCCGTTTTTTTATCAAGCTTCACCGCATAGGCATATTTTTCAAAAAGCTTTATCACCTTTGTCCATTTTGCACCCTTGGGCTCATAAGCAACAAAAGAGAAAACCAACGCACAATCCTCGGGATTATCCTCAATAACGGTACGAAGCTGGTCAAGACCGTTATCATCAAGCGTATCAAGAGGAAAATCTTTTGCAAGAACGCATTTTGTTTCTGCCATCATAGGCACAGCCTGTGCACTTTCATATACCTCTGACAGTGTGGATTCCTTGCCGTCAAAGGTATGAAAATTGAAGTCGGCAAACGATTCGTCAACAGTTTTTGAAACTATTTTGTCGATATATGCCTTGACGGAATATTTTTCTTCGCCGTAAATCAGATATACGCCGACAGGGTTTTCCTTCAGCTTATCTTTTAATGCAGATTCATTTAAAGCGGGCATAATAACCGTCCTTTCTTAATCTCTGCCAACCGTAAGTTTATGTCCGGATGCTTTTATAACCACATCACCGTTGCCGCCTGTTGCAACAGCGTTGACGCCTTGATTTATAAGATTATTTTGCACCGTAACTCCTCTTTTGTTATTTGCGCAAATCACTGCACAATCGAAAGGAATATACGGCAAATCCGCAGGGTAGCCGTCAAGGCAGACAAGCAAATCCGCTTCCCTGAAGTTCTGCGGCAAAGACGATAATACTTGGATTTGAGATGCACAAATGAGCAGAGAAATATTCTTTGTTTTTACAAGCGTTACGGTTTCGCCGTCAACACCGCAAAAACTCATTTCAATGCCGCCCGACGAATACACTCCGTCAAACGGATAGATTATATTTTTATCAGTAACAAGAGCCGCATTTTCGGGCAAAACGTTACAGTAAATCCGTTCGGGCGAACTCTCTTTAATAACGTCAACAGCATAGGCTGACGCCTCTTTATTTGCCGATGGCAAAACAAGGCAGTTTATGCCGTTTGTTTGTCTTTGTGCAAATATAATATCCGTTGCGCCGACGTAGCTTGTGCCGCCGCAACCGACAAGCACAGACTCCTCACCCTGTGAAACAAGCACACTGACACCGTTGCCCGTGTCAACAACACGGATACGTGTTTCGTTTTTCTGCACGGCTGCAAAAATAATTATGCAAACAAAGAAAGCCGCACACGAAGCAAGCGACATTGCAAGAGGTTTCGGTTTGCAGATGCAAGCAACAATAACCATTGCTGCAACAAACAAAAACGTTATAAACAAAACAGCGGTTGAAGCCTCTCCGTCAACCGTAAAATTGAGAAACTCCTTGCTTGCAATAAAATCTGATACTTTAATAATATACTGAAGAAAAACCTTTCCGATTAAGCCGAAAACATTGTAATCGGGCGGTATAAAGCTGCCTGCCAGTGCACTTACTGCACTTATTACCATAGCACCGCTCGCAAAAGGCGTTACAATCAGGTTTGAAATGATACACGCAAAGTTAAATCCGCCTGAAATTCCAAGCATAACGGGCTGAATAAACATTGTTGCACTCAGGGTTATCAGCAAAGCATTAGCCACTGATTTGATAATTGAACGCAAAAACTTAACGGATATTTTATCATAGATTTTCTGCGCTTCGGGAAGAATAAATTCGTTAGCACAAATAATTCCGAGTGTCGCAAGAACCGACAGCTGAAGCGATGCCGAAGCCATTGCATAGGGTGAAATCAACGCAATCACGGTAACTGAAAACCCAAGTGAATTAAGGGAATCCGGCTCTCTTGAAACAAACCTTGAGATAAGGTAAGCAAGCATCATTATGCCTGCACGCAGAACTGAATACGAAAAACCCGTTATTGCCATAAACAGCAGAATGCCTGCCGCCGCAAATATACACGAAAGCTTTTCTTTGAGACCGATGAAGCGAAAAAACGCAAGTATAAGCGATGCCCACAATGTCAGGTGCAAACCCGACACACAAATCAGGTGAACAATACCTGCCGCGCGGAAATCATCATACATTTCGGCGGAAATCTCGGATTTGTCACCAAGAATCATTGCCACGGCAAGAGCGCCGTTTTCATCGGGATAAACGTCGTAGATTGCCCGTTTTATTGTGTTCCTTAAGCCGATTATTTTAAACATAAAGGGCTTTTCTGCATCAGGCGTTTCGGTGATAACATAATCGTTTGTAATCGGATAAGCTCCGAGAAACAAACCTTTTGCACGGTTGGTGTTGAGAAACTCTTCATCAGACAGACCCGGCTGATAAAGAACAAAATCGCCCTCAACGAAGTCATACGGTTTGATATCAGGCGACGATGAAAAAACAAGCCGTAAATCGGTTTTCACCTTTTCACCGTCAATCTCAACGCTTGTTGCATCAAAATAATAGTTACCGTACCGAACGGAAACCTCATCCGTCACCTGTGCCTTCAGACGGTACTCTCCGCCTGCATATGACACCGTTGGTTCAAGAAAAAAGGTGTTTGTAGCTATCAGCAAAACGCAGGCAATTGCCCCGGATGCGGTGCAAAGGGGCAGAATTCCTGTTTCTCTGATCTTTTTTGAAAAAAGTGCAATAACCAGAGCAACAGCAAACATCATCAAAGCTGCCGCCGTTACTCCGGTTCCTTTATCAAATAAAAACGCTATGGTGAAAAACACCGTAAAGCCTATTACGGCAAACGGACGTTTCATCAAAAATCACCCGATGTTATTTTTCTATGAGAGGAATTACGCCGAGGAAAACTATATCGTCTCTCTCTGCGGCATCGCCCTCTGCAAGCACGGCGGCTTTTGCCACAACGTTTGCATCAAATTCAGCACAAAGAGCTTCAACCGCTTTAAGTGATTCACCCGTGCTGATAACATCGTCAAGAATTACAACTCTTTTGCCCCTCATCTGTTCGCCTTCAACGCCGTCAACAATGAGTGTCTGCTCAGCATCCGTTGTTATTGAACGGACATTGACCGAAACAGGATTCTGCATATAGAGCTTGGCTCTTTTTCTGGCAACAAAATACTTTTTGCCGCTCTGCCTTGACATTTCATAAGCAAGAGGAATACTCTTTGCTTCGGGTGTGAGAATATAGTCAAATTCGGGCAGCCTTTCAAGAAGCTTTGTTGCGGAATGAACGGTAATCTCAACGTCGCCGAAAAGAATAAATGCGGCAATATCAAGCTTTTCATTAAGAGGGCAACGCATAAGGTCTCTTTTAAGACCTGCTACATCAACTGTATAATACTGCATATCAATTCTCCTATCAGCCTGCAGGCCAGCCGAAATCTCTGCCGCCCATAAGGTGGAAGTGAATATGTTTGACTGTCTGACCTGCGCTTTCGCCACAGTTGTTTACGATTCTGAAGCCATCATCAAGACCCTTTTCTTTTGCGATGATCGCCGCAACCTCAAAGATATGAGCAATAACGGCACTGTTTTCGGGAGTGATGTCTGCGGCACAGGCAATATGCTCTTTTGGAACAATCAAAATGTGAACGGGTGCCTGGGGCTCAAGGTCATAAAACGCAAGAACCTTATCGTCCTCATAAGCTTTGTTTGAGGGAATTTCGCCGTTAATTATTTTACAAAAAATGCAATCCATATTTAGCGCTCCTTTTGTTTCAATCAATTATGAACAGTGAAGAGTTGATGACAGGCTGCGCTTATAACCGATTTATCACATCGGGTGTGGGCAGAGCCCACCCGAAACTATTCACTATTCACTTTTACCTTTAACTTATTTAAGCATCGCCTTAACGATATCCGCAACAGCATTCATAGCTGCACCGATATCAGAAACATCTTTTGTGCCTGCCATTGCACTGTCGGGTCTGCCGCCGCCTGAGCCGCCTGCAAGCTTTGAAACTTCTCTTACAATGTTGCCTGCGTGTGCACCCTTTGCAATTGCACCCTTACCGCAGGCACAGGCAAAGTTTGCACTCTGACCGTTTATGCCGCAAATAACGGCAACCGCATCATCATTTTCCTTAACCTTATCGCACATTGAGCGAAGGTCGCCGGGGTTTACGCCTTCAACGGTTGTTGCAACAAGAGTTACGCCGCCAAGGTCAAGTGCGCCGCTCATAAGATCGCCTGTTTTAAGCTGCGAAAGCTCTGCGCGAAGCTGCTCAATTTCTTTTTCTTTAGCCTTGAGGTCTGCCATAAGAGCTGTTGCCTTTTTATCAAGTTCAGAAACGTTTGCAAGCTTCATTGAAGCCGCAGTGCTGTTAATAAGAGCATTGTTCTTTGAGATATAATCAAGCACTCCGAAGCCTGTTACGCCTTCGATACGGCGCACACCTGCGGCAACGGATGACTCGGAAACGATCTTGAAAAGGCCGAGTTTGCCTGTGTTGTTTGCGTGAGTGCCGCCGCAAAGCTCTGTTGAAAAATCGCCTGCTTTAACAACTCGTACAACGTCACCGTATTTTTCGCCGAAGAGTGCCATTGCGCCTGCTTTTTTGGCTTCTTCAATGGGCATTTCAGTGCTTGTTACGGGTGTTGCTGAAAGAATAATTTCGTTGATTTTGTTTTCTACAGTTGCAAGTTCTTCTGCTGTGAGAGCGGAGAAATGTGTGAAATCAAAACGCATAGAGCCTGAGCTGACAAGCTGACCTGCCTGCTCAACGTGAGTGCCGAGAATTTCACGCAGAGCCGCCTGAAGAAGGTGGGCTGCGGTATGGTTTCTCATTGTTGCTTCTCTGATTTCTTCGTTATAGACGGTAACAGCCTTATCGCCGACCTTAACACCGTCGCCGGTAAGTGTGCCGTGGTGAAGATATGCGCCGTCGGGATCTTTGGTTGTGTTGGTAACCTCAAAAACACTTTCGCCGATTCTGATAACACCGACATCACCGACCTGACCGCCGCTTTCGGCATAGAAAGAGGTCTTGTCAAGCACCATAACGGCATCGTCACCGTCATTGATGAAATCTTTTCTTTCGCCCTCTGAAACAAGTGCAAGAATCACTGCTTCGGTGTTATTATCGGTGTATCCCGTAAACTCTGTTTTTGCAACGTCCTTGAGCGAAACACCGTTGTTTCTCCAGTCGGAATCTGCGGCATTTCTCTTTGCGCTCTTGGCTTTGAGTCTTGCCTCTTCAACAAGCTGACGGAATTTCTCTTCGTCAACGGTCATATTCTTTTCATTTGCAATTTCTTTGGTGAGGTCAATGGGAAAACCGTAGGTATCCTGAAGCTTGAATGCATCCTCGCCCGAAAGAACTCCGTTTGCTGATTTTTCCATCATCTCGTTAAGCAGGCCGAGGCCAGAATCGATTGTTTTATAGAAGCTTTCTTCTTCTGTTGAGATAACTTTTTTGATATAGTCCTGCTTTTCAACAAGGTTGGGATATGCGTTTGCATTTTCTGCAATAACGGTATCGCAAACCTCTGCAAGGAAGGGTCTGTCAATGCCTATAAGTCTGCCGTGTCTTGCGGCGCGGCGGAGAAGTCTTCTTAAAACGTAGCCTCTGCCGCTGTTTGAGGGCAGAACACCGTCACCAACCATAAAGGTTGTGCTTCTGATGTGGTCGGTGATAACACGAAGGGAAATATCCTTCTTTTCATCATCGTGATAGTTGAGCTGTGCAATTTCCATTATATGCTTCATAATGTTGCGCACTGTATCAACCTCAAAGAGGTTGTCAACGTCCTGCATTACGCAGGCAAGTCTTTCAAGACCCATTCCCGTATCGATATTGGGGTTTGCAAGGCGTGTGTAATTATTTTTGCCGTCATTCTCAAACTGTGTGAAAACAAGGTTCCATACCTCAATAAATCTGTCACACTCGCAGCCTACTTTGCAATCGGGGCTGCCGCAGCCTTTAGAGGGTCCTCTGTCGAAATAGATTTCAGAGCAGGGACCGCAGGGGCCTGCACCGTGCTCCCAGAAGTTATCCTCTTTGCCGAAGCGAACCATGTGCGAGGGGTCAACGCCGACCTCTTTTGTCCAGATGTCGTAAGCTTCATCGTCCTCAAGGTAAACGCTTACATAAAGAAGCTCTTCGGGAATTTCAAGAACTTTTGTAAAGAATTCCCATGCCCATGCCGTTGCTTCGCGCTTGAAATAATCGCCGAATGAGAAGTTACCGAGCATTTCAAAATAAGTGCCGTGGCGTGCAGTTTTGCCTACGTTTTCGATATCAGGTGTGCGGATGCACTTCTGGCAGGTTGTAACTCTCTTTTTGGGAGGAGTTACTTCGCCTGTGAAATACTTTTTCATGGGAGTCATACCTGCATTTATAAGCAGAATGCTCTTGTCACCCTGCGGAACAAGTGAGAAGCTGGGCAATCTCATATGATCCTTTGACTCAAAAAATGCAAGATATTTTTCTCTTAATTCGTTAAGACCTGTCCATTTCATAATATATCCTCCTGTGGGAAAATCCCTTAATTTACTTGATTTTAAGGCGTAAAAAGCGCAAAAAAGGTGCAGTTTCACAACCAAATGGGACGGCGTGAGCCGCGGTACCACCCAAATTGTGCAAACTGCACCACTCAATCCTTTTAACGCAAGTAACGCCGCCGTTCATCACGGCAGAACTCGGAAGCGGCCTTTCCGCAGCAACAAGCTCAGCAGCCATCTCAGCAAACAGGCGCCTCTCTGGGAGCAGCAACGGAATTCTTCTTCTTCACCGTTTCATTATTCAATTCAATTAATTATATTACCGAAAAAGCAGATTGTCAAGCAAGTTATCAGCCGACTTTATCAAGCTTTTTGATGGATACCCATGCATCCTGACCGTTATAATCAAATCTTACCCAAGTGGAACCGTTATCGCCCTCTTTCATTTCAAGAGCGGAAACTTCATAGCCCTCATCAAGAGCGGTAATGATGTTTGAGTCGGATTCGGTGTTGGGTGTTTTTCTGATATTTGTTTCATCAGAATTGATGGTATATTTGCCGATTGAAACCTCTGTGGGTTCGGTTACGGGCGCAAGAGTTGTAATTTCGGAACTGTCGGCACCGCCGTTACCTGAAACGGAACCGATAACGATTTTGCCCCACTCTGTGCCGTTATTTGCAAGGAATACGCCGTCCTTGCCCTGGCAAATCATATCGTATTCGTAATCAACAACAATTTCGTAGCTTTCCTTTTCGATTTTGATGATACCCATTTTGCCGTCTTTCTTAACAGCAACATAACCGTTTGCATAGCCGCGGCAATAGTCGTAAGCAGCTGCAGGG
>JAZNBM010000105.1:0-4306 GCA_045587045.1 Acutalibacteraceae bacterium | reverse complement strand
TGCATTATATATTATAAAATATTTTAATATATTGTTTTATTATTCTAATATAGAATAATTATATAATTAGAATATGTTATAATAGAGCGTAAAAATTTTTTTCTTTGTAAAAGGAGAGTAATTATGGCAGATATTTATCCTGTTCTCAATGATATTTATAAGAATATGAGCGCAACCGTTGCTGACTGCGGTTTTTCGCCCGTTATTCCTTCGGATGCAGAAAAGGGTGAGCTTCCTGCGGTTGAAAACAGCGGCAGAATCACTATCGAATACAAAGGTGAAAACAAAGCAATCAAGGTTGAATATTTCAATAACAAGATAACACTTTTCGGTGTGAAAAAAGAGGGCGAAATCCTGCCCAGTGACTACACAAGTCTTTCCGTTGCCCTGCTTGAGGCTGAAACCGCAAACGAAAAGGATGCCAAGTTTGTTGCCAATGAATTCGGAGACACTCTTGTTGAGCATTTCGGCACAACAACACAGAAGCCTATTAAAAACAAGCTTCCCCAGCCTGTTTCAAAGGCTGCGGCAAAGAGCGGCATGGTCACATATGATGCAAACACGCTTGCAAACAGATTCACCGCAATTTATCCCGAGCTTCGCGAAGAATACAAGGCAAACTGCGAAAAATACGGTGTGTTCCTGCCTGAAGATTTCTTTGTGAATCACGGCAATGCAGTTGTTCATGCAACCATCAAAGAAAACAACCCCACCAAGATGAAGAAGCTCTTCAATCTGCTTAATGACATTTACGAAGACGGCAACAACGACGTTCAGAGCATCATAGCCGTAACAATCCTCGGTTCAATGGGTAATGACCAGGAAATGCTTGCGGCGTGTGTTGACTATATGAGCGACGATATGACAAGTGTTGTTATCAATATCAACAAATTCCTTGCTTCCAAAAACGGCAAGGGTGCAAAAATGAAGCTTGAAAATCCGCCCAAATACAAGCCCAAAAAGGAAAAGAAAAAAGGCATGATGTCAAGCCTTGGAATGTGATTCGGAGGGAATTGAAGTGGAAAACGAAAAAAACATCGAAGTAAACGGCGTTCAGGAAACACCCGAGGAAGAAGTTCCTGTTTTTGAAGGTGACTCCGAAGAAATGGATACCGTTGTTACCGAGGAATATGATGCGAGTCAGATTCAGGTTCTTGAAGGTCTTGAAGCTGTTCGCAAAAGACCCGGTATGTATATCGGTTCAACAGGTCCCAGAGGTCTGCACCATCTTGTTTATGAAATCGTTGACAACTCCATTGACGAAGCGCTTGCAGGCTACTGTACACATATCGAAGTAGGAATTGAACCCGGCAACATCATTTCCGTTCGCGATAACGGACGAGGAATCCCTGTTGGCATCAACGAAAAGATGGGTCTGCCTTCGGTTACCGTTGTTCTCACCGTGCTGCACGCAGGCGGTAAGTTCGGCGGCGGCGGATACAAAGTATCGGGCGGTCTTCACGGCGTTGGTTCATCGGTTGTTAATGCGCTTTCAGAGTGGTTTGAGGTTGAGGTTTCGCAGAACGGTCACATTCACCGTCAGCGCTTTGTAAATGGCGGTAACATAGCAACCGACCTTGAGATTGTAGGCGACACAGAAGAAACAGGTACTTTCATCCGCTTCAAAGCTGACCCGGCAATTTTCCAGGAAACAACGGTTTATGATTTTGAGACACTTGAAAGAAGACTCAGGGAATCCGCTTTCCTTAATGCCGGTCTTTCAATCAAACTCACAGACAGCCGTGACCCCGAAAACATTGTTGAGCACGAATATTGCTATGAAGGCGGTCTTTCGTCTTTCGCAGAGTATCTGACAGGTGTAAGAGGTCTTACCCCTCTGCACGAAACCCCCGTTCATTTTTCGGGCGCAAAGGGCGACAGATATGCAGAGGTTGCTCTTTTCTATAACGACAGCTATAATGAGCTGATTCTTTCTTTTGCAAACAACGTTCGCACCGTTGACGGCGGTACTCACGAAACGGGCTTCAAAAATGCCTTGACAAGAGTATTCAACGATTACGGCAAGAAATATAAGATTCTCAAGGACGGCGATAAAAAGCTTTCCGGTGATGACGTAAGAGAAGGTCTTACGGCTATTATTTCGGTTAAGCTTACCGAAGCCCAGTTCGAGGGTCAGACAAAAGGTAAACTGGGCAATACGGATATTCAGTCGCTCGTAAATGCTCTTGTTTACGACAAGCTGATGACATATTTTGAAGAAAATCCTGCCGTTGCAAAGGCGATTTTCTCAAAGGCTCTTGATGCCGCAAGAGCAAGAGAAGCCGCAAGAAAAGCCCGTGAGCAGGCAAGAAGAAAATCTGTTCTTGAAGGCAACTCACTTCCCGGCAAGCTTGCAGACTGCACCGAAAAGCAGGCTGAAGGCACAGAAATTTACATCGTAGAGGGTGACTCGGCGGGCGGCTCTGCAAAAGAAGGCAGAGACAGAACCTACCAGGCTATCCTTCCTCTTTGGGGTAAAATGCTCAACGTTGAAAAGGCAAGGCTTGACAGAGTTATAGGCAACGAAAAGCTTCAGCCCGTTGTTATGGCTCTGGGAACAGGTATCGGTGACGAGTTTGACCTGAGCAAGCTCCGCTATGAAAAGATAGTCATTATGGCCGATGCCGACGTTGACGGTGCTCATATCAGAGTTCTTCTGCTCACTTTCTTCTTCCGCTATATGCGTCCTCTTATTGAAGAAGGTCACGTTTTTCTTGCTCAGCCTCCGCTGTTCAAGATAAGCAAGGGCAAGAAGTTTGCTTATGCTTTCTCTGATGAGGAAAGAGATCAAAAGGTTGAAGAATTTGGCGGCAGCTGCGATATTCAGAGATACAAAGGTCTTGGTGAAATGGACCCCGACCAGCTTTGGGAAACAACAATGGACCCGGCAACAAGAATTATGCTCCGTGTTACACTTGCGGATGCTATGGAGGCTGACGAAACCTTCTCAATTCTTATGGGTGACAAGGTTGAACCCCGCCGTGAATTTATTGAGCAGAACGCAAAATTCGTTCAGAATCTCGATATATGATTTTTGGAGAAAGGACTGATCGAAAATGAGCTTTGGTGATGCACGTGACACCCAAAAGATTATAAACGTTGATTTGAATAAAGAAGTGCGCAAATCGTTCCTTGATTACTCGATGACGGTTATTACCTCCCGTGCGCTTCCCGATGTAAGAGACGGTTTGAAACCCGTTCACCGCAGAATACTCTATACGATGCACGAAAACGGTCTTACGCCCGATAAAGCATACAGAAAATGCGCCGACACCGTTGGTGCTGTTCTTGGTCGCTATCATCCCCACGGTGACGCATCGGTTTATGATGCAATGGTTCGTCTTGCCCAGACCTTCTCAATGAGATACACTCTTGTTGACGGTCACGGTAACTTTGGTTCCGTTGACGGCGACCCCCCTGCAGCATACCGTTATACAGAGGCCAGAATGAGCAAAATCGCTCTGCGTATGCTCACTGACATTGATAAAGATACCGTTGATTTCACAACCAACTATGACGACCGTCTTAAAGAACCCACCGTTCTGCCTTCAAGATTTCCCAATCTTCTTGTTAACGGCTCGGTTGGTATTGCGGTTGGTATGGCATCAAACATTCCGCCCCACAATATGGGCGAGGTTATTGACGGTATGTGTGCTCTTATTGACAACCCCGATATTGAGCTTGACGGTCTTATGGAGCACATCAAGGGCCCCGACTTCCCCACCAAGGGCGTTATTATGGGCAGAGCAGGCATAAGAGCCGCTTACTCAACAGGCAGAGGTAAAATCACTCTGCGCGCAAAAACAGAAATAGTTGAAAAGAAGAACGGCAGATTTGAAATTCAGGTCACAGAAATTCCTTATATGGTCAACAAGGCAAGGCTCATTGAGAGCATTGCAAACCTTGTTAAGGACAAGAGAATTGAAGGCATTGCCGACGTAAATGACTATTCGTCAAAGAAGGGTATGCTGATTTCGATTGACCTCAAGAGAGACGCAAATCCGCAGGTTGTTCTCAACCAGCTTTTCTCATACACACAGCTTCAGGATACCTTCGGCGTTATTATGATTGCTCTCGTCAACGGCGAGCCCAAGCAGTTAACACTCAAGGAAGTGCTTAACCACTATATCAAGTTCCAGTCAGAGGTTATCGTTCGCAGAACAAGATATGACCTCAAAAAGGCGATGGACAGAGCGCATATCCTTGAAGGTCTTGCAAAGGCTATTGATATAGTTGACGATATCATCGCAACAATCAGAGCCTGCAAGGGCGGTCAGGCAGAAGCCAAGGCTGCCATTATGGAAAA
>JAZNBM010000104.1:0-16355 GCA_045587045.1 Acutalibacteraceae bacterium | reverse complement strand
AAAAATAATAATATTATTGTATCTGTATAAGTATATCAAAAATCGGTGGTGATAATATGCTTGATGCCGTACTTTCATTTTCGAGATATGCTCTGCCAATATTGGCTTTGCTGATATTCTTACTTTGCTTTGTTGCTCTGCTCAAACGCAGGCCGCCGTCGCTCGGCAGTGCAAAGCTTATATGCCAGCAGACCAGAGATGTTTATCCGCTTACAAGGCGCGAAACCTCAATCGGCAGAAACAAAAACAGTGACATCCTTTTGCAGTATGCCACGGTTTCAAGGCTCCACGCAGTTGTTGTTTGCGCTAAAGACGGTTGGTATGTTACCGATATCCGTTCACAGGCGGGAGTGCTTGTAAACGGCAAAAAAATCGATAAAAAAGCATATATAAAAACGGGGGACAAAATAACCCTCGGCACGGTTACCCTTGTTTTTGAAAATCTTAAAGACTGAAAGCTGATCAAAATGAAAAACCAAAGAAAAATCGTAACCCTTAAAAACGGGTTGAGAATAGTACTTGAAAAAAACAAAAACTCCAAAATATGTGCGGCGGAGGTCTGGGTTGGCAGCGGTGTCAGCTATGAAACCGCAGAAACCGCGGGCACGTCACATTTTATTGAGCATATGTTTTTTAAAGGCTCACATAAACGCTCGGCTCTTGATATTGCCGTTGAAATGGACGAAATCGGCGGCTATCTTAACGCTTACACGGCAAGAGAAAACACTTTGTTTTATGTGAGAATGCTCAGCGAGCATACCGAAAAAGCGCTGGATATTCTTTTTGATATGGTCAGGAATCCGAAGCTTGACGAAAGCGACATCGAGCTTGAAAAGGGCGTCATAAAAGAAGAAATTTCAATGTATGATGACAGCGCAGAGGACGTTTGTGCCGACACTTTCTATGAAAACGTGTGGAAAAACAACGCACTCGGCTATAACATTCTCGGCAGCGAAGAAACGGTTGATGCCGTTACAAAAGAAAGTCTGCAGGCACACCTGAAAAAATTCTATGTGCCCGAAAGAATGGTAATCAGCATCAGCGGCAATTTTGACGAAAAAACCGTTCTTGCAATTTGCAAAAGCTATTTTGCGGACCTCGAAAACAGCGATTTTCCGCTTAATCCGGTTTATGCGGAATACAATCCGCACACGGTAACGGTCAGAAAAAACGTTACGCAGAATCAGTTGATTCTCGGTTTTCCGGGTGTTGCACTTAAAGATAAGCGCCGTGAAGCAGCTTTGCTTGTTTCGTCAATTCTCGGCAGCTCGCCGTCATCAAGGCTTTTTCAGCATATCAGAGAAAAGCTGGGGCTTGTTTATTCAATAGAAACCACCTGCGTTTCTTACCTTGAATCAGGTGTATTTACGGTTTCGATGGGCCTGAATGAAAAATCAGAGTCAATGGCAATTAAGGAGACACTGAAAATAATATCGGAATTCAGCACAACCGTAACCGAAAAAGAACTTGCAAGGGCAAAGGAGCAGGCTGTAACAGGTTTTGTTATGGAGCTTGAAAACATTTCGGCTCTGGCTTCACGCAACGGCAGAAATCTGCTTCTCTATAATAAAATTGTTCCCGAAGAAGAGATTATTGCCAATATCAGAGCGGTAACGCTTGAAGATATTCGGAAAGCGGCAGATGAATTGTTTGATTTTTCAAAAATTTCAATCTGCGTAACGGGTAAACCCAAAAGCAAAAAAGCTTATAAAGAGATAATTAACTCCGCAAAATAAAGGAAGATAAACATGATAAACAAAAAAGAAATCAACAGAATAGTTGTCAAGGTAGGCACATCAACGCTTACCTATGACACAGGCAAAATAAATATCCGCCGTATGTCGGCTCTTGCAAGAGTACTCAGTGACTTAAAGAATTCGGGCAGAGAGGTGGCTCTTGTAACATCAGGCGCAATCGGCGTAGGCATAGGCAAACTCGGTCTTAAAGAAAGACCGCAGGATACCCCCGGCAGACAGGCGGCGGCAACGGTCGGTCAGTGCGAGCTGATGTTTCTCTATGACAAATTTTTTGGTGAATTCGGCAATATAACAGGCCAGCTTCTCGTAACAAAAGACGACTTTGAAAATGAAGAAAGACACAAGAATCTGCATAATTCGTTTATGAAGCTGTTTGAATACGGCGCAATCCCAATTGTAAACGAGAATGACAGTGTTGCCGTTGAAGAAATTGTTTTTGGCGATAACGACAGTCTTTCTGCTCACGTTGCAAAAATCGTTGATGCGGATTTGCTGATAATTCTGACGGATATAGACGGTCTTTTCAGCGCAAATCCCAGAGAGGATGAGAATGCGGTGCTGATTCATTCGGTTGATAAAATCGATGAGGATATTCTTGCTCTTGCAGGCGGCACGGGCACAAGCCGCGGCACGGGCGGAATGGTAACCAAACTCCATGCGGCACAGATTGCAACCGAAGCGGGTATAGATACCGTTGTTATGAACGGTTCTGACCCCGAAGAACTTTACAAACTGCTTGACGGCAGACAGACAGGAACACTTTTCAAGGCGGTAAAGAGGTAATCGAAATGAGTATTTTAACAGATATAGGCGCACGTTCAAAGCAGGCGCAAAAAATTCTTGCAAAGGCAGGCTCGGCATCAATCAACGCTGCGCTCAATGCGGTCGCCGATGCACTTGAAAAAGAAGCGGCATTTATTATTGCCGAAAACCAAAAGGATATTTCCGCAGGTGAAGCAAACGGTCTTTCAAAAGCTCTTATCGACCGTTTGAGCCTTAATGAATCAAGAATAGGCGGTATGGCACAGGGCTTGCGTCAGGTTGCCGCAAGCGAAAGCCCTGTGGGCAAGGTTTTGTGGGGCGAAGTCAGACCCAACGGACTTAAAATTGAAAAGGTTGCCGTTCCCATCGGTGTTATTGCCGTTATTTTTGAGGCAAGACCCAATGTTACGGCTGATGCGGCGGCGATCTGCCTCAAGGCAGGTAACTCCGTTATTCTCAAGGGTGGCAAGGAGGCAATCAACTCAAACAAAGCCATTGCCGATGTTATGAGAAAAGCGGTTGCTTCGGCAGGTCTGCCCGAGGACTGCATAATTCTTGTTGAAAATATCTCAAGAGAAGCTGCAACCGAGCTTATGAGGCTCAATGGCTACGTTGACCTGCTTATCCCCAGAGGCGGCGCAGGTCTTATTCGCTCCGTTGTTGAAAACGCAACAGTGCCTGTTATTGAAACAGGTGTCGGTAACTGCCACGTTTACGTTGATACCGATGCCGATATTGATATGGCGGCTGAAATTGTTGCAAACGCAAAGGCTCAAAGAGTTTCTGTCTGCAACGCGTGCGAAAGTCTGCTTGTTCACGCAGATATTGCCGAGGTTGCGTTGCTCTCAATTGGCGAAAAGCTTAAGGAATGCAACGTTGAAATCAGAGGCGATGAAGCTGTTTGCGAAATTCTGCCCTATGCAATTCCTGCAACGGATGACGACTGGGCAAAGGAATATCTTGATTATAAAATCAGCGTAAAAATTGTTAAGGATATTGACGAGGCGATTGAACATATTTCGCTTTACGGCACGGGTCACAGCGAAGCAATTGTAACGAATAACTACCTTATGGCTGAAAAATTTAAAAACGAAGTTGATGCGGCGGCGGTTTATGTCAATGCTTCAACAAGATTCACGGACGGCGGCGAATTCGGCTTCGGCGCAGAAATCGGTATCTCCACACAGAAGCTGCATGCCAGAGGTCCGCTCGGTGTAGCACACATGGTCAGTGAAAAATATATCATCAGCGGTACAGGTCAGGTAAGATGATTACCAAATTTCATAACGTTAAGAATGCATTTAAGCATCGTAATATATTTAAAAAATAATGAGGAGGCAATACTATGGGATTTTTTGATTCTTTCAAAAGACAGGCGGAGTCTGCGTTAAAAAGAGAAGTTTCGCAGGGTATAAGCAAAGCGGTTGATAACGCCGCACAATCTGTGGGCAAGGGCAAAAATCATACGGAAACATTTACTTTTGCCTCACTTCCTGCAAACGTTGCCGAGCTTCAGGCATTACCCGAAGCAAGCCTTGATTCAGCGTTCAAAACAACAGCACTCACGCTTGCGGTGCTGTGCAATTATGAACGCAATCCCGAAGCAACTGTTGAAATGCTTAATTTTCTGAAGGGTCCCGGAGAGGTAAGCGGCTTTGAAAAGCAGTTTATCAAAGAGCATCTTGGCTCAAAGGGTTATAAAGCACGTTCATATTTTGAAGGTGCAACTCCGCAAAACAGCTATAAGCCGGACGTGCCTTACAAAATAACAGTAATTGAAACACCTTATTCTTTTGATAATCAGGATTGGGCGACACTTTATGTTAAAAGCGGCGGTGCGGATAATCCCAGACCGATGAAGCTGCGCAGAAAGCCTTCAACCGGACAGTGGTTTTTGGTTGAAATCCAATGTCTTGCAGATATCCGTGTGCCCGTAGAAGAGGACCCCTGGGCATAAAAAACAGTAACGAAAGTAACGGAGAAATCATAATGAAGGAAAAAACCAATAAAAGCGGCAAAAACAAGCTTGCTTTTCCCATAGGCATAATCATTTTGGTTCTTGCCTTGGTCGGTGCGGTTGCTGCCGTTAAATTCACCGTAGATTCGGTTAAAAACCTGACGGATGACACGGAAGATAAAAAGAAATATGAGCAGATGCTCAAGCCTGTTGTTATGTTTGACCCTGACCCGTTTGATGACCTTAAGCAGGCGGACGTTTCACAGCTTCTCAACAGTGCGGTGTGGTCTTTGCTTATGAGCGATGAGGGTACGGAAAAATACCCTTATTCCGAGGGTGAGGTTTTCGGTATCATTGTTCCGCAGGAGGATATCGAAAAGCATTTCGTAAATCTTTTCGGAACGGAAATTGATATCGCATCAATGCACGACAGCATTGATATGAGTGCATATGATATCACTTACGATGCCGCTCTCAAGAGCTATATTCTGCCTATTACGGGTATTGAATCCGCATATACTCCCAAGGTTTATGAAATTGAAGAAAAGGGCAGCACGGTTATTCTGTCTGTCGGATATATCGGCAACAAAGCCTGGGCTCAGGTTGCGGACGACGGTTATTCTGCCCCCGAACCCGACAAATATATGAAGATAACCCTGCGTGAAAGAAGCGGCGGTATGTACGTTGCCTCTATTCAGGCAATCGACGGTCAGGAGGTTATCGGCAGTATGCCTGCAACAAGACCGCCCGAAATTGAAACAACAGAAATTCTTACCGTACCGACTCAACCCGAAACACAGGTGCTTACAACGGCGGTGCCTGTTACCGACGAAGACGGTGAAGAGGTTACCGACGAAGACGGCGAAACGGTAACGGAGATTGTGACCGTTATTCAGGAAGTGACAACTACGGAAGCGGTTACGGGTGAAGACGTTACGGCTGAAGAAGGTGTTACCGAAGAGGGCGTTACGGAAGAATACACCACCGAAGAGGAATAATAATGGATTATTTTGATAAACACGCAAAAGCGCTTGAATTTGACAAAGTTCTTGAAAGACTTGCGCAGTTCACAAGCTGTGAGGATGCCGGATACAATGCGCTTCATCTGAAACCCGAAACGAATCTGGAGCTTGCAAAAGCGCTCCTCAGCCAGACGGCAGATGCGCATATGCTGCTTGCACGTTTCGGCGGACCGTCATTCGGCGGTCTTAAAAACGTTAACAATGCCCTCAGCAGAGCCAATGCAGGCAGTGTTCTTAACACAAAAGAACTGCTTGATATCGGCGGCGTGCTGAGAGTTATACGCACGCTTTCACAGTGGAGAGCGTCAAATGCAGGCGTGCAGAGCGTTCTTGACCCGCTTTTTAACGCACTTATGCCAAACAGGTTTCTTGAAACGGCAATTTTTAATGCCATTGTTTCTGAAGAAGAGATTTCGGACAATGCTTCGCCGACTCTTGCCGATATCAGACGCAAAATCAGAGTGCAGGAATCCAAGGTCAGAGAACAGCTTGAAAAATTTACACGTTCACAGGCACACTCAAAATATCTGCAGGAAAACATCATCACACAGCGTAACGGCAGATACGTTGTACCTGTTAAAAACGAATATCGCAGTGAGGTGCCGGGTCTTGTGCACGATACCTCATCAAGCGGGGCGACGGTTTTTGTTGAGCCGATGTCGGTTGTTGAGGCCAATAACGAAATCCGTGTGCTTCAGTCAAAAGAGAGAGAAGAAATTGAACGTATTCTGTTTGAACTTTCGGCTTCTGCGGGCGATTTTGCCCAGAGCATCAAAAACAGTTATGAGTGTGCACTTGAACTCAACCTTATTTTTGCAAAAGCACAGTATGCATACAGCATCAAAGGCTGTCTGCCTGTGCTCAACGATAAGGGCATAGTAAATCTGCGTATGGCAAGACATCCGCTGATTGACCCCAAAAAGGTTGTGCCTGTTGATATTATGCTCGGCAAGGATTTTGATACTCTTGTTATCACCGGTCCCAACACGGGCGGTAAAACCGTTTCAATCAAAACCATCGGTCTGCTTTCGATGATGGCAATGTGCGGTCTTATGATACCTGCAGGCGACAGGAGCGAGATTTCGGTTTTTACCGAGATACTTTCCGATATCGGTGATGAGCAGTCGATTGAGCAATCACTCTCAACTTTCTCTGCTCATATGACAAATATAATAAGTATAATAAATACGGCGGGTGAAGGCAGTCTGGTACTTATAGACGAGCTTGGCGCAGGCACAGACCCCGTTGAGGGTGCGGCGCTTGCTATGGCAGTGCTTGAGGCACTTCACGCAAAGGGTGCAAAAATTGCCGCCACAACTCACTATGCAGAGCTTAAAGCCTATGCGCTTGAAACTCCCAGAGTTGAAAACGGCTGTTGTGAGTTTGATGTTGCAACGCTTCGTCCCACTTACCGCTTGCTTATAGGTGTGCCCGGCAAATCAAACGCTCTTGCAATCAGTGAAAGATTGGGACTTGATAAGTCTGTTATTGACAGGGCGCAGGAGCTTGTTTCGGCAGAAAACAAAGAATTTGAAAACGTTGTTGACCGCCTTGAAGAAACAAGGATTAAGATGGAAAGCGAGTTTGACAGAGCAAAATCACTTTCCGACAAAGCCGAAAAAGAAAAAGCAGAGGCAGAAAAGCTCAAGGAGGAAATAACAAAACTCCGTGAGCAGGAAATGGAAAAGGCACGCACACAGGCGCTCCGCGTTGTTGAGTCGGCTAAACGTGAAGCTTATGCGCTTCTGCAGGAGCTTGAAAAGCTTAAGAAAGAGCAAAAGAAAACTCAGGATGCCGCCGAGCTTGCAAGACGCGCAAAGGCAATGGTCAAAAGAGGTGTTGATGCCATCGACTCCGCCGCCGACCCTGTTATCGGCATTGAGGATGACGACGGTAATTATGTGCTTCCCAGAGCACTTGTTGCAGGCGATACGGTTATAATCCGTGATATCGGCAAAACGGCAAAGGTGCTTACGCCTGCCGATAAAAACGGTAACGTTGAGGTGCAGGCAGGCTCAATCAAAACAAGAGTCAAGCTTTCAAACCTGCGTCTTTGTGAAAACGTGCCCAAAAAGAAAGAGCTTAAATCAACACCGAAGCTTCAGGGAGAAAGCCGTCTTAATATGGCGGCATCAACCAGGCTTGACCTGAGAGGTATGACGGTTGAAGATTGTTTGATTGAGCTTGACCGTTTTATTGACCAGGGACTTCGCACGGGTCTGAACGAATTCACCGTTGTGCACGGCAAGGGCACTGGTGCTCTGCGCAGTGCGGTTACAAGATATCTCAAGGCTTCTCCTTTTGTTAAATCCAGCCGCCTTGGTGTTTACGGTGAGGGTGAAGATGGTGTTACAATCGTTGTGCTTAAATGAACAGAAAAAGTGTAATATTTGCCGTTCAAAATGCGTGAAACTTGCGAAATTATACAATTTGTAAAGCGAATGTCCTTTACGAACACTGAACATCGTGGACGTGTAAAAAAGTTTTCCACACCGCACAATGTGGAAAAGTGGATATATATTGTGTTGAAGCCTGAAAAATCACACAAGTTATGGAATTTCCACGGTTTTTATGTCAAAAAGGTGAGAAAAATGTGGAAAACAAGGCTTATTAACGGCAAAAATTACACTTGACAATTGCATTATATTCTAGTATAATACTGACCTGTAAAGCAAAGATACTTTACAGGTCGGCTGTTTTTCTGGCCTTTTTGCGCGGAATAAACAACCGTCTTAAATTTTGCTCTTTTTTAAAGAGTTACCGCCGTTTTCGGAATAAAAACAGAAAGGAGGGTCAGGGTTGGCAAAGAATTATGAAATGGCTGTGCTCATCGATTTTTACGGTGAAATGCTTACGGCAAAGCAACGTGATTTTTTGGAATATTATTATAACGACGACCTCTCTCTTTCTGAAATAGCAGAAAACGAAGGCATTACCCGTCAGGGGGTCAGAGATGCCATAAAAAGAGCTGAAACCCAGCTTCAGGATATGGAAAACCGCCTGGGTATGGCAAAAAGATACGAAGAAATCAAATCAGGCCTTGAAGAAATCATCGACGTTTCAAACCAGATTGCAGAATACAATCTTCGTCACAGCCTTTCAAAAGAAATCAACGATTTCAGCGTGCGCATCAAAGCAGCCGCAATGACAATGCTTGAAAGCTGATGCGTTTTAAACAATACATATTATATATACTCGGAATGAGAGGTGAAAGTTTTGGCATTTGAAGGTCTTTCAGAGAGACTCGAATCTGCGTTTAAAAATCTCAGAAGCAAAGGCAGTCTTAGCGAAGCCGATGTTCGCAGTGCAATGCGTGAGGTGCGTATGGCTCTGCTGGAGGCTGACGTTAACTATAAGGTTGCCAAAGACTTCACCAACACGGTAACAGAAAAAGCCATCGGTGAAAAGGTTATGGAAAGCCTTACACCCTCACAGATGGTTATCAAAATAGTCCGCGAAGAGCTTGTTGCCCTTATGGGCGGCACAAACAGCCGCCTTGCCTATGCAAACCATCCGCCAACAGTTATTCTTATGTGCGGCTTGCAGGGTTCAGGTAAAACAACTCACTGCGCAAAGCTTGCATTAAAGCTTAAAAAAGAAAACCACAGACCTATGCTTGTTGCCTGTGACATTTACAGACCCGCAGCTATCAAACAGCTTCAGGTTGTCGGTGAGCAGGTTGGTGTGCCCGTTTTTGAAATGGGTCAGTCAGACCCCGTCAGAATCGCAAGGGATGCGGTTGAATTTGCAAAAGACCACGGTAACGATTACGTTATTCTCGATACGGCAGGTCGTCTGCACATTGACGAAGAGCTTATGAATGAGCTCAAGGCAGTCAAGGCAGAAGTCAAGCCTCACGAAATTCTGCTTGTTGTTGACGCAATGACAGGTCAGGACGCAGTGAACGTTGCAACGTCGTTTGACGGTGCACTCGGCATCGACGGTCTCATTCTCACCAAGATGGACGGTGACACCCGAGGCGGTGCTGCTCTTTCGGCAAGAGCCGTTACGGGCAAGCCCATCAAGTTTGTCGGTATGGGCGAAAAGCTCGACCAGCTTGATGCTTTCCACCCCGACAGAATGGCTTCCAGAATTCTCGGCATGGGCGACGTGCTTTCGCTTATAGAGAAAGCTGAAATGGCTATCGACGAAAAGAAGGCCGAGGAGCTCGAAAAGAAGCTTCTTCAGAATAAATTCGACCTTAACGACCTGATGGAGCAGTTTGACCAGATTCGCAAAATGGGTTCCATTCAGGATATGCTCGCTCTTATCCCCGGCATCGGAAACAAGGCGAAGGATATTGAGGTGGATGAACGCAAGTTCGACAGAATGCGTGCGATTATCCTTTCAATGACCGAGCAGGAGCGCACAAACCCCGACATCATCAATCCCTCACGCAAAAAGAGAATCGCTCTCGGTTGCGGTCAGAGCATTGAAGAAGTCAACAGACTGCTCAGCCAGTTCAAGCAGATGCAGAAGATGTTCAAGCAGATGGGCGGCAAAAAGGGCGGCAAGCGCAGAAGAAAACAGCGCTTAAGATTACCCAAGGGATTTGATCCTTCGCAGTTTGATCCCTCACAGTTCGGAATGTAATACAGCATAGCTGATACATTATAAATTAATTTAATTTTATACTTTCATAAAGTATGTTTGGAGGAAAACAAAATGGCAGTAAAAATCAGACTTCGCCGTATGGGCGCAAAGAAAGCACCTTTCTATCGTATTGTTGTTGCGGATTCAAGATATCCCCGTGACGGCAGATTCATCGAAGAAATCGGCACCTACAACCCCACAGTAACACCCTCAGAAGTAAAAGTTGACGCTGATAAGGCAAAGCAGTGGATTGCTAACGGCGCACAGCCCACAGATACCGTTAAGGCTCTTCTCAAAAAAGAAGGCGTTCTTTAATTAACGGCTTTTGCGAGGTAACTTATGAAGGATTTACTTGTCAGCATTGCTCAGGGTCTTGTTGAAGAACCCGAAGCAGTAGTTGTTACCGTGGACGAACCCGCTGAAGACGGAAGCGTTGTTTATCACCTTCACGTAAGCGAGAACGACATGGGCAGAGTTATAGGCAAACAGGGCAGGATTGCAAAGGCTATCCGCACAGTTATGCGTGCAGCCGCAACCCGCCAGGATGCAAGGGTAACAGTCGAAATTGATTAAGGAATTTCTTGAAATCGGTGAGATAGTCGGCACTCATGGTGTGCGCGGTGAACTGCGTGTCAATCCTTGGTGCGACTCTCCCGATTATATGGCTAAATTCAAAACCTTATATTTTGACAGCAATGAAGGCTGTGCGGTGCAGATTAAATCTGCAAGACCGCACGGCAACATTGTTTTACTCAGAATTAACGGGGTTGAAACCGTTGAAGCGGCGCAGAAGCTTCGCGGCAAGATTTTGTTTATGAAGCGCAGCGATGCCAGATTGCCGAAGAATAAGTTCTTTATTGCAGAGCTTATCGGCTGCAAGGTGTATGATGCTGATAACGATGAAATCTGTTACGGCGAGCTTACGGACGTCAGCCAGACGGGTGCCAACGACGTGTGGCACATAACAAAAAAAGGTAAGGAATATCTTATTCCCGCCATTCCCGATGTTGTTGTTGAAACCGACGTTGCAGCCGACAGAGTAACAATCAGACCGCTGAAAGGTATTTTTGACGATGAGGATTGATATTTTAACCCTTTTTCCCGAAATGTGCCTGAGCGTGCTTGGCGAAAGCATAATCGGCAGAGCAAGAGAAAACGGTTGCGTTGAAATCAACTGCCGCAACATAAGGGATTATACGCTTGATAAGCATAACCGTGTTGACGATTCGCCTTACGGCGGCGGCACGGGTATGATAATGCAGACCCAGCCCATCTATGATTGCTTCAAGGCACTCTGCGACGAAATCGGCGAAAAGCCGCACCTGATTTATATGTCGCCGCAAGGCAAAACATTAACACAGGAAAGGGTCAAGGAGCTTGCACAGCTTTCCAACGTGGCACTTCTTTGCGGTCATTATGAGGGCATTGACCAGCGCATTATTGATGAAATCGTTGACGAAGAAATCTCAATCGGCGATTACGTTTTAACGGGCGGTGAATTGCCGGCGCTGATTGTTGCAGACAGCATTTCCAGAATGCTGCCCGGTGTACTTGCAAACGAAGATGCTTTTACGCTGGAGAGCCATTATTCGGGTCTTCTGGAGCATCCGCAATACACAAGACCTTATGAGTGGCACGGTGAAAAAGTGCCCGATGTGCTTATATCGGGTCACCACGCAAACATTCAGAAATGGCAGCGTGAGCAGAGCCTTAAGCGCACCTTTGAGCGACGACCCGATATGCTTGAAAAAGCGGAATTAACTAAAAAAGATAAAGAATATCTTGAAAAAATAAAGAACTCCGAGGAATGATTCCTCGGAGTTTTCTTTATGCTTTAGCGAACAATGCCGCCTTTCATTTTGTTAAGTTCACGGTAGCTGATAAGCTCTATGCCGTGGTCTTTGAGATACTTGTGAGTGTAGGGGTCTTTCATAAGCTGATATTCCCATACTCTGTCCTGCCATCTTGCGGTGATGCCCTTAAGCTCATCGGTTTCAACCGAGGGATGAATAAAGGTTTCTGTTACACCGTCGGGAAGGTCGGTCCAGATTTTGAGAATCATATCCCTGTATGTTTCGTAGCTCTGACGCATATCGTCATTCCAGTCGGGGAAAAGAAGATAATCGGGAATAACAACGTTATATTTTTTGCCCCATCTTTTTGAAAGAATGGTGATTGCGCTGTAAAGGAAATAAGGTGTGCCGTTGGGGCAGATTCGCTTATCGTGCTTGGTGTAAAGACGGTATGCATAACCGTATTCGCCGCAGATTCGCAGAGTCATCTTTGCAAGACCGAGTCTGCCTGTGTAGTGACCGTAGAGAGAACCCATGTGGTTATCAACGTGTGAGGGCTTCATACCCATGCTGTGAGCGAGGTCAATCTGTGCTCTGATTTCAGCTTCAAGGTCGGCATAGGATGCGTTCTTTTCAACCTGATCGCTTTCGTGCCACATAAAGCCTTCTTCGTCAAGAAGTGTTTTGCCGTTTGTGAGGGGCTTCCAGCGGTATTTACCCCATTCACTTGTCATTGTGAGATGAATGCCGATGGGATATTCGGGGTGGTCGATTGAAAATTTAACAGCCTCCTCTGCGGTGGGGCAGGGCATCATAACGGTTGCCGATTTAAGAAAACCGCCTTCAAAAAGCTCTGCAACAGCCGTATTTGCAGCTTTACACATACCGTAGTCGTCTGCATTAACAATAAGATATTTTGCCATATTAAAAGTTCTCCTTCCTTATGCCTTGACCGCAAGGTCAATCAGGTCGATTGAACCAACGGGGCATACGCTGTGGCACTTGCCGCAGCCCGTGCATTTATCATAGTCAACCTTTGCGCAGAAACGGTCAATGCTGATAGCTTCTGCTTCACAGGCTTTAACGCATTTCATACAGCCGATGCAGCCTGCTGTGCATTCCTTGCGTGTGTTTGCACCTTTGTCGTGATTCTTGCAAAGAACAGCCGCTTTGACTTCTTCAAGAGGCATCATTTCAATAAGACCGTTGGGACAGGTCTTGACGCACATTTTGCAGGCTTTGCAGATATGAGGATTGATTCTTGCAACACCGTCGCAAATGCTGATTGCATCATACTGACAAACAGCGGCACAGTCACCGTATCCGAGACAGCCGTAGATACATTCCTTGGGACCGCCGAAAATCTGTGCGGCCATACGGCAGCTCTGAACACCCTGGTATTCAAGCTTTGTTGCTGCGTTGATGTTATGACCCTGGCAAAGAACAACGGCGGCGGAGGGCTTTACGTTGCCTGCTGCAAGACCTGTGATTTCGCCAATGGCTTTTGAAACGTCGTTTCCGCCGGGGGCGCAGAGTGCGGTGTCCGTTGTTTCGCCTTTTGAGAGAGCGGCGGCATAACCGTCACAGCCCGAGAAGCCGCAGGCACCGCAGTTGGCGCCGGGCAGACATTCTCTGATTGCTTCTGCTTTTTCGTCAACGGGAACGGCAAAAACTTTTGAAGCAACAGTCAGACCGACAGCGGCGATAAGACCGATAACGCCCAAAAGAATTACTGCAAATAAAATAGGATTCATTTCATCGTTACCTCCTTAACCGAGAATTCCTTCAACAAGACCTGTGAAGCCCATGAAGGAAAGAGAAACGATTGAAGCGGCTATAAGAACGATGGGAAGTCCCTGAAGGAACTTGGGAACATCGCAGCTTTCAAGCCTTGAACGAACGCCCGAGAAAATAACCATTGCCAGCATAAAGCCGAGACCTGCGCCGATGCTGTTGATAAGCGAGCCGATGAAGTTGTAGCCTTCTGTGAAGTTGAGAAGAACAACACCGAGAACGGCACAGTTGGTTGTGATGAGGGGCAGATAAATGCCGAGCGCATTATAAAGCGGAGGCATAAACTTTTTGAGGATAATCTCAACAAGCTGAACGAGAGCCGCAATAACAAGAATGCAGACGATTGTCTGAAGATATTCAAGGTCATTGGGGATAAGGATATAATTGTTTATGGGATAGCAAACTGCGGTTGAAAGAGCCATAACAAAGATAACCGCCGCAGACATACCAACCGCTGTGTTGAGCTTTTTGGAAACGCCCAGGAAGGGGCAGATTCCGAGGAATTTACTCAGAACAAAGTTTGCTGTGAGGATAGCGGTGAGGAGAATAAAAAGATATTCTTTTATCATTTAGATTCCTCCTTTTTTTCTTCACAGGTTTCGCCCTTGTTAAGTATGGCGCAATTCTTTGCCATCGGGCAAGCGGAGCAACCGCCGAGTTCAGCCTTGGGTTTACCTTTTCTTTCGGCAAGCTTGTTAGCGCAAGCCATAAGAATACCGAAGGTAAAGAAGCCGCCGGGAGCAAGAATAAATATTGTCATCGGACTGATTGAGGGGATTAATCCGCCTTCGCCGATGAGGGTGAAGCCGTCAAAGCTTGTTTCTGTTACAAGAGAAAGAAGACTCTTGGCACCCGAGAAGATTGTGCCTGCGCCGATGATTTCTCTGATGGCGCCCATGCAGCAAAGAGCAATTGTGAAGCCTACGCCCATGCCGAGACCGTCAACTGCGGAAGCGAGAACGGGGTTTTTGCCTGCAAAGGCTTCAGCTCTGCCGAGAATGATGCAGTTAACAACAATAAGCGGCAGGAAAACGCCGAGAGATTCGTCAAGAGCCGGAACAAAAGCTTTGACTATCATCTGAACGATTGTAACGAACGATGCGATAATAACTATGTATGCGGGAATTCTGACTTTTGAGGGGATAACCTTTCTCAATGCTGAGATAACGATGTTTGAACAAACAAGAACTATCATCGCCGAAACGCCCATACCGAGAGCATTGACAATGCTTGTTGTAACGGCAAGCGTGGGGCAGGTGCCTAGAACAAGACGCATTGTGGGGTTTTCGCTTATAAGACCTTTGGTAAATTCTTTACGGAGCGATTTCTTTTCAGCTTTTTTTGCAAGCTTTGTCTGTTTAGCCATTGTTCTCACCTCCTGAAGCTTCGATTGCCGCATTGACCGCTTTGGTTACGGCGTTTGATGTGATGGTTGCACCTGTGAGAGCCTTGATTTCGTTCTCATTGGGTGCGTCTTTTGTAACGTTAATACCGAAAACTTTGCCTGCAAACTGGTTGAGGAAGCTTTCTTTTGAAGCGTTTGCGCCGAGACCTGCGGTTTCGCTCATTGAAAGGATGTTGACGCCCGTTACTTTGCCTTCAAGGTCAACGCCTGTCATAACGGAGATGTCTCCGCCGTAACCCTTTTCAACGGTAACAACAACGTGACCGATTGTGTTGCCGTCTTTGTCAAGTGCAGGCACAAGCTTGATGCCGTCGCCGTTTGTGAATTCTTCGCCGAAGCTTGCTGCATCGGCAAAAACAATCTGTCTTGACTTTGCTTCGTTTTCGGCATTGACTTCTTCAATTTTGGGAGCGGTAACGTTGTTTGTTACCGCAAGAAGAAATGCTGCAACAATGCATATAACAAAAAGCACTACTGTCGGGGCGGCGTATTCTTTGATTTTTTTCATTTCTCAGCCGCCTCCTTTGCCTTTTTTTCTTTTTTGGGTGTGCCGAAAGGCTTGGGGATTGTTGCTCTGTCAATAAAGGGAACAAGAAGGTTCATCAGAAGAATTGCAAATGAAACAGCTTCTGTCATTGAAGCAAAAAGTCTGATAAGAGAGGTGATAATACCGCAGCCGATGCCGAATATTATTTTGCCTCTGACCTTGATGGGGCAGGTGGAATAGTCTGTTGCCATAAAGAATGCGCCGAGAAGCAGACCGCCGCCCATAATCTGATAAGCAACAAATCCGAGGTCGCCTTTGCCTGCTATAAGCATTATAAGAGCAACCGTGCCGATATATGTAAGGGGAATTGCAGGGGAGATAACTTTTCTTGCAATAAGGTATACACCGCCGAGAATAAGAGCAACAGCGCAGGTTTCACCGAGGCAGCCGCCTCTGAGACCGAGAAGCATATCTGTGAGCGACGGTGCGCCTGCGTTGCCGTAGCCGACGGCAAGAGGTGTTGCCGATGTGGTAACGGCGGTTTTCCACGAAAGGGGAGTTACCCAGTTACCCATCTGGGGACCGAATGAAAGAAGAAGAACGATTCTTGCGGTGATGGCAGGGTTAGCAAAGTTCTGACCGATGCCGCCGAAGAACTGCTTGACAACAACTATGGCAACGATGCTGCCGATTGCGGCAATCCAGTAGGGGATTGACACGGGCAGGTTGAGAGCAAGGATAAGGCCTGTAACAACTGCGCTTAAATCGCCGATTGTCTGGTGGCG
>JAZNBM010000103.1:0-4999 GCA_045587045.1 Acutalibacteraceae bacterium | reverse complement strand
ATGGTATCATTAAAAGGAGTATAACTGCCTCTGACCTTAACAAAATCAAATTTTTCAAAGGTATTTGACGGGGACTCTTTGTAATCCCAGAGCTTTGCGCTGATTTCGCCGTCATTGTCTGCAAGCACAAGGTCAAGATAGGGCACGCCCTTCGCCGTCATCTTTTTTTCAACCGATTTGATAAGGCAGAAGCCCTCGTGCGACTGACCTGCACCGATTGCCGTGAAATTCATATATTTTTCCTCCAAAACAGAGTAATAAATTACAGTTAAAAATATTGTAACATATATAATATAAAAATACAAACCCAAATTCAAAAATAAGAGGTCTTTTCTGCAGATATTTTTGCCGCAAATCTATTGACAAAATAATCAATCGGCATATAATGAAATTAACAATTCTCGGGGCGGGGTGAGATTCCCCACCGGTGGTAAAGTCCACGACTCATCGAAAGATGACTGATGCGGTGAAATTCCGCAACCGACGGTTAAAGTCCGGATGAAAGAGATTGCCGTTATGCCGACATTTTCGCCCTGTTTTTGCAGGGCGATTTTTGTTTTTCACGGCACTCCGAGGGAATGGAGTTTTATTTATGAAAGAAAAACGAATAAATCAGGTCCTCAGGCTCACAATTATGGCTATGCTCACAGCGGTTTCCATTGTTATTCTGTACGCTGTGCCGAAATTCCCCTTCCCCTTTGCTCCGGCGTTCCTTGAATATGACGCTGCAGATGTCCCTGTGCTCATCGGCGCAATGATGCTCGGACCCGTTCCCGGTCTTATTATTCTGTTTGCCGTTTGCCTGATTCAAGCTGTAGCAATCAGCTCAACAAGCGGAATCATCGGATTTTTTATGCACTTTATCGCTTCGTCGGCACTAATCCTCATCCCGTCAATCATTTACAGGCGCAAAAAGACCGTCACGAGCCTTATAATCGGTCTTGTGCTCGGCGTTGTCGGTATGGCGATTGTTATGATTCCTCTCAACCTTATTTTCACGGGCATATTTATGGGAACAGGCGTAAAAGCCGTTGCGCAAATGCTTATCCCTGCAATTATCCCATTTAACCTTGCTAAAGGTTCCATAAATGCCGTTGCTACGTTTGTTATTTTCACACCCGTTTCTCAAGTACTCAAGAGATACATAAAGATATGATTGTTCATCCTATTCCGCCGCTGTTTGACGGCAATTCAAAAACACTTATACTCGGCTCTTTTCCCTCTGTGAAATCAAGGGAAGCCGCATTTTTCTACGGTCATCCGCAAAACAGATTCTGGACGGTTGCGGCGGCGGTTATCGGCTGCCCAAAACCTGAAACCGTTGAAGAAAAAAAGAAGATGATTCTTGAAAATCATCTCGCTATGTGGGACGTTATTGCTTCGTGCGAAATCGAAGGCAGTGCCGACAGCACCATAAAAAACGTTACCGCAAACGACCTTTCTTTTATCCTTGAAAACAGCAAGGTTGACCGAATCATCGTCAACGGAAAAACAGCAGAAAAATACTATAACAAATATACATATCCAAAAACGGGAATAAAGGCAATCTGTCTGCCCTCAACCAGCCCTGCAAACGCCGCCTGGAGTGTTGAAAGACTTGTTGATGCGTGGAGGGTACTGCTTTAAACCTAAAAAATAAAAATTACAGCCGTCGAAAACCGACGGCTGTTTGCTTATCTTATTTAATTATTTCTGCATTCCAGAAAAACTCAAATGTTTCGCCTTTTTCAAGCTTTTCGATTCCCCTCTTTTCGGAGATATCATTTTTAACATCTCTGCCGTCATTCACACCGTACCACGGCTCAAGGCAGACGTAAGGTGCGCCGGGTTTTGCCCAGATACCGAGGAAGGGGCATTTGCCGAAGGTGAATTCAAGCTCGTTTTCGCCTTTGATGCGAAGCTTCTGCGATTTCATACCCGAAAGAATGAGGGCATCCGCTTTGAAAATATCCTCTGTGATTTCAATCTCTCTGCTGTTTTCAAGCAGAGGAAATTTTTTATCAATTATAAGATTGTCGCTGTCAATACGTTCCGTTGAAAGCGTTTCCGGGCATTCAAATTCAATAACATCACCGATTGTGCAGTTGAAGCCGGGATGAGCGCCGATTGAAAAATACATCTTGCCGTCGGTCTTATTAACAACTGTCATTGTGTTTTTGAGCGACTTACCGATAAGCTCAAAAGTAACAAGCAACTCAAAATCAAAGGGATAGCTTGCGAGAGTTTCTTCACTGCTTTCAAGGCTGAAAACTGCCTTTGCGCCGCCGCATTCCTTGACGTTGAAAAGGAGCTTTCTTGCAAGACCGTGCTTGGGCATTGAATATTCCTTGCCGTTATAAAAATACTTATCGTTGATAAGCTGACCGATTACAGGGAAAAGTACAGGTGCCTGACCGTACCAGATTTCGGTTTTGCCGTACCAGATATATTCCTTACCGTTTTCCTTTGAAACAAGTGAGTGAAGCTGGGCACCCATATCGTCAATTTCACAGGTAAAAAAATCATTTTCTATTTTATAAAACATAATTATTTTCCTTTCGGTTTTTGTTGCTTCAATTCTAACATAACGCGCATATATATTTCAACTATTTTTTCAGCGAAATATTGCCGATTTGCTTCGCAAGTGGTATAATGTATATATTCCGATTGAGGTGATGTTATGAACACTGTTTTTAATACGATTCCCCTGCCCACAGGTATCGGTTGCCGTGAGTATAACTGCGGTGACAAAACTTATATGCTCCTTTACAGCGATGTTGAAAAAGATGTTTTTGATAAGCTTTCTGCAGATTTAGAACGTAAAGGTTTCGACCTTTACAACGCAACGGAAATTGAAACCAACAGCCACAAAACCTACGTTTCAGGCAGAATGGTGCACCTTAACTACTGTGAAAACGAAAAAGCTTTGCGTGTTATTGCGCGCGAAAAGTTTGAAAAATATGCCGTCACGCCTGCAAGCACCGCAGAAAACGCAACCCTCTGGCAGTTTGAGGTTGACCACTCACTGATTGACTGCGGAATGTGTTACATAGTCAAAACGGCAAACGGCAGATTCTTTGTTGTTGACAGCGCTCACCCCTATTCCGTCAACGACGATATCCGCATCTGTGAATTCCTGAAAAAACAGGCAGGCGGCAGAAAGCCCGTTGTTGAGGGCTGGTTTATCTCACACGGTCACGAAGACCACGTGGGCAAGCTGACGGATATCCTTAAATATCACAAAAACGAAATCGAAATCAAGGCAGTTTATCATAATCTGCCCTCGCTTGACCTTGATGACAGCTATGGCTGGGGCACAGCAGGCAACAACCTGATGAAAAGCTTTCAGGATGCCCTTGCAGAGCGTGAGGATATAAAGGTCTGTAAGATGCACACAGGTCAGCGTTTTTATATCGACAACCTCGAATTCACCGTACTCTGCACCCACGAAGACGTATTCCCCCGAAGCCTTGATAACTTTAACAACACCACCATTTCGCTGATGATGAGAGTGGGCAGCTGCAAAGTTTCTTTCCCCGGCGACAGTATGGGCGAGAGCGACAAAGCTATTCTCAAGCGTTACAGTGCAGAAACACTTAAATGCGACGTTATGCAAGTTTCTCACCACGGTCACACAGGCACGTCACCCGAATTTTACCGCAGGTCACAGGCCGAATGTCTGCTCTTCCCAGTAACGGAAATCAAGTTTGACGAAGAATTACCGAATCAGGAATCAAACAGAGTTGCCATTGAAATCGCAAAGGAATATCACATTGCTTCAAACGGCACGGCAGAAGTGACTCTGCCCTATAAATTCGGTCAGACAAAAATTCTGCCCGACGAAACCTTTGAGGATTTTAACGGAATATTCAACCTCTGGTGCTATGAATACACCGACGAATATAAAGAAAAGCTTTACAAAGAGTTTCTTGAAAGAAAAAACAGATAAGATACAAAAAGCCGCCGACAAAACGTCAGCGGCTTATTTTTATTTTCAGATGTTTGCGGCAGCTTTGATATCGTCAACTCTGTCTGTCTTTTCCCAGGGAAGGTCAACATCTGTTCTGCCGATGTGACCGAGAGCCGCAATCTGCTTGTAGATGGGCTTTCTAAGGTCAAGTGCCTTGATGATGCCTGCAGGGCTCAGGTCAAAGAGCTTCTTGACGATTTCTGCAATATCGGTATCAGCAAGCTTACCTGTACCGAAGGTATCAACGAAAACGGATACGGGCTGCTCAACGCCGATTGCGTATGCGAGCTCAACTTCGCATTTCTTTGCAAGACCTGCAGCAACAATATTCTTTGCAACGTAGCGTGCTGCATAAGCTGCGGAGCGGTCAACCTTTGTGGGGTCTTTGCCGCTGAATGCGCCGCCGCCGTGACGTGCATAGCCGCCATATGTATCAACGATAATCTTTCTGCCTGTCAGACCGCTGTCACCCATAGGTCCGCCTGTAACAAATCTGCCTGTGGGGTTAATGTGAAAAACGGTGTTTTCGTCCATCATATCGGCAGGGATTGTAGCCTTGATAACCTTTTCGGTGATATCTGCTCTGATCTGTTCAAGAGTAACATCAGCGGAGTGTTGCGAAGAAATAACAACGGTGTCAACTCTGACGGGATTGTTGTTTTCGTCATATTCGATTGTAACCTGGCTCTTGCCGTCGGGGCGGAGATAGCCGAGCGTGCCGTTTTTGCGAACCTCAGTGAGCTTTGCGCAGAGCTTGTGAGCAAGCGAAATGGGAAGGGGCATAAGCTCGGGAGTTTCGTCACAGGCAAAACCAAACATCATACCCTGGTCGCCTGCGCCGAGTCTGTCAACACCCATTGCGATATCGCCTGACTGCTTATCGAGAGCAGTCATAACAGCACAGGTGTTGCAATCGAAGCCGTACTCTGCATTATTATAACCGATATCGTTTACAACTTCCCTTACAATTTTGGGAATATCAAGCTCTGCGGTTGTTGTGATTTCACCCATAACGAGAACCATACCCGTTGTGCAGCAGGTTTCGCAGGC
>JAZNBM010000102.1:0-8833 GCA_045587045.1 Acutalibacteraceae bacterium | reverse complement strand
CCCGCGTCAGTCCTGCTACACTAAAAAAGAACCTGGCGTTGATTAACGCCAGGCCCAAGAAAGTTTTAAATTACCAAAAACCGCTGGATTTATTTGATGATTCTATCAAAAAGTGTTGCACTTAGTTTGACAAATCATCATCAGTTTTAAATTAATCAAAATCGAAGTGAACCTTGTAAACCTTCCACTTGCCGTCTTCTTTGATAAGAACAGCTGTTCCGTCAGCTTCATCTTCGCCATCTTTACCCTTAACGGTAATTTCAAAGTCAATTTCTACGCCTTTTTTGATTTTGTCAACGTCAAGGTTTTTGAACTCATATCTTTCTTTGATTTCTTTAAGTTCGTTGTTTGTGATTTCTTCTTTATCAACAACTTTGAGCTTGAACTTTATGTTGTGACCGTATTCTTCTTCGTACTCTTCAAGCTCGTCTTTAAGATCCTGCTCAACTTCGTCTTCGATTGTTGAATCTTCAAGATTATTATACTGCTCTTTATAATATTCGGGCATAACCGCAATGTTTGCCTTTACATCTCTGTCAGCGATTGAATCAAAATACTTTTCAAGTGCTGCCTTGGGAGTTGAATTAAGAGCAACAGCAGCCACAATAATCAGAATAATGCCAAGCACTGCAAGAACAGGAACTGCAATAATAACAATTTTTGCAATAAGCATCTGGATTTTGGGCTGAAGCTTGTTTAAGCCGGGTATCTTGGCACAGATATCTGTAAGCTTATTCTTTTTTTCTGCTGCAAAGGGAGCTCCGCAATTGCTGCAAGCGTTTGCATTGTCTTCACAAGCCGCGCCGCAGGTTCCGCAAATTTTTGACATGGTATTATACCGCCTTTCAAATAATTTATATTCAAAAAATTTTTTGCGCCGAATTAAGTGATTTTTGACGGTTCCGAAACTAAAAAAACCGTCAGATTTTGTAATAATTTATAATGTTATTATATACAAATAATAGCCTTTATGTCAATATATCTATGCAAAACAAATATAAAAAAATGCACATTTGCACTTTAAAATAACAGTTTTGCCGTCTTGATTTCAAAAGTAACATTACTGCACCGTAAATCCGGGTTCACTGCAATTCACCCATTGTTAATCAGAAATAAATCTAACGGTAAAACAATGGGAACGAAGCTTGTAATCACAGACATTACCCCTGAAATGATTGCCTCTCATCTCCTTGTTGCCCACTCTGACAACAGAAGCATAACCGACAGAAGAATTGTAAGCCCCGTCGTGCGACACAACGGTTATCCATTGTGACGGATCATCGCCCAGAACAATGTTTTCATCATAATCCAGAATAAGATTTCTCATTTCCTCAGAGCTTATTCTGACCTCGGAAATCTCAACGGCTTCAGGGCTTTTTATGCCGCCGCAAAGATATGGGTAAGAGCCTCCCCAGACTGAGCTTGCCGATGCAGTTTCGCCTGCAGAGCTTGCAAAGTAACAGGTGAATGCAGGTTGTCCTTTATAATCAACATAAACCGCCTTCGGTTCATCGTCAGCACTTTGCATATCAAGCACTTCCATACAAGCTTTGTGTGTTGCCGTGCCCTCATATGCCCAGTTTGCAGAAAAAGCATGGCGCGAAACATCCACGTCAAATCCATATGTTTTGGCAAAAGTATAAACCGCAACTATCTGCGCCTTAATTGCCTCTTTTGGTGCGCTGTTGCCTATCTCCCTATAAGATGTTTTGCAAAGGTATTCAACAATACCGTATTCAACACCGCCGTATTTTACCGTTTGAGGCATTTCTGCATCCGGTTTTACTGTTGTTCCCGGAAAATATGCGGCAATTATTTTCTTGTAATCACTGCCTTTTTTCGCCATTGAGATTGCACCTTCCTGGCTCATTCCCACACCGTGACCCCAGCCATAGCAGGTAAACACAAAAGTTCCGCTTTTGGCGGCAACATCTGTCTTGCCAGTGGTCGGTTCAGGTTTGGTTGTGGGAGGCTGAGTCGGTTTCGGCACTGTGGTTGATGGCTTTAACGGAGTTTTAGTTGTTGAAACAGGTGCCTTCGTTGTGCCTGCAGTCGGATTAGTCACAGGCTTCGTTGTGCTTGCAACAGGCGGTTGTGCCTGTGTGCCCGACATCTGCTCATTCCGTGTCGGTGCCTGCGTCTGCTGTACCGTTCCGGAAACATCTGCGCCTTCGCCGAGGGGGAGAGATTCCAAAATAAGTTCCATCTCGTCACCGATGCCGCTTCCGCCACGGTAACCGGCAGTTTCTTCTTCAATAATTGCGGATGTTGTTTCAGCCTCAGCCGCCAGCACAGCCACGCCGTTTGCTCCGCCCTTTAAAGATACTGAAGTATCTGCTGATTTTTCTTTAAAGAAAAATGCAACAAGCAAAGCAAGGATAACCGCCGCCGCAACACCGATCATAATAATTATTATCGGCAGCCATGGGGTCTTTTTTTGTTTTTGCGTGTCGGGGGTTGTTGCCAGTGTGCCCGCAGCAACGGTTTCAGCCAGCATTTCGCACAGCTTTGTTATTGCCGCGCCTGCAAGTGCCTTTGTACTTTCGTCACCATCGGCAAACACCTTGGCACCCCACGCACTTTGAGAATCGGCAAGGCAGACAAGCACCAGCTTTTCGCCGTTTTCAGTTTCAACCTGTGACACCGCCGCGCCGAAATCAGCCGAAGAATGCTCTTTTGCGGCTTTTGCCGCCCGAGCAAGAGAATCAGCGTTTATTGCACTGCCTTCGACCTGCGAAACAACAAATGCTTCTTCGCCGCCTTCAACACTTGCCGCAACCGACATCATCGGCTCATAAAAGCCGACTGATGCAACAGCAATTTTTTTGCCGCTTGCAACAACGGATTCAAGGTTTTGCCTGAAACTTGCCACTGCCTGCACCGTCCTTTCATTTCAAAAATCAGTCAATGTACCAATGCTTTTCATCGGCATAGTTATTGGGCTTATTAAGCTCATCGCACCATTTCTGCGGACCCTTGGGGTCTGAATTCATAACAGCCTTTGAGGTGTCAATATTAACACTTTCGCCCGGTCTGAGAAGTCTTGCAACAACAACGAGTCTTGCATCCTTGAAATCATAAGCACAGGTTGAGAGAGTAAGAATTTTATCCGTTACCTCAAGACCTACACCTGTATTATAAAGCGATCTCTTTTCAAGTTCAACAATATATTCGGCAAAAAGCTGGTCGCTGCAATCAATAAAGTTATAGGGGAAAACATAGTCGTTATCGTGCTTGGGATCACTGTTAGAAATGAATACACCGCATACAACCCATTTATAATCGCCGTAAATAGTGTTGCATTCAATAATCGGAGCACGCTTAAAGCCGTCAATTTCTCTGTATTCTTCAAGCATACCGAAAATCAGGTGGTCGCTTCTCATATTGTGACCGTAGATGACGGTGTTACGGGGCAGATTGCTGAACTGATCTTCAGCAATTCTGTAATCATAGAAGGGTACACCGTGAGAAACCCACTTGTCATAGAAATTTCGCTTGAGATAATAGTCGTTATCCTCTGCCTGAACAAGGGGAAGATTTATCTCGTAGGCGGGAATTGAAATCCAACCGCGAAGGTCGGGATTTGCCTTATAAAGCTGAGCATATTTCGCCAGCATACCTTCGGGGAAGTCAACGTCGTATTCGTTTCTGATGCTGTCATCAACCGCAACGTCACCGTATTTATCCTCTCCTGCTTCAAGCTGACTGTTTTGTTCAGAAGTATTTTTTTCGGCAATTTTGGGCTGGACCAAATATGTGTTGATAAGAATTACAGCACAGACTGCCATAACGGCAAAGGAAATCGCAAGAACTATTCTTCTGATAACCTCGCCTGCTGATATCTTTTTCTTTTCGCCGTTTTTCTTGGCTTCTTTTTCCTGCTTTTTTCGTTCTTTCTTTTGTTCTTTGGTTTCTTCGGTACTCGCTTCAAGAGCCGCTTTTTTGGCTGCCTCAAAATCGCCGATAACCACTCTTTCTGTTCTGTCTTCGGTGTTCGGAGCATAACTCTGCACCATATTGGGGTCAAAGAAAACAGGCGGCTGTGCTTCATTTGTTTCAGGAGTTGTTTCTGTTTCAGAAACTGAATTTACCGCCGCAAAATTGACACCATCTTCGGGAATGTTGACAACAAAACCGCCGTCTGCTTCTTCCGCATTATCTGCAGCAACCGACGGAACCGTTTCACCCAAAAGGGCGGCAAGCTCACGCTCAAATTCCTCTGAATTTGTGTTTATCCGGTTCCCCTGAGCTTCGGGTTCCGTGCAATCAATAACATCAACATTGTCCGCGCTTTCCTGTTCGGCCTCGGGAAGAATCACCGAATCGGCAACAGGCTCTGCAACCTTTTCTGTTTCAGCACACTCGACAACATCCACTTCGTCAATCTTGTCCTGACCCTGAACGGGAAGCTGAATATCCGAAAGACCCTTTGCCGCTTCATTGGCTTCTTCAAGTATAGGGTCCTGTGCAACCGTGGTTTCAACAGGGAAGGATTTCAGAAATTCTTCAATTGCACCGTAGTCATTGGCTACGGGAGCAATTTCCGTATTCGCCTCAATTTCCGCAAGAATATCTTCAAAGCCGCTTTCGTCGCTTGCTGAATTTTTCATGCTGTCTATAAGACCGAAAATATCGTCTTTTTCAACATCGGATACAGCTGCAACGGATTCCGCTTCGGCTTCGACCTGCAAATTCGGTTCCGTTTCGTCAACAGGGTCAGATGTCTGTGCAAAACCGTCATTTGCTTCGGGCACGGTTTCTGCAGTAAATTCGGGAGTTTCCTCCTCTGTCTGCGGTTCGGGTCTGAAAAATGCCTCTTCGGGGACGGTTTCCTGTTCCCCGGCGATTTCTTCGGGTTCATCAAGCGATATAACGGGAATATCCATATATTCCTCGGGGTTCATCCACATTTCGCTCAAACCGTTTTCTGAAGAAACAGACGTTTCTTCGGTCTGAAGCTCCTCGGAAGTGATAACCGACATCGGCTTGGGAACTATTGTTGCAGGTCCGCTGCTCATAATGTCATCATACAGACTCTGCAATTCGCTCTCAAGGCTTCTCTCTGTTTTTTCTATATCCTCGTGGAAGCCCTCAAAAATTGTTGCATCCTTCGAGGTTTCTTCAAGAAAACTGCCGAAATCAATCTCAGTCAGCACGTCTTCATCAGTGATGAAGCTTAAGTTTTCGTTTCTGTTTTCGTTATTATCCATATGTTAATCCTCCGAATCAGTTAGCGCTGGGAACCCAAGCCGCTGTGTTCTTATAGGGATTTGTTTTACCGTAACGGTTATACCAAACCTGCGGTCTGCGGTAATCGGGATTATCCTTGACAAGGGAAACGTTAATTTCTTCGCTCTCGCCCTCGTGAAGAAGTCTGCCTACAATAACAAGGCGTGTATCAACGCTTGCGCCGTAATCGTAAATGCAGGTGGAGAGTGTGATTACCTTATCGGTAGGCTCAAGTGAAACGCCTGTTTCATAAAGCATTCTCTGCTGAACCTGTTCAATATAACCAACCATATTGTTATCGCTCATATCGGGATAAATATAGTTGAACATATAGCCGTTATCGTCTGCCCTCTGGGTTGTTGAAAGGAAAACTGCGCAGATTTTATAAGTATATTCGGCATTGAGAGTCTGATACTTTATAATCGGGTTTTTTATAAAATGGTTCATATCCCTGTAATCATAAAGTGAGCGGAACGCTTGCTTGGGAATGCCGCTTGCTCTGCCCGTTGTATGCCCGTGGATAACCATATTTTTTGAAACTTGGTCAGTATTTGAGCAACGGTAATCAAGATAAAGATTGCCGTAGTTTGTGCCTGTGGTTTCCGTTGTATATCTCTCGTAGAAATCATAAGTGAGATAGTGGCTGTTGTCTTTTCCCTGAAGTATGGCGGTATCAATTTCCGTGCCGGGAATTGAAAGCCAGCCCACAAGATTATTGTTGACAGCGTATGCCTGCTTAAGGTCTTCGGATATAACTCTGTCCGCCGGGAAATTTGTTTGCTTGTAGCTGTTTGATTTAACCGCATCAAGCTGTTTTGCAAGAGGGTCATATTCAACGGTGCCCTGCAGCTTGTATCGTGCAACGGGTGTAGGTGAAGCCGCACCGCCTGCAACGGCAAGTGAGCCGAAAACAAGTATCAGCGCCGCAATCGCAGAGCAGACCGAAATCAATCTCTTTTTTGTGTTCATTTCATCAAACCTTCCTTCTTTTCAATATAGCGCCTCACCAGATTGAGGGCGCGTGAGGAATTAACGTAACGGTTGTATTCTCTGTCATTTTTCCCCGTTTCAATTTTTTCGCATATCTGTACGTCTGCCGCATCAAGGGCGATATAGCACAGACCGACGGGTTTGTTTGTACCGTCGCTGCCCGGACCTGCAATACCCGTAACGGATATGCCGATATCCGCACCCGAAACACGGCGGATACCCGATGCCATTTCTCCGGCTGTTTCTTTGCTCACTGCACCGTGAGCAACCAGAGTTTCGTGCCTGACACCCAGCACTTTTTCTTTAACGTCATTTGAATATGTTATTGCTCCGTATTCAAAAACCTCGCTTGCACCTGCAATATCGGTTATTCTTTTGGGAATATATCCTGCGGTGCAGCTTTCAGCCGTTGCAAGAGTGAGCTTGTATTTTTTAAGAAGCTCAACAACTCTCTCTTCAATGCTCTGACTGTCTATGCCGTAAACAAATTCGCCGAGCCTGTTGCGTATATCTTCAATAACAGGCTCAAGAAGCTGCTGCGCCTCGGCTTGCGTTGCCGCCTTTGCCGTAACCCTGAGCAAAGCCTCTCCTTTTTTTGCATAAGGCGCAACCGTGGGGTTTTCACCGCTGAGCAAATCGTCAACCAGCTCTGCCATTGCACTTTCGCCGATTCCCATTGTTCTGACCGTGTGCGAAACAATCACGCCGTCGGAATACTCTGCAAGATAAGGCACAACACACTCGTGATACATCGGAGCCATCTCATAGGGCGGACCGGGCAGAATAACAACACATTTGCCGTTTTTCTTTAATCCCAGACCGGGAGCGGTGCCGTTTTTGTTTTCAAACACCGTGCCGCCGACAGGCACGTAAGCCTGCCTGAGATTATTTTCGGGCATCTGAATGCCCCTTGATTCAAAGTAACTTCGGATACCTGCCGCTATGGCTTCATCCAACACAAGCTCAAACCCCATAACCTCGCAGCAAACGTCTCTTGTAATGTCGTCTGCTGTTGGGCCGAGACCGCCCGTTGCAATAACGATGTCGCTTCTTTCAAGCGCGGTTTTTAAGGCGGAGGCAAGTCTTTCGGGATTATCGCCAACGGTTGTGTGGCGTAAAACGGAGATGCCGATTCCGGCAAGCTCAACCGATAAATATCTTGAATTGGTATTTAATATATCGCCGAGCAGAATCTCGGTGCCGACAGATAATATTTCGCAAACTGCCAATCGAAGCAACTCCTTGTTTATTTTATATCAATAGCCGCTGATAAGAACGAATCTTGCGTTTTCGGCAGCTTCTTCAACAAGCTTGTCTACCTCGAGCGCCTTTTCGCACTCTTCAACGTATTCGATGGTAGGTCTTGTTCTGGGATGTTTTGGGGTGAAAACAGTGCAGCAATCCTCATAGGGAAGGATTGAAATGTCAAAGGTTTCGATTTTTCTTGAAATCGCAACAACCTCATCTTTATCCATACCGATAAGCGGTCTGAAAACGGGAATATCGCAAACGCTGTCGGTACAAGCTATTGCCTGCATTGTCTGGCTCGCAACCTGACCGACGCTTTCACCCGTGATGAGTGCACCTGCGTGCTCCTTTGCCGCAATCTTCTGTGCAACCCTCATCATCATGCGGCGCATAATGACCGTAAAGATTTCTTCGGGACAATTATCCTTGATAAGCTCCTGTGTTTTTGTGAAAGGAACAACAAAAAGGGCAATTCTGCCTGAATATTTGCTGACCTGCTTAAGAAGAGAATGAACTTTCTGCTCTGCTCTTTCGCTTGTGTAGGGAGGCGAAGCAAAATGAACAGCCATAAGCTCAAGACCTCTTTTTGCCATCATATAGCCGGCAACGGGGCTGTCAATGCCGCCTGAAATAAGAAGCGCCGCTCTGCCTGCAGAGCCTGTGGGCATACCGCCCGCGCCTTTAATCTGTTTGCCGTGGATATAGGCATTTGAATCTCTTACCTCAACAGTAACAACGATATCAGGGTTGTGAACGTCAACCTCCAGATGAGGAAACTTGCGAAGCAGATATCCGCCTGTTTCTCTGCAGATTTCGGGAGATTTGAGAGGGAATTTCTTATCGGAGCGCTTTGCTTCAACCTTGAAGCTTCTGACGGTCAGAAGCTGGGGAGCCAGGTATTCCTCTGCGCTCTTAAGAATTGTATCCATATCCTTTTCAACGGCAGCTGCTCTTGAAAAACCTGCGATGCCGAAAATTTTGCCGATTCTTTCAACTGCCTCGTCAAAATCCACGTTTTCATCCTCGGGCTCAGCAACAATTGTTGACTGGGCAACGGTAAATTTGAATTTGCCGACGCCCTCAAGCCTGCGGCGCATATTTTTGACGAGCATATCCTCGAACGTTCTTCTGTTGAGACCTTTGAGAGCAAGCTCTCCGTTTTTAATAAGAATGATTTCTTTCATTTTAAACTCCGAATTATGATTTATTTTGCAGCTCTGATTACTCTTTTTGCTTCTGCAATGCCGAGAATGAGAGCATCTATTTCCTGAATTGTGGTAAACCTTGAAAAGCTTATCCTGAGCGGACTGTCAAGGCGTCTGTGGTCAAGACCCATCTGCGAAAGAACATGGCTCTTTTTGCCCTT
>JAZNBM010000101.1:0-5235 GCA_045587045.1 Acutalibacteraceae bacterium | reverse complement strand
AGCTGAAAAATACAACACGGTAGTAAGTGTTCACGGTAACCTTGCCGACGAATATGATGCAAATCAATCACATCCCGAATTTGTTGAAGCAAGCGCAATAACAAAGTATCCCGACGGTACTCCGGCGGTTATTGAGGTTTTCTACGGAAGAAATGCATATAAAACATCATATAAGCAGTATTGGGAAAGCGGTCTTTTCAAAAAATATTTTGACCGATTCTGTGAGGTTATTCCTGTCAGAGAGGCGGGCACGGTTCATCTCGATAACTTCTGCATTGCGGAAAATTTCGGACCAAGAACAGAAATGCATGAGCAGGATGAGGCAAGAAACAAGATGCTCGACTATATTATGAGCCTCGGAATTGACGTTACGAGTGAATATACTTACCGTGAAATGCCGTTACGCTCCGAGAGTAACCACCCCATAAGAAAGTATTACGAAAAATGCGGTGCTGAAATTATTGATACAGACTGGCGCGATGCACCTATCCGCACGCTGGGAAGAATCCCTGCCGTCTGGTGGATGAGCAATATGACAATCGACGATTGCATCAATATTCAGGCAGATGAATTCAGCGGATATCTCAACGTTGAGCCTTTGAGAAATGTATTCTACGGTACGGTGCACGGTGAAGATATCTGGATGAATAACGGCATTGAAAAAGACGTATGGGTGCCGATGTTTATCAGGCAGTTCTGCACAATGCAGGTGCCGTATACATATCTTAACCGATATAAGAGGCTCAGCTATACGGGTAATGACAAAGAAGGTTATAAAGTGACTTTCTCTGATGGTGTTGAAACGTGCGGAAATGAACTTTCAATCACCAAGAACGGCATTGAACTGAAAAAAGGTTACGACGTTATTCTGCCGATAACGGAAGATAACAAAATCTTTATCGCATATTCCGAAAACGGAAAAGACGGCGAGTGGAATGTTCCCGATGCTGAATTTGACAAAGCCAGGGTATATATCATCACCGCTGACGGCAATGAATATCTTTGCGACGTTGCGGTTGAAAACAAAAAATTTTCTCTTAACCTCAAAGCGGGTCAGGCTGTGGCTGTTATTGCAGAATAAAAAGTAAGGAGTAAAAATGATGAAAAAAGAATATTGCGGAATGCCGATGAGAATTGCACATACGGGTGTGACACAGTTTGCTCCTGAAAACACCCTGGAAGCATTCAGAAAAACTGCAGAACTCGGTTTTGAGGGCATTGAACTGGATATCCAACTGTGCGGAGACGGAGAAATAATTATAACTCATAACGGTAATATGGGTTATATGACTTTTGAAAAGCACCGTGACGTTCTACTGGATATGACGGCTGAGCAGATAAAGAAATTTGATATTCCTTATCGTAATGCACTTAAACTTAAATATCCTCCTTATCCGTGGACGGAGCATTTCGGTGGAAGACGTATGATCACACCGCCCGATTACGTTGAAGACAGAGTGACCCATCTGATAACCTTCCCCGAATTTGATGCATGGCTGTCAACTGTTGACTATGACCTCACCGTTGAGGTTGAATTCAAGTGCAAGGGTATGTGTCCCCGCATGGATGAAATTCTTGCAAAATCTGAAAACGTTTCAAAATACATATTCTTCTCAGGTGACTGGGAAGTGCTTGAAGAGATGCAGGAACATTACCGTAAAAACGGAAAGCCTGAGGGACTGCGTTTGGGTGCAAATATCCGTTTTATAAATGAACAAACAATGGATTTCGTTAAACGCTCCGATCTTTGGGAAGTGGGTCTCAATAACGAAGCGTTCACTAAAGAGGACGTTGAAATGTTTGAGTCTATGGGAATCAAAGTGTTTTCAAATCTTGGCGATTATCCCGAGTGGTGGCAGCAGATATGCGATATGGGCATAGCGGGATTCAAAACCAACTATCCCGATGCCTACACCGAATGGTGGTTAAGTACCTGCTAAAAAAGGAGGAATAGATGAATGGCTGACAATATTACAATCAGCAAAACAGATTTGCTTTACGATCCGCTTTTTGACAAAAAACCGGACTTGAAAATGAAAGGCAAAAAAAACACGCTATTCAAGGTTTTATTTGTTATTATAATATCAATTTTTGTCGGTCTTTCTTTATTTTTCAGCTTTAATTCAATCAGTTCCGACAAATATACATACAAGGAAACAGATAACGGATATATCCTTTATCAGTTTGTCGGCAAGGAAGATGATATAACACTGCACATTGATTATGTCAGAGATGAATCGGGCAATGCCAATCAGTCAAAACCTGTTACCGAAGTGCGCGAATTTTCAATGAGCTGTAATGAATATGTGCGTTTTATATTTATCGGAAAAGATGTTTCAAAGCTTGAACCTCATTGCTTTTACTATACCAAAAACCTTATGGCGGTAATAGTTGATCCCGAAAATCAGAACTACGTTTCTGTTGACGGCGTTCTTTATTCGAAGGATATGAAAGAAATCATTCTCCATCCTATGAGAAATCATCAGTACAGAGCTGCACTCGGAGCAGGATGTGTTGCTCCTTCCGATGAAAAAACTACCGAAGTATTTTTGAGTGAGTTTTCAAAAAAATACGGCGATGAAACAACAGCCGATGCCGAAGAATACGGCAAGCAGTTTTCAAAGCATGCTTTCTATGTAATACCCGATTCGGTTTCAAAAATTGAGGATTCATGTTTCAGCGACTGCGAAGCACTGATATATGTTGATATTCCTTCTTCAGTTAAAGAAATCGGTAACCTTGCTTTCTTCAAGTGCAAGGGTTTTGAAACGATTACAATACCCGACGGGGTTGAATCAATCGGTTCCGACGGATTTTCGTATTGCGAAAGAGTTACATATATTTATGTGCCCGAAAGCGTAAAGTTTATCGGACACCACGCCTTTTTCGGCAACCTGGGATGCGAAAAAATATATCTTGGTGCCGAAAATGAAGATATGATCGAATTTGGCGAAAACTGGCTTCCGAAACAAAGTACGACCTCTCTTAAAGATATAGAGGCTGTTTATGGTCAGGAAAGGAGGGCAAGCTGATGGGCAACGGTAAAATGACAGCTTTATTTCAAAATGTAAAAAATCATTGGAATGAACCTGACAGAGAAAAAGGGAACTACATTCCGTTCAAAGAGTATCTGACAGTATTCTTCGGAGTCGGAATGAATTACAGCATCAAATCTCCTCTTGAATATCTTGGCTTCAGTGCATCATGTTTCCTCATAATGTATCATTACAAGCTTCCTTATCTTGCGTTTTCCGTCATTACTCTCATCGGACTTCCGCTGACCTATCTGTGGAATGTTCTTAACTGGTTCGTTAACGATAATCTCGGTATTCTTGAAAAGAAAACAGAGAGAAAACTTCTTGCTTTTTACGGCATAGTTTCACTTGCCGGATTATGTATGATACTGTTCGACTCCTCCGCGTTTCTTCCCTTGTCATTGGTTAAAGTTCTTAACGGAATAAACGGTGTAAGCGCAAGAAGTTTTCTTAAAATATTCGGCATACAGCTGTTTGTGAACGCATACGGCGGATTTCGTAATATTCTTTGGAGAAAGAAACTTGTTCCCAAATACGGAAGATATAAATATGTGCTGTTTTCAAACTTTGTCCAGAAGTCTGCTATGATAATCCTTATCGGTTGGCTTCCGATTTACAATGTAAAGCTTGTTGAAGACAGAATGTGGATGGCATATCTTCTGTTTATGGTATATGATATGTTCCCGTTTGATAATGTTATTGAGCAGTGTACTCAGAATATTTCTCCCAACCCTCACGAAAGAATGCTTATAAGAACCTGGCCTGTAAAACTTTCGCATTTTGTAAAGAATATATTTGATATTATAATTCCGATTTTCGGAATTGCCTTCAGCGACATACGATTCTATAAGTTTGTTATTCCTGCAGTATTCATTCCCATGGGAGCGTTAACCCTGCTGAGTGTCAGAAATATTTCAGAGAGAATCCCTCAGCCTCCGCTTGAAAAAAAGCAGAAGATATCCTTATGGTACGGAATTTCTCAGGTTATGAAAAACAAGTATAACTGGCTGAACACTATTTCTACACTGCTTGATTCGTTCGGTAACGGAATGATAAGCATAGTAAACGTTATGTATTTCTTCTCGTTCCGAATGTATACCCAATGTGCAATTTACGCCCTGATGAAAACTTTGATGAGTTTCAGATCAACGCCTCTCAGCTTTGTTGCACCGTATTTTGTAAAGCGATTTTCATACAGAAGTCTGAAAATCATAAAGCTTGTAATATGCGCGGTCAGTGCCGTAGCAGAAATGCTGACGATTATGGCTTTTCCGACAAAACAGAATTTATGCGGTATTGTTATTTTTGCGTGTGAATTCTTCAAAGGTCTTGCAACTTCAATTCCCGATGTTGCCGACAGTGATATGGGTGTCAGAAAGAATGACTATCAGATGTATCTTTCCGGTGAGCGTCTTGAGAATTTCAGCGGAGTTTTTAACTGGATTATTTCTCCCGTTACAACATTTGTCAGCCTGATAATACCCGTAATCATTCTCAGAAACGGATTCAATTCAAACTGGGACGTTCTCTATATAGATTCTGCAAGATTCAACATTCTTGCAGTTCCGCTGATATTTGACCTTGTCGGTTTCGTTATGATGATTGTTCCGTATCTGTTCTGGGATTTCAACAATCCGCAGCACGAATATGTCATGGAGGTTCTGAAACAAAGGGAAAAACTTGCCCAAGAAGGTTATTTTCCTGCAGAATATGAGGGCGGACTTAATTTTATTGAACCCGGCGAGCTTCATGCAGGAATTCCGGTTGATTCCGCCGCCATGATTGAAAGACGTAATTCCCTTATCGCAAACATAGAGGGAACACTCAAAGAAGCAACGGCAGCAGAAGAAACAATTTAAGGCTTTCAAAGGGCGAAAAAAGCGGATGAGAAAATCCGCATAATAAACTCAGTACATAATCTGATTCCCGTTATTATAAACCGTTTCACTTTTGTGAGGCGGTTTTCTTGTTCAAAACTTTCAAATTAATCAAAAAATTAATAATTAAACTCCTGAATGATTGCAACAATAATAAGGCAAACGCAAATTGAATTTGAAGGGGTGTAAACGAAATGTCAAAGAATAATTCAGTTGTTCCTCAGGCAAGAGCTGCTCTTGATCAGTTCAAGATGGAAGCTGCAAGAGAAGTCGGCGTAAACCTCAAGCAGGGCTACAACGGCGACCTCACTTCTCGTGAAGCA
>JAZNBM010000100.1:0-5012 GCA_045587045.1 Acutalibacteraceae bacterium | reverse complement strand
GCTGCTTTGTCAGATGAAGATAAAGAAGAATATGAAGCCACTTTCGCCCATGACGGTGAAATGCCTGACAAAATCGGCTCATCAGCCCTTAATGACTGGATTTTCAATGAAGACACAATCAAAGAAGTGCTCAATGTCCTGATGACAAACGGTATTAAAATTGACTATGGTCAGAAAATCGGTAAAACGATTATCTTTGCAAAAAATCACCGCCACGCAGAAAAGATTTTTGAGGTGTTCAACAAAGAATATCCCCATCTCAACGGTTATGCAAAGGTTATCGATAACAAAATCAACTATGCCCAGAGTGCAATTGATGAATTTTCCGATCCGAAGAAATTACCGCAGATTGCAATTTCAGTTGATATGCTTGACACAGGTATCGACGTGCCCGAAGTGCTGAATCTCGTATTCTTTAAAAAGGTTATGAGTAAAGCAAAATTCTGGCAGATGGTCGGCAGAGGCACCCGTCTTTGCCCGAATCTTATTGACGGCGAAGACAAAAAGATATTCTACATCTTCGATTTCTGCGGAAACTTTGAGTTCTTCAGAATGGGCGGCAAAGGCAAAACAACAAGTGCCGTTGCGTTGCAGAGTGCAATCTTCAATCTCAAAGCACAGATTGCCTATAAGTTGCAGGATATAGATTATCAGACCAACGAGCTTATTGCATTCAGAAAACTGCTTGTTGAAGATATGGTGCGCAAGGTCAGGGAGCTTAACAAAGAAAGCTTTTCGGTTAAACAGCATCTTCGTTTTGTTGAGCTTTATTCAAATCCTGACAACTACAATGCGCTCACATATGAGAATACGCTCGAACTCAAAGAAGAAATCGCACCGCTTGTTGTTCCCGATGAAGACGATGCAAAGGCTCTGCGTTTCGATGTGCTTATGTACGGAATTGAGCTCGCATATCTTGTCGGCAAGAAATATTCGAAGGCAAGAAACGACCTCGTCAAAAAGGTTAATGCCCTTGCAAACACCGCAAATATTCCCGAGATTATGTCACAGCAGGAACTGATAAAGAAAATTCTGCACACGGATTACGTTGAAACAGCAGGCATCAATGAGTTTGAAAATATCAGAGAAAATCTGCGTGATTTGATAAAATACATCATAGTCAAACACATAACCTACACAACAACTCTTGACGATAAAATTCTTTCGATGGATTGGAATGAATCCGAGCTTGAAAGCGATGACCTGCAGGATTACAAAGCAAAAGCAGAGTTCTACGTGCGTCAGCATCAGGATAACGAAGTTATCGCGAAGCTCAGAAGCAACGTTCCTCTCAATGCAGACGATGTGAAGGCTCTTGAGAAAATTCTGTGGAGCGAAGTCGGTTCAAAAGAAGATTATGAAGCAAGCTGCGGTTCAGTACCTCTTGGCGAATTCGTCAGAGGCATTGTCGGACTTGATATGAATGCCGCAAAGGAAGCGTTTGCAGAGTATCTCAACAACGCAAGCCTTGACAGCAGACAGATATATTTTGTCAATCAGATTGTTGAGTATATTGTTCGCAACGGAATGATGAAAGATCTTTCTGTTCTGAAAGAAACACCTTTCTCCGACCAAGGCAGCATCGTGGACATCTTCACTGATGTTTCCGTATGGCTTGGCATAAAGAAAATCATTGACCAGATCAATGCGAATGCGGCGGCATAAAGAAAATGGCAAGTATTAACGAAACACTTTTAAAACTGAAAAAGTCGGATTTCCGTGCGAGGTTTCACTTGACGGAGAGAGACAAGGCTTATATTGCCGAAAAGGGAATGGATACCGTAAGAAAACACGCAGAGGAGTTTGTTCGCACCCGTCTGGCACCTGCATATCCGCCAAATGATGGTAAGCAGACTCCGATGCGGGGTCATCCCGTGTTTGTGGCGCAGCACGCTTGTGCCTGCTGCTGCCGTGGATGCCTTGAGAAATGGTATCGAGTCCCACAAGGCAAAGAACTGACTCAGAGTCAGCAAGAAAAAATCGTTAACCTGCTTATGGCATGGATAACGGAAGAAATGAAATGATTATTTAAAAGAGCTCACCTTTGGGTGGGCTCTTTTGTGCGCTACAGAGGCCATAATGCTGAATTCGCGTTAAAGATTGTGCGCTATAGAACGTGACGTGGCGGGTTGATATCTGATAAAATAGGTATACAGAAAACGAAGCGGCGGAAAGAGGTTTTTATGGCTGGATTCATTGAAGATTTTTATTACGGCAACATCGAAACGCAGAATTACACACCAGAATTCGGAAATGAGCTTAAGAAAAAGCTTGGTGCTTTGACTGCACTTGAAAAGCAGCTTTCCGACAGACTGACGGGCGAAGAAAAAGAATTGTTTCTGAGCTATGTGGAAAAATACAATGAGTTCAGCTCGCTCTCGGTTGCCGACAGTTTTTTAAACGCTTTCCGTCTTGCTTCAAAATTCACTTATGACACGTTTGTCCGATAACTTCCTCCTTTCGTTCAAGAGGTTCATGACATAACAAGCTCTGCAGAGTTTTCCTGCGGAGCTTGTGTGTTTTCGGTATGCAACCTGTTGCAACGAGAAAGATTTGTGATATAATATGATTATTATAATTCAACGATGGGATTGAGATAAAATGGTTCTTTTTCGTTTTTTGCTTGCATTGCTGACGGTTTTCGGAACGCTGTTTCCGGGTGCCGGTCTGAATTTTGAATATAAGCATCTGCCGATTGAGTTTGAGATTGAGTCTGTGAGAGATATATACGTTCCTGTGGATAATAACGCAAATGTGGTTGAATATCCCTCAATCATAAAGCTTCGCCATCAGAAGAACGAAGCTGATAACGGCAAGTTGCTCGCAACGTTTGAGAAGTGGGGCGACACTTATCCCATATACGAGAGCAACGATGATGCTGAAACGTGGCAATACGTCTGCACGGTGAAAGACAACCTTAACGAAGGCTACTGGAACGAATGGATGCCGTTCCTTTATGAACTGCCTGCGGATATCGGCAATTTTGAAAAGGGCACGGTCATTCTTGCCGCAACGTCAATATACGGCGAAGGCGTTACGGACAGCACGATAACCCTTTATTCAAGCAACGATGCGGGCAAATCGTTCAACGCTTTCTGCAACGTTGACAAAGCGGGCGGAATAGATTGGGGCGTATGGGAGCCGTATTTGATTTATGAAGAAGAAACAGGCAGACTTTTCTGCTTCTATTCAGATGATTCCGACCCCGAGCATTCGCAGAAGCTTGTTTATAAATACACAACCGACCTTGTTAACTGGAGCGAAAAGTTCGAGTGCATTGCATGCTCCGATTCTTCACTCAGACCGGGTATGATTTCGATTGCAAAGATGGGCAACGGTGAATACTTAATGGTTTATGAGATGGTCGGTATTTTTATGAATCCGATTTATTACAAGAGAACGACTTCTCTCGATGATTGGGGTGACGTTTCGGATTACGGCAAGATAGTTTCTGCAGGCGGCAAAACTTTCGGCTCATCTCCTTGCGTTGCGTGGACACCCGTCGGCGGCAAATGCGGAACGCTTGTTGTTACGGGCAAACACCCCATCAGAGGCAGCAACGACACGGGAACGGATATGTTCATCAGCTTTGATTACGGCAAAACCTTTGCTCCGATTGATAACCCTATTCCGTATTCGCTTGACCCTTATGAAAGATGTGGGTACAGTCCGTCGCTGTTTTTCTCGGAGGACGGAACAACTCTTTACTACGTCAACAATCCTCCGTGTTACGAATCAATCTATAAAATAACGGTTGCAAAAATCAGAATTTCGGAGTGATAAAAAGTGTTGGTTATTTTACTCAAGTCAAATTTTTGAAAAACCATAAGTGTTGAACTGCAAAATGAGGCTGCTATGTAAGCAGCCTCATAATATTTTGATAACTTATTCGACTTTAAATCCAAACATTTCTTTGAAATCATTAAAGCATTCTTCGCATACCCAATACTTTTGGTCGGGTGTGCAATAGCCTTGCTGCAAATCTTCGTCGTTCTCGCTGAATTTATCCCAGCAAAAGGCACAATGGTCATGATCCCACTTTTCTGACGGCTTGGTGTATTGCATCTTTTTAAGTTTTGCGTTCATCAAATACTCTTGCTGATTCAAGAGTCTCCAATCGTTTTGCATTATGTGCCACTCCGAATCAACCAAATATACACAAAAAGATTTTTTCTTTCCGCCAACAACAGTTTGTTCAACTTCTTCCTCCCAAAAAGGCAAAAGATAATCCTTAAAATCTCTTATTATGTCATCTTTCAAGGTGCGTTCACCTTTCAAAAAGAGAGTGAATTTGTTGATTATTAATATGATGCTGTCGGTATCAATCCAGCTCAAGTCTGTCATAATATCGTAATAGCTGTGATAATCGGGTTTCATATATGCAGGGAGTTCGGGGAATGAAAACGACCTTGCCATTGCTGCCCAATAATCTTCCCAACTGTTGATTTCTGCTCCGTCGATTTCAGCAATAAAAACTTTGTCTTTCGACTCGGATTTTATTTTGTTTGCTTCATCTTTCGAGATGTTTAAAACTGAATTTTTCATACATCAAACCTTTTTTATTTCCTTTGAATTATAAACAGCAAATGCTGTTGTCTCGCCATCTGAATTACAAAATTCAATCTCATAATAATCACTGCTTTTGTGACAAAAAACAATTGTACCGATAGTACCTCTTGGAATATTGTTTTTGTCAACAAGAGTTATTATTGCATCACATTCGTTAAAGCTCATAAATTATCACCCTTATGCGGCTGAGATAAATATTTTTTTGCAGCCTTAATCCAATCATCTTCGTTTATGCATTCAAACGCGTAAGAAACTGATTTGCTGTTTAAGCTTTCAACATAGCTCTTGGCAACAGCAAAGCAGTTTTCGGTTGTAATTTGTTTTTTGCCGATAAAATCACAAAACGAAGTGTAACAATCGCTGACGGCAGAACCGATATCCGCAAACAAAAACGGATTGGCGTCGCTCAGATAATTTCCAAGTTCCTCGTTTTGTGTTTTATC
>JAZNBM010000099.1:0-9916 GCA_045587045.1 Acutalibacteraceae bacterium | reverse complement strand
GGATGCTCTGCACCCTTAACAACACGAAGTCTTGTGAGAGCCTTGCGGCCGATAACTGTGTCAGGAATCATACCCTTAACAGCAAGAGTCATTGCAAAGTCTGATCTTGTCTTCATAAGAGTGCTGTACTTAACTTCCTTGAGGTGGCCGATATAACCTGTGTGATGATAGTACATTTTCTGATCAAGCTTGTTACCTGTGAGAACAGCCTTGTCAGCGTTGATGATGATAACGTGATCACCGCAGTCTGCGTGAGGTGTGAAGATAGCCTTGTGCTTACCGCGAAGAAGCTTTGCAGCCTCAACAGCAACCTTACCCATGGGCTTGCCTGCTGCATCGATCACATACCAAGCGCGGGTAATATCGCCCGCTTTAGGCATATAAGTTGACATAACATTTCCTCCGATATAATTTTTTCGTGCTTGCATATATTATCACAAGAAAAATCTAATGTCAATAGCAATTTTGCAATTTTTTAATTTACATTTCGCAATCTCTCAAATGCTCGTTTTTTCTCCGTTTTTCATAGTGAAAGCTCACTTATGATTTTTCAAAAATTTTTCCCGATGACAAAAAATATGCTCATTTTTTGTGTAATTTTACCCAATTAAATTGTAAAAGCAGATGTGCCTGAACACATCTGCTTTTGCTTTAATCCAGTTCAAACTGACCTGTATAAAGCTGATAGTATTTGCCTTTCTGCTCAAGCAGGTCATCGTGGGTGCCTCTTTCGATAATCTCGCCGTTCTCAAGCACCATTATCGCATCTGAATTTCTTACGGTTGAAAGCCTGTGGGCAATAACAAACACCGTTCTGCCCTCCATAAGCATATCCATACCTTTTTCAATCAGGCGCTCCGTGCGTGTGTCAATCGAGCTTGTTGCTTCATCAAGAATGAGCACGGGAGGATCGGCAACTGCGGCTCTTGCAATGGCAAGAAGCTGTCTCTGACCCTGCGAAAGATTTGCGCCGTCACCCGTTATCATCGTGTCATAGCCTTCGGGCAGTCTGCTGATAAAGGAATGGGCGTTTGCAAGTCTTGCGGCAACCTCAATTTCTTCATCGGTTGCATCAAGCTTACCGTAAGCAATGTTATCCCTGACCGTGCCCGTAAACAGGTGCGTATCCTGCAATACCATTGCCATTGAGCGGCGAAGCTCCGCTTTTTTAATCTTCTTTATATTTATGCCGTCATAGGTGATTTTGCCCTCGTTGACGTCATAGAAACGGTTGATAAGGTTTGTGATGGTCGTTTTGCCTGCACCCGTTGAACCGACAAAAGCAATTTTCTGACCGGGCATCGCATATAGCGAAACGTTTTTGAGAACGGTCTTTTTGCCGTCATAGCTGAAAGTAACATCGTGAAAGCGCACATCGCCCTTCCATTCGGTGTAAGTGGTCGTGCCGTCACCGTGGGGATGCTTCCATGCCCATACACCCGTTCTTTCTTCACATTCCGTAAGAGTGCCGTCAGCGTTCTTTCTGGCATTGACAAGGGTAACGTAGCCGTTATCTTCTTCAACGGGTGTATCGATAATCTCAAAAATCCTTTCCGCACCTGCAAGCGCCATAAGAATTGTATTGAACTGCTGTGAAATCTGTGTAATCGGCTGGAAGAAGTGTCTGGTATAGGTCAGAAATGCAAGCATTGAGCCGAGAGTGATTGCAAAAAATGACGTTGAGGGAATCATCATCAGCATAACCGTTCCGAGCATTGCAACAGCGGCATATGTGATATATGAGATGTTACCCATAACAGGCATAAGCACACTTGCATAGGTGTGTGCATTGGTTGCCGCTTTGCGAAGATTTTCGTTGATAACGGCAAAGTCGGTTTTAGCTTTTTCTTCGTGGCAAAAAACCTTGACTACCTTCAGACCTTCGATGAATTCTTCTATATATCCGTTGACTTTACCCACACAGCTCTGCTGCTCTCTGAAATATTTTGAGCTGCGTGCGCCAAGCATTTTGATGGCAACAAAGCCGAAAGCAAGCATAAGCACAACAAAAACAGCAAGCACAGGGCTGAGCCAGACCATCATAACAAAAGTGCCTATAACCGAAACAAGCGACGTTACAAGAGTCACAAAGCTCTGGCTGATGCATTCCCTGAGCGTGTCAGTGTCGCTTGTATAGCGGCTCATAAGCTCGCCGTGAGTGTGCGAATCAAAAAACTTTATCGGCAACTCCTGCATATGATTGAAGAGGTCTTTTCTGATGGTGTTGAGAGTTTTCTGTGCAACCTGAAGCATAATTCTTGAATAGCAATAGGTTGAAACAATGCCCAGACCGTAGATTACGGCAAGCTTGATAAGCACGTTCACAAGCGGAGCAAGATCTCTGCCACCGCTTGCAATAATCGTGGGCAGAACGTCATCCGTAACGGTTTTGATGAATGAAGTGCCGATAACACCTGCAAGGGAGCTGAACAGAACAAACACAAAAACAACTGCAAGCATCGCCTTTGACCTGCCTAAATAGCTAAGAAGGCGGGCGAACGTTTTCTTTGTATTTTCAGGCTTCTGAAATTTGTTTTTCATATTGGACTTTTCGGTTTTCTTTACTGCAGGAGCCATTATGCCACACTCCCTTCTTGCTGCGATTTATATACTTCTCTGTATATATTGTTTGTTTCCAGCAATTCTTCGTGTGTGCCGACAGCGTTTATTTTGCCGTCATCAAGCACAACTATTCTGTCTGCGTGCTGAATTGAACTTATTCGCTGGGCAACAATGATTTTTGTAACATCAGAGCGGTGCTCTTTGAAGCCCTCACGGATTTTTGCATCTGTTGCGGTGTCAACGGCGCTTGTACTGTCATCAAGAATAATTATTTTTGGCGATTTAAGCAGCGCTCTTGCAATACAAAGTCTTTGCTTCTGACCGCCCGAAAGGTTTACGCCGCCCTGTCCCAGATCGGTCTGATATCCGTCGGGAAATGAGGTAACAAAATCGTGCGCCTGTGCGATTTTGCAGGCGTTTTCAATTTCTTCCTGTGTGGCATCGGGTTTACCCCAGCGCAGATTTTCTTCGATTGTACCCGAGAAAAGCAGGTTTACCTGAAGCACCATTGCAACGGAATCACGCAGATTTTTGAGTGTATAGGCGCTGACGGGGTTGCCTCCAACCTTAACAATGCCTTCCGTAACGTCATAAAGACGCGGAATCATATGCACAAGAGTTGTTTTTGCTGAACCTGTGCCGCCGATGATGCCGATGGTTTCGCCTGATTTTATGTGAAGATTAATGTTATCAATAACGTTCTTTTTGCCGTTTTTCTTGTATTTGAAGCTAACGTTTTCCATGATGATTTCGCCGTTTTCAACCTTGAGGTCGGGGTCGGCGCCGTCATCGTTTATCTGCGGCACTTCTTTGATTGTTTCGGCAACACGGGTGAGTGATGCTCTTGACATAACGCCCATTGCAAATATCATTGAAATCATCATCAGCGACATAAGAATCTGGTTAACGTAGGTGATGAATGCCGCAAGGTCGGAAACTGACATTTTTGATTCGATAACCAGGTTGCCGCCAAACCAGAAAATTGCAATGATGCACGAATAAACCGTAAGCTGCATAAAGGGGTTTGAAAGTATGAGAAGCTTTTCCGCCGCAATTGATGCATCCTTGAGCTCATCGTTTGAGATGCGGAATTTTTCTTTTTCGTGACTCGCTCTTACAAATGCCTTGATAACTCTCATTCCGATAAGGGTTTCCTGCACGGACGAATTGATGCCGTCAACCTTTTTCATCAGAATTTTGAATTTCGGCAAGGCAAACATCGCCATTGAGCCTAAAAGCAACAGCAAAACAGGAGCCGCAATAACAAAAATTTTTGAAAGTGTTGAATTCAGCTTAATTGCATAATAAAACGCCATAATCAACATCAGCGGCGAGCGTATAACGATACGCACTATCATCGTGTATGCCATCTGAATTGTGTTTACATCGGTTGTCATTCTTGTAATGAGTGACGGCGTGCTGAATTTGTCGATATTGGCAAACGAAAAATCCTGTATTTTGGCAAAAATTGCACTGCGCAGATTTGCGCCGAAGCCCATACCCGCCTTTGCGGCAAACCTTGCTGCCGCCGCACCGCTTGCAAGAGCAATCAATGCCATAAGCACCATTTTGAGACCTTCTTTGACTACGAAGCCGAGACCTGCATCGCCGCTGACTCCACCGTCAACCATTGAAGCCATAACAAAAGGAAGCTGCACTTCCATATAAACCTCAACAAGAATAAGAAGGGGCGAAAGGATTGAAGCAAGCCTGTAACCCTTTGTCTGTTTGAACAAAGTCTTAATCATTTTTATCATCTCCCTTTTTTTCTTTTTCCCTTGTTATGAAATCCAGAACATCCTTCTCGCTCAAACCGTCTTCGGAAAGATTTTCTGCTATTTTAATCAGAATATCTGAAAATTTTTCAATCTCTTCATCTGAAATACCGCTGAACATACGGGCATCAACCTTATTGCACTCTTCTCTGCCGGCAAGAAAAACCTCTCTGCCCTTTTGGGTTATACGTATACGGTTGATGCGGCGGTCATTTTCATCTTCTGTTCTTTCAACAAAACCTGCCTTGCACATTCTCTTGATGCTTGTTGCAATTGAAGCCGCTGAAACACCCATTGTTTCTGCAAGCGTTTTTTGGGCACACTCGCCGTTTTCCATCAGATAACCCAGAATTTCAGGTTGTCCCCTGTAAATATTAAGCCCTGAAAGTGCCTTTGTTACGCAATATCGGTGCAAAAGATTGGCTCTGACCATTTTGTGCACCGTTTCACGGTACAGATCTTTCAATATAACGCCTCCCAAAATCATTAACCGATTTAAAGTTAATCGGTTAATGATTAACCGATTAACTGCTCACCATTATATTACCGTTTTATTCTCGTGTCAATATAATAAAAAAAATTAACATTTACAAAAAATAACAGGGATCAGCTTTCGCTTTTCCCTGTATGTTTTATCTGTCAACCTCACCCGTTATTGCGTTGATAACGTTTTGAAAAACCGCAACATGGGTGCCCGAAATATATTTATCCAGATGCATTGAGCCAAAAAACCAACGTCTGAATCTGCAAGCTTCGGAAAGCTCTTCAAGATAGGTATTAAGACCCGTTACGCTTGCCGCCTCACTGTCTTTAAGCATCAGAAATCCTTTGATTTTGAAAGGGGGCTCGTGTGTGATTATATAGTCAACTCTGCAGTTGCACTTTTCAATGTTTTCCGCACCCTCAAGAAGCTCCTCACGGGTCGGAATTTCGAGCTTTGACCACGCATTTTCTTCGAATCGAATATCAATGTCGGGGCTTTCGCCGCCACCCATTGTGAAGAAAGTCATATTGTCAATCTTAAACACCTGACCTCTCATCAGGTGAAAAAGGTTGCCGCCGATGTTGTGAACCTTGCCGCCGTTCCATGTAGTTACGGGGTATGCATTAAGCAGTTCAAAATTTTCGTGAGTACCGTCGACAAAGCAGATATTGAACTTCTTTTTGCCGAGCTTTTTGAGATTTTTCTGCTCGTGTTTACTGTTATCCCAGACAAAGCCGAAATCACCGCAAACAATGAGGGTATCACCCTTTTTGAGCTTTTTGATTGCCGGCGAATCAAAACGGCTCATATCGCCGTGCATATCACCTGTTATATATACCATATTATATAATCCTCTCCGAACTTACGGCAGCAAAAACGCCGCCAATAAAAGCATATTAAAAGTATACTCCCCAAAAAGAAAAAAATCAAGGCGATTGAAACATTTACATATTAAAATTTGAAAAACAGGTTTATTTTTCAGAATATATATGATATACTTAATTGAATATCGTATAATCGCAATAAATAACAGTCAGGTGTTACATAATGAAAAAACTAACCTCTTTATTGCTTTGCATAGCGGTTGTGCTTTCAACGTTTTTTGCTTTGCCCGCCACTGCGGCATATGACGACGCAATGAAAGAGCTGAAGCTCAATTCAGACTGTCTTTTGCTCATAAGCGCAGACAACGGCGAAATTATTTTTGAAAAAAACATACGCAAGCAAACTGCCCCTGCGAGCCTTACCAAAATAGTTACGGCAATCGTTGTTATTGAAAACTGTGACGACCTTTATCAGAAGGTTACCGTGCCCGAAGAATGCATAAAAGAGCTCAGCGGTACGGGCAGCTCAATGGCTAACCTCAAGGTAGGTGAAATCATAACCGTCTATGACCTGCTTTGCCACCTTATGATTTCAAGCGCAAACGATGCCGCAACCGTACTGGCAAACCACGTAACCAAAGGCGACAGAGCCGCTTTCATCCAAAAAATGAATGACGTTGCAGCCCGTCTCGGTTGCACAAACACACACTTTGTCAATCCTCACGGTCTTGACCACGACGACCAGTATACCACAGCCGAAGACCTTGCAAAGCTTATGACGCACGCAATGAGCCTTGTGGACTTTGCGGAAATAACAAGCAAACTCACTCACACGGTTGAAAAAACCAATCTTCGCGACGCACGCAGAATAACAAACACCTGTTATCTGCTCAACAAAAATTTCCCAAAATACTATTATAAGTACGCAAAAAGCGGAAAAACAGGCACAACTTCCGAAGCAGGCAGATGCCTTGTTTCATATGCATCAAAAGACGGCTATAACTATATAGCCATCGCCCTGGGTGCAGAAGAAAAAGATTTTGACGGTGACGGCAAAAACGAAAACGGCGCACTGCTTGACTGCAAGGAGATGTTCCGCTGGGCATTCGAAAACCTTGAGCTTGTTGCAATCAGCGACCCCAAAAAGGTTGTGGGCGAAGTCAGGGTCAACTATGCGAAATCAGCAGATCACGTCAGCCTCGTGCCTGCCGAAACAATATACAGCCTTGTCCCTCTTGGTACAGATAAGGGCAGCGTTCTGATTGAGCCCGATGCTGAATCAATGCCAAAAGCACTTGCCGCACCCGTCAAAAAAGGTGCCGTTGTGTGCAAAGGCAAGGTTCTTTATGCAGGCGAAGTTTTATGTGAAATCGACCTTGTTGCCGCAAACGACGTCAAGCGAAGCTTTTCCGCTCTTTTGCTGGCAAAAACAAAAAGCTTTGTCAAAAGTCCCCTCTTTATTATTCTTGCAGCAATTGTTCTGGTTGCGGTTGTGATACTCTTCTTCTTTATCAAAAAGAAAAAGAAACGCAGAGCGCGCCCCGTCAGCGGCAAAGATTACCGTGTTCTCGGCTACAATGATTTTATAAAAATAAAGAAATAAAAACCAAAGGAGATTAATTATGGAACTTTACAAAGGCAGATGCCCTAAGGAATATACCGACCACCTTATCGATACTCTTGACGACATCTTCTTCTTTGAAGACGAAGAAGCTACCAAGCGCAATTTCCGTGACCTTCTTCCCAAGCTCTATAAAGAGCAGTATAATCCTGCTTATAATAACCTTGTTGTTATGGAGGACAATCAGGTCAAGGGTGCAGTTGGTCTTTATCCTTTTGAAGCAACGGCTGCAGGCAGAAAACTGCGTGTCGGCGGCATCGGCAATGTTGGCGTTACAAGAGATTGCCGCGGTAAGGGTTATATGAAAGACTGCATGAATATGAGCCTTGATGAAATGATCAAGGATAACACAGACTATTCGCTCCTCGGCGGTCACAGACAGAGATACGCTTACTTCGGCTTTGAGCAGTGCGGTCCCGATTACAGCTTTGATATCGGTATGCGCAATATCCGCCACTGCATCGGCAAGGATGCAAAAACCACCCTCACAGCACGCGAAATCAAACCCGAGGATACCGAAATTCTTGCAAAAACAATTGAGCTTTATAACCGCTCACTTTATAAGATTGACAGAAATGCAGACAACATCTATGATATGCTGGCTTCCTGGAGAAGCGTTCCCTATGCCGCATTTGAGGGCGATGAATTCAAAGGATATTTTGTTCTGCGCAAATACGGCGGCATTCAGGAAATCCGTGCTGTTGAGCTTGATGATATGCTCAATCTCATTATGTGCGTTATGGAAACAATGGATAAAGATTATATCTCATTCAGCGTTCCTTTCTATGAGCCCGAGCTTTGCGCATATATGACAAAATACTGCGACGGCTGGGACGTAGGCCACTCCGAGATGATCAACATCCTCAACTACGGCAATTTCATTGAAGCTTTCCTCGCTGTCAAAGCAAAAACCGTCAAGCTCTGCGGCGGTTCAATCGTTCTCCTTATACACGGCTACAAGAAAGACGAGCACATCGAAATCACCGTTGACGGCGAAGACGTAAAGGTTTGCGAAACAGACAAGGCTCCCGACCTTGAGGTTGAGCATCTGGAGGCAATCCGCCTTGTTTCATCCCTCTTCTCAGAGTCAAGACGTTCACTGCCTGCATTCGCACAGAACTGGTTCCCCGTTCACTTCTCAACATACAGCCAGGATAACGTATAATAACTGAATAAAACAGCAACAGGCTTGCATCGGCCATCACCTTTGCAAGCCTGTTTTGTTGTCAGAATATATCGTTCACCAAATCCATCACGTCAGAAGCCACCTTTAATTTGTCAGAAATTATCTTTATCTCGTCAATAACTTCATCAAATTCAAGTTCTTCAATCAGATAAGCTTTCTTTCTGACCCTGTCATAGTCTTCTTTTGCATCGTGGTTTTTGTTGATATCCGTAAGCTTGATTTCAAAAACGTCACCATACTTAACTGAAGTAAGATAGCCGTCCTTGATGCTAAGAATCATTTCAACATCTTCCCTGTAAGAATCATCGCCGTTTTCAAGAGCCTTCAGCCTGGATTCAAGCGTTTCTCTGATGGTTTTTTCATCATCAGGATCAGCTTTGGCTCCGAGAACAGCTTCCAGCTTTTTGCTTGTGAGTGCATATTCAATCACGCATTTTTCAAGCTCGTGAGGGTTTATCTTGCAAACGTAATACTTCACGCCGTCCTCTTTGTACTTATCCTCAATTCTGAACGCTTTGTCATTTATGGCGTTTTTCATTATGTCGGCAAGAATGCCTTTGAATTCGCCGTAGTCGGGAACGTCGGATTCTTCAATCTCAAGCTTTGTTGCGGCAACGGGAACACCAACGGTATTCCAGAGTTCTTCAACAACCTTTTCGTTCACCGTTCTGTTTGAAACAATGGTTTCCGCCCATTTTGCAAGTTGCTCGGAAGTTACCTCAATACCGTAAGTCGTTTCAAGATAAGCAGCCGTCTCTTCGGCATCTTTACCCGAAAGTTCAAAAATAACCTCGTTCAGGTTTTCTGTAAACTCTTCAAAAAACTCAGGCATATCAACCGCCACGTATTCACGCAGACCGTAAGGAACAAGCAACCGGCCGTTGTCGCAGGTAATCTCTATAAAGCCTGCATCAACAACAAAATCAGAACCAAAAGTTGTTTTGCCGTAAGAAACGTAGCCTTCCGCAAGCTCTTTGCCTTTATATTCAAACTCAAAAGCATAGCTTTTTGAATCAAACAGCGTTTTATTAAGAGCCTTTGCGATTTTAATTTCAGGATTTACGCCAACGTAAATTCCCCAAGCGCCAAACGCCATTGTTGCGGCAAGAATAAGTGCCACAACGGGAATCAAAATCTTTTTGTGTAAATTCCTTTTCGGCTTTTCTTCAAATCCGATATCATCATTGTGCTCTGCAGGCGTTGCGGGTTGCGGATAAGAAGGTTTGTTTATGATGAGATCATCAGGCTGGTCTGCGTTTGTCTTGAGTGCGGCATTTCCGCTTGCAGATGTGCCCGAAAACACACCCTGGTCAAGACCGTCATCTGTAATCTGTTTGACGGCATAGCCGCAAACCTGGCAAAACTTCTTTGATCCGTCAACAGAGCTTCCGCAATTTGAACAAATCATAGTTTAACTCCCCGTTTTTTCGATAGTAATGTAATGCTATCACATCTTATTGTTTT
>JAZNBM010000098.1:0-14351 GCA_045587045.1 Acutalibacteraceae bacterium | reverse complement strand
TAAAGCTGTTCAACCAAAGCAGGTGATGCCATAGTATATTCTCCTGTTCATAAATACTTAAACATTAATTTTTTTGCCGAAGCAAGCATCGTCGTAGTCTATAGACAAAAGTGTAAAATTGTATTTTCTGTAGAAGCCCATCGCTCTTTCGTTTCTCGGTCCGCAGGTAAGACAGACTCCGCAGACCCCTTTTTTTGCCAAATGGTCACACAGAGTGTCAATGAGCTTACCGCCCAGCCCCAGTCTCTGATACTCGGGAAGAATGTTTATATGAAAATGTGCAGGATATTCTTCCTTGAATTTTTCGGGAACATTATATGCTGTCGATGCCCACTCGTATCTGTCATCTCCGTAACTGTCCGAGCGAGGAAGATATTCACTGTCGAAGATCTTTTTGAATCTGTCAAAGTTTTCTGCACAGATTATATAACCTACCACTTTGTCTTTATCTTCAAGCACAAAGCAGTTCTCAGGTTCATGCTCAATGTAATAATCGCAGAATGTGTTATGATAAAACAGTCCGGTCAAATAATTCGGCACTTCCTCGGGCCCTTCACTGTTATCGCACACGAAATGCATATCAGCACGGTCCTTTTCCTCATATTTTCTGATAGATACCATTATATATCACCACCCTCAATCCGGTTTACAGGAATAGATTATCATAATGAATTAAAAAAAGCAACAAATTACTTGAAATTTTTTTGAAATAAGTGTATAGTTAAGATATACAGTTTTTGGGAGTAATTGCTATGAAATTTAAGGATAGTTTGACAAAAAAATCAGTAAAATCCTTGATAAATTTAATTATTTCAACTATGCCGAAGAGGTATTTTACAACACAGGAACGCTCGGATGAATTTATGCTTACGGGAGACAAAAAATTCCGTTCCGTACCCGGTAAAAATTGGACTGTCGGTTTCGGTAAAAAAGCATACACCCCTGATGATTATAACCATAAGACATATTATATTGCCGGCTATGATTCTGATAATCCCGTAAAAGGGGTACTTGATGACCTGTATGCAAGAGCAGTTTATCTTGATGATAATACAGGTGACGGCGGTGTGATTTTTTGTGCACTTGATTGTGTCGGAATCAGCAGAAAGGATATAAATGACATAAGAAAGCTTGCTGTTGAAAGCGGAAGGCTCGAAAAGGTTAAATCAATCAACATTTCTTCAACTCATACGCACGCAGGAATCGATACTCAGGGGCTTTGGGGTAAAAAGATCTATAAAAGCGGTAAAGACAAAGCTTTTATGGATAAACTCAAAGAATCCGCGGTTCAGGCTGTCATAACAGCTTTTGAGAACAGAAAAGACGGGAAGCTTTATTATGGTTTCGCTCCTGTTGAAGATATGCAGGCTGATGTCAGAACTCCCGTAACCTATGACAAAAACCTGACAAAAATCCGCTTCTCTCCGTATGACAAATCCGGTGACATTTTCATAGTTAATTTTGCTTCTCACGCAGAGCTGCTCGGAACAACATCGCTTGTCAGTGCCGATTTCCCCGCATATCTTATCAGGGAAATTGAGGACAATGTTCCGAATGCTGATGCTGTTTTTTTCAACGGTGCCGTAGGCGGTATGATTTCTGCTAAGGAAATAAAAAAGGTCTACAGAGATTCTATCGACTGTGAAGCCTATATGAAGGACTTCGGAAGACAATTGGGCAAAGCAGTTCTTTCAATCCGAAATGAAACAGAGCTGAAGCCGATTCTTAATATAAGATCCAAGGGTGTTATTATTCCGGGTGAAAATACTGTGCTGATTCTTGCAAGATATCTTAAGGTTCTCAATAACGATATCGGACGAACCGAAAAAAGGAGCAGTGCTTGTATTTATTCGGAAGTCGGATATATGGAATTGGGTGATAAGGATGTTGCTGTTTTTCTTGTTCCCGGCGAGCTTTTCCCCGAGCTCTATAACGGTGAATTCCTGACAGAAAAGGACAGTGCAAACCACAGAAGGGCAAGCTATAAAACGGTCCTTTCCGAAATGACAGAGTGCAAGCACAAATTTGTTGTCGGGCTTTGCAACGATGAGTTGGGCTACATTCTTGCTGAAAATGATTTTCTGCTTAATGAGACCCTGCCATATATCAACAAGGCTACTGATGATATGGACAGAGACCACTACGAAGAAACTAACTCAACCGGACCTGAGACAGGCAGAATTATTCTTGAAGAAACTGAAAAGCTGATCAGATCGGTTTACAATTGATTATAAGGAGATGTCAACAATGAAAAAGTGTTCCCGTTCTTTTATCGCAATTCTTCTTGTATTTACTATGTTTTTTTCTGTAAACTCAATAACTGCTTTCGCAAGCGGTGAACAGGACAATAATCCCATTTACTTTGTTTCAAATATGCTCGGAGGCTTTATTGACAGCTTGATCAGACTGTTGGGTGTTCTTACTCCCACGCCTGACTACCCGACGGTTGAAGAATACTTTGCTTCAGACAGTGAAAATTTCTATAAAGGAACTGAAAGCTTTATTGACAATGCTGCAGACGGAGCAAAATGGTCTCTCGGCTTCGGCAAGGAAAGCATTGTTCCCGACAATCTTCGTGACGGAAGCAAAAAATACTACACTGGCGGATATTTTACCCAGAAGGTGAACGGTGTGTTCGACGATCAGAAGGCTGTTGCAATTGCCCTCAACGACGGTTCGGGCAGAGGCACAACAATCTTTGCTTCAATCGACGGTATCGGTGTTGCCAATGCAGATGTCCGCGCTATAAGAAGTGCTGTAGAGCAAAAGCTCAAAGAAAAGGAAGTTGACAGCGATATCAATGCCATCAATATCAACGCTACACACTGCCATACGGTTATTGATACTCAGGGTATAGGTCTTGACCTGTTGCCTAAAATCTTTCTCAGTTTCTTCGGCGGAGCAGGCAGGTCAATGGATACTGAGTTTCTTGAGGTTATGATTGACCGTGCATCCGATGCGATTGTTGAAGCATATACGAATATCGAAACCGGTTCGCTCTATTATTTCGAAACAGCAGGTATGGGCAAGGATGACGAGCACGGTCTGTATGCCGATGATGAATACCCGTATCTTGTCAACAAGAGATACTATACCGAGGGCTATCAGCACAAATTTGCTTGCTTCAAATTTGTTCCCGACAACAAGACTTCAGCAGCAACAATCTTTACCAATATCGGCGCACACCCAACAATTGTTGATGAAGAAACAAATCTTCTTTCTGCAGACTTTCCTGCATTTATGGAAGAAAAAATCAACGGTGCCGGTATGAATTTTATGTTTATTCAGGGTGCACAAGCACCTGTTTCTGTTAACAAATGGGCAGATGTTCCGGCGTCAACCATTGGTGAGGTTGATGAAAAAGTCGCTGTCAATCCTACTGCAGAAGATTATAAGACAGCCATCCTCTACGGCTATGAATACGCAAGACTTATTCTGGAAGCCCAGGATAATTTAAAAGAAATTGAACCCATACTCAATGTCAGAATGACTGAGTATGTTGTCAGCCTTGAAACAGGTCTTTTCGCTTACGGTGCTACCGAAGGCTTTATCGGCACAACAACCGTAAAGGATTCTTCAAGCGAAACAGGTTATTCCGTTATTACGGAAGCCGGATACATAGAAATCGGAAAAGATATTGTTTTGCTTACTGTTCCCGGTGAAATTGTACCTCAACTTATATACGGTAATTTTGTTTCGGCGGAAGAATCATATTCAGGTACAGAATGGACTTATGAAGCAACCGCAAAACTCATTCCCGAAGGTAAAACAGTTCTTGTTATGGGACTTTGTAACGATGCAATCGGATATATTCTGCCGGATAACGACTTCGCACACTTTATTACTGATGTTATTTGGGATATGGATGGCGCAGATAAGATCTTTGGCTCCTATCACAGACATTATGAAGAACTGCTTTCAGCCGGAGCTTCAGCGGGGTCAACAACCGTTTCAACTTTAAATGAGCTCGTAAAAAGCCTGAACCCTTAAAGGTTTTGAAGTTAAAAAATAAAACAAATTTAAACTGTAACACACGAAGTGTTTACTGAGCTTTGTGGCAGAGTGAATGACCCGGACAGAATACAGTTCGGGTCATTTAAATCCAAAAAAGGAGAAAAGCAATGGCAAAAAAGCTTTTTGATTATATAATCCACGGTGGAGATTATAACCCGGACCAATGGATAAGAACGCCCGAAATATGGGATGAGGATATGCGTCTGATGAAGCTTGCCCATATCAACAGTGCAACGGTCGGCGTATTTTCATGGGCAACACTTGAACCTGAAGAAGGCGTTTATAATTTTGAATGGCTTGATACTATACTTGATAAAATGCATCGGAATGGTATTGCCGCAATCCTTGCCACTCCGTCGGGCGCGCGGCCTGCATGGCTTGCCGAAAAATATCCCGAAGTTTTAAGAAAAGACGAAAACGGGATACGCCGCAAATTCAGTGACAGACACAATCATTGTCTCACTTCCCCGGTTTACAGAGAAAAAGTCCGCAGCATCAACAGAATACTTGCGGAAAGATACAAAAACCATCCTGCCCTGAAAATGTGGCATATTTCAAATGAATACAGCGGAGAATGCCGCTGTGAGCTTTGCTGCGAGGCTTTCAGAAAATGGCTCAGAGAATATTATCACAACGATATCGATGAGCTGAATTTCAAATGGTGGAATGCATTCTGGTCGCATTCCTTCAACGATTTTGACCAGATTAATCCGCCCGAAAAAAACGGAGAAGACAGTGCATCGGCTCTTAATCTTGCATGGCAGCGTTTTATAACCGACAGCCACATTTCTTTTTTTGAAAACGAAATTGCACCTCTGCGGGAAATTACACCGGATATTCCCGTAACCACCAACTTTATGAAAAGATATAACGGAATTGATTATCAAAAGTTCGCAAATTATGTTGATCTTGTATCTTGGGACAGTTATCCTGCATGGGACAAGGGTAAAAATCTCGATGAGGCACTTGAAACAGCGTTTTTACACGATTTTTTCCGTTCATTAAAAAACGGTCAGCCGTTTTTCCTTATGGAAAGCACACCGTCATTAGTAAACTGGCAGGATGTCAACAAGCTCCCAAAATCGGGCATACATGAGCTTGCATCAATCCAGGCTGTTGCACACGGTGCGGACAGCATACAGTATTTCCAATGGAGAAAAAGCAGAGGCGGAGACGAAAAATTTCAGGGTGCGGTTATTGACCATTGCGGACACGAAAACACAAGAGTTTTCAGAAACGTAACAAGGCTTGGAGAAACACTTGAAAAATTGAATTCCGCTGTCGGAAGCGAAACCGAAAGCAGAGTTGCGGTTATATATGACTGGGAAAACGGCTGGGCAGTCAATGTTTTCCGGGGGTATAACAACATCCGCAGAGATTATGTGAAAGAATGTATAAAATGGTATGCACCGTTTTATAAGAGAGGCATCAGCGTTGACGTTATTTCCATGCAGGATGATTATTCAAAATATGATATTGTTATCGCACCGTTTCTCTATATGCTTAAGAACGGCACGGAAAAACGGATTGAGGAATATGTTGAAAACGGCGGTAATTTTGTTGCAACGTATCTCTTAGGCATAGTCGATACTGATGACCTTTGCAGACTCGGCGGTTTCCCTGCAGGAAGGCTGAAGGAGGTTTTCGGCATATGGTGTGAGGAAACGGATTCTCTTCCCGAGGATATTACGGGCAAGGCCGGATTCAACGGCAAGGACTATGAAGTGAACCACATCTGTGACATCATCCATGCGAACGGAGCAAAAACTCTGGGCGAATATAAAAGCGATTTCTACTGCGGAATGCCCTGCGTTACAGAAAATGCATTCGGAAAAGGTAAGGCATACTATGCCGCCTTCAGAAACGACGGGACTTTTGCCGATGATTTCTGCGAAATGCTTATTGCCGAAAATGCTGTTGCTGCCGATGCGGACATAAAACTCAGTGACGGAGTTTTTTCAAGAAAGCGTGGCGACATAATTTTTATTATGAACTTTGCAGATGAAGAACGAATAATCGTTCTTGATAAAGAGTATACAGATACACTTAAAAACGAAAGCGTTTCCGGCAAAATAACACTGCCTGTCTGCGGATATCTTATCATAAAAGCACATTAATAGGAGTTGACCTTATGAATAAATCACCTGAAAAAAGAGCAGAAGAACTTCTGAAAAAGCTGTCCCTTGAAGAAAAGATCTGTCAGCTTTCTTGTCAGATGCTCTATCCTATACGCGAGGATTACGAAGAAAGGCGAGAATATCGTTTCGGTAATTTCCGTAATCCCGGACATTTTATGCACGAGCAGCGAGGAGAACCTGTTTCTCCTGCGGAAGTTGCTGATGAAATTAACCGAGATATACGTCGTAGTATGGAGTGCAATTCGCTGTCTGTTCCGCCCATTGAACACGCAGAGGCTCTTCACGGAGCACAGTGGGGTATGGCAACCTGCTTCCCACAACCGATAGGTATGGCATCGATGTTTGATAAGGATTTAGTTGAACGGATAGGCGACGTTATAGGAAAGGAGTGTGCCGTTGTAGGTGTAAGGCAGGCTCTTACTCCGGTAGTAAATGTTGTCAGGGATTGTCGTTGGGGGAGAACAATTGAAAGCTTCGGTGAAGATGTGCTCCTGAACGGAGATATGGGTGCTGCAATTTGCAGAGGATTACAGAAAAACGGTGTTATCGCCACACCAAAGCATTATGCAGATAACTATTCTTATGGAGGAAGAGACTCCAATGTTTCCGATACAAGTGAAAGGACAATGCGAGAAGTTTATCTTAAGCCTTTTGAAAAGTGTATCAAGCAAGGCGGAGCAATGTCTGTTATGGCTGCATATAACAGCTGGGACGGTGTTCCCTGCACCTGTAACGAAAAGCTCCTAACCGATATTTTGCGTAACGAGTGGGGCTTTAAAGGCTTTGTTGTTTCTGATTACAATTCGGTTGAGGGCGTTTGGGAAGCACACAGACTTTTTGATACAGAATGGAAGGCTCAGGCAGCGAGCCTCAAAGCAGGTCTGGATGTTGATTTGCCACAAAACTCTTATGATGATTTGATGATTGCTTACAAAGAAGGTTGGATTGATGAATCTGATATTGACCGTGCACTTCTGCGTGTGTTGACCGCAAAGTTCAGCATCGGTCTTATGGACAAGCCTTTTGCAGACAGAAATGAGGCTCAGAGCCTTGTGCGCTGTGACGAGCATAAGCAACTGGCGCTTGAAGCAGCCCGCAGATCAATGGTGCTCTTGAAGAATGAAGGCGTTTTGCCTTTTAATAAGAAAAAAATGAAGAAGCTGGCTGTGTTCGGTATGGGTGCGGATGTTTTCCCGGTCGGAGAAAACTATTCCGGTCCTTTCGAAGTCAAATGGACGGCTGAGGATGCAAAAACACCGTTACAGTATCTCAGAGAATATCTTGACGGAGCCGTTGAGGTTGTTTTCGCGGAGGATGCTTACATCGAAGAGGTTGCCGCCGAGTGTGATGCAGCAATATATATGACTGCACTTGTTGAAGGTGAAGGACTTGACCGTTCGGATATCCGTCTTCCCGGTATTACGCGAACGGAACAAAAAGATAACAGTGCGGTTATTGTGGGCAAAATTGAGTTCACCGTCAAAACGGATCAGGAGGAAAGTATACGCAGAATGACTGCAGCAAATTCAAATTCAGCAGTTGTGCTTCTTAATGGTTCACCTGTAGATATGACTGCGTGGCAGGACGGCTGTGGTGCTGTTTTAGAAGCATGGTTCCCGGGTGAACAGGGTGCACAAGCTATATGTGAAATTCTTTTCGGAGAGATTTCTCCGAGTGGAAAGCTTCCCATAACATTCCCGAAAACTGTCGGACAGCTTCCTCTTTTCTATTCGATGAAGCCGTCAGGAAGAGGATACGGCTATATTGAAAATGACGGAGCTCCGCTTTATCCGTTCGGCTTCGGACTGAGCTATACAGACTTTAAACTTGATAATTTTGAATGTATCAATCTGGCGGACAGTCTTAAGATAAATCTTACGGTTGAGAATACCGGTGACTTTGATGGTGCGGAGGTTATTCAGACTTACCTGACGGGGATTAACTGTGATGTTGTAATGCCCCTGAAGGAGCTGAAAGCATATGCGCGTGTTGAGATTAAAAAGGGAGAAAAAACTCAAATCAGTATACCTGTTCCCAACGAAGCCTTCTGCTACTATGACCGCCGTATGGTTTTAGGTATGCATAACGGTGATTACACGGTTTCTGTCGGAACTTCTTGTGTCGATATTCATAAAACCTTCAAAATCAAAGTACGTGACGGAAAAATAAGTCAGCTCTCCGACAACAGATAGAACTACGATTTTGATTATTTCCCTATAAAAGCACCGCATGTAAATTTAGCATCAAGCCTGAAGCTTGATACAAAACCTAACATATTACTTTTTGCCGTAATATAAATCTTCAATGATGTTTGACATTATGTATTCCTCCATATCTGAGAAAATATATTAGAGTACGAAATATAGAATATGTATTGCCGGAGAACTACTTGTGTTATGAATATCCGCACCATATTGAGTATTCATAGGGGATTCCTTTATGAATACTCAATTTTTTTGCTTTATGTGTGTTACTGTCAAAATCAAAGCTTGTTATGTATTCGGGTTGATTTGTTTGGTGAGTATGTGATATAATTAATATCTCAAATAAAACTTTGAAGAGGAAATAATATGTTGAATAAAAAAGCCTTGCTTGAATTTGTAAAGCCTTATTATACTGATAAAGATATAATGCATAACATGTGGCATATTGAGTTAGTGAGAAAAATGGTTGACAAAATTCTGTCTATCAGCGATTACGATGTTGATGAAGAATGTTTGACATTAGCAACTTATTTTCACGGTTTTATATACAGCGATGAAAAAAGAATTAAGCGTTGGATGAAGGAACAGGGCTATGATAAAAACACCATCACTAAAACAATCAAAATAGCATGGGAATCCCAAAGATGCGAAATTCCCGAAACCATCGAGGGTAAAATATTACATGATGCTCATGTTTTGGAAGGCGGCAAGACTTATTTAGTTGTTAAAACACTAATTACAGGCTCTGTCAGAGGTCAGTCTTTGATTGATACATTAAAATTTATGGAGAGAAATGTTTTAAATAAAAACAACTGCTATTTACCCGAAACAATTCCGTTATGCGAAGAAATGAATAGATACACGAATAGTTTTTTTGAGGACATAACAGAGGGAATTAAATAAATTCCTATTCATCTAACCCAAAAGGATGCGTTGCAATGTTTAATAAAGTCAAAAAACAAAAGAATTACATACAATGGATTCGCAGAAAAGTCGGTCATGAAAAAATTATTTTAGTTCATGCTGGCGGTTGTATATTCAACGAGCAAGGTGAAGTGCTGTTACAACGCCGTGCCGATTGTAATATGTGGGGCTTTCCCGGCGGTGCTCTTGAATTAGGGGAGACACCTGAGATAGCTGCCGTCAGAGAAGTTAAAGAAGAAACCGGATTGGATGTTAAAGTCGGACGACTTATCGGTGTTTATACAGATACTGATGCTGTATGTCCCAATGGCGATAAATATCAGAGTGTTTGTATTGCGTATGAGCTTTCGGTCATCGGCGGTGAGCTTTATTGCGATAATAATGAAACTCTTGAACTTAGATATTTCCCCATAAACGACACTCCGAAACTGTTTTGCAAACAGCATGAAGAAATGATGGAAGATATTAAATTGATGTTGTTCAATGATTAACAGGTGAAAAATATGATTAAAATAGATTTAGGAGATTTTTTATTGGTTGAACCAGGTGAGGAATATGCAGAACAAATTGCTGAATATAAACAAGCTTGTTTGGATGCAGATTCTTCAATGGACGGTTGTGGTCCTCTTCGCAAAAGTAAAAACTCAACAGCATATATTGCGGAATGCAAAAAATATACAAAGCCTGAAACACTTCCGAAAGGTTTAGTTTTGGCAACACAGTTTTTTTACATCCGTAAGGCTGACAATTGTCTTGTCGGTATGATACAAGTGCGGCATTATTTTAATGACTATCTTTCTAAATTTGGCGGACATATCGGGTATTCCATAAAGCCCAACGAAAGAAGAAAAGGGTATGCAACATCAATGTTGAAAGCCGTTCTTCCGTACTGTAAACAAATAGGTCTTGATAAAATACTTATATGTTGTATTGATAGTAATATCGGTAGCGAGAAAACGATTCTTAATAACGGAGGCGTTTATGAATCTACTGTTTATGAACGAAACGAGAAATGCAGCTTAAAAAGATTTTGGATAACTCTTTGACAAGGTATTAAATACTCACTGTCCTCTTTTTTGAGGGCAGTTTTTATATATCAAAACCGCCCCTAATAGTTATGGTAATCAGCATTACAAAAATGTTCCTGATTTTTATAAATTTTTTTCGAGCTCACGCTGTAGTCTTTTTTGCAAGTGGTATCGGAACTCGGTTACGCCGTACTGCAGAACGCAGTCTAACTACGCTATAAAGAATAACGGCCGCTTCAAACGAAGCAGCCGTTGTGTTTTATCTGAAAATTGATATGATCATACCGATAGCTTTTATGAATATGGCAGATATTTTTTCAATGAGTGTATCTGCAGTACTTATGTCGGGATCAAACTGCATTCTTCCATCGGATGTATCGGGAGCAAAACGGATATTATCAATGCTGATATCAGTATCGGCTTCGCTTGCAAAAGCAAAACGGATTTCCTCAACCTTCTTGAGTTTGCAGCAGGGGTTGCCTACTCCGCCCTCATTGCCGAAAAGATAAAGTCTGTTAAGGTCAACGGTTACAAGGTGCCACTGACCGTCGGCAGGGATTGTTGCTTCAACACCCTTTGTGCCGTTAACCGCAGGCGAATACCATTCGAGTGCATTCTTTATAATTCTGATTTCGCTCAATTCAACGTCTGCACCGCCGTTGTTGCGAACTAAAAAGCTCATCATACCGTAATCGGAATAATCATTATCGGTATCTTCAAATTTTTTGCCCGATTCATAATTGAGTGTGGGGCATAAGGTGAATTCCGTATTGCCTGTTACGTTCATAACACCGTTTGCAAAGGTGATTTGCGCGCCGTCAGCCGACCAGGAAGAATAATTCTTGTTTGCCTCCATTTCGCTCATAACGTGCCAGGTAAGCTCATCGTTGCAGTCCGTCCACGGTCTGTCAAACCAATAATGAGTGCCCACGGATTTATCCGTTACAAACTGACATACGGGCAAGGCAAGCTTGCCGTTTGCCGTTGCGTAAAGATTGGAGCGCATATTGCTCACGCAGTATGCATAGCTTGCGGATACGGGGGAGGTCACGTCACCGCTCCACACCTTTACCGTATCAGCCGAAACGATTTCGGCATTCGCCTGAACGTAAACGCCGTCTGCACCGCAAACCGCAAAGCCGTGAAGCTCATCGCCGCCGCAGGCAAGTTCGTCGCCTTCATTTCTGAACGTAACGTAAACCGCACCGTCACGGATTTCGGCTTTTTCAACAGTTGCGGCTGTGTAGTCATCATCGCCGCCGTAAACAAGACCCTTTGCGGCAAACGCCATTCTCTCGCCTATTTCCTGTTTGCATTCGGGGTGGATTGACCCTGCATCGGGCAGAAACGTGAGAGGTACGTCATAAATCGTTATGGTTGCCCTCGACTCGGGTTGTGCCGCCTGAATATTACAGTAATTGATATTCCAATCCTGCATAATCAATCCGTCGTCGGAGTAAAGAAAGGATGCAATCTGCGTGCAGATAAAGGGCATACGCTCATTTTCATAGCCGAAAAGCTCCGAATATGAACGTTGCATCAGATCATAGAAATCAGCATAGGCTTCCTCGCTGTTTCTGATCATCAGATCGGTTTCGCCCTGATACCAGATCATACCCGAGGGCCTGAAATTTCTGAGCGGATAAATCTTGTGATTATAGTTGGCGGTCATATCCTGGTAAATACTGGGCTTCACCTTTTCCCAATCCGACTTTTCTATGTATTTATCGATGGAAACAAGATAATTTTTGGCCTTGCTGTCACCATCAATGGCATCTCTTGAAATCCAGCTTGCAATTGCAGAGCCGCCAAGCGAAGCATTGAGTATACCTACGGGCATATCAAGCTCTTCCATCATCTCAGCCGCAAAATAATAAGCAACGGCACTCATATTGTAAATGTGCCCGTTCTCACCCGTAGTCCATACTGCGTCGACAGCATCCTGCTGAGGCTCAACAAAAGTATCGTTCTCGTTGTTGTTGCAGTAAATAGGCATATGCAGAACACGGAGCCACTTGCTCAGCTTCTGCGAATTTTTAAACATATCTGCGCCGCCCTTTGCCTGAGCAAGGGGATACTGCATATTGCTCTGACCGCTTGCCAGCCACAGCTCACCGAAAACAACGTTATCAAGCTGTGCAAATTTGGCGGAATTTTCTTTGAGAATCACTTTGTATTCTTCATAACCGCCCTGAGGAGCAAGGAACGATACGGTGAAGGTTCCGTCAGACGCAGCAACAGAGCTTCCGCTTTTAACAAGCTCACCTGTTGCATTGTACATTTCAACGGTTATTTCTGCACCTGCAGATGCCGTACCTGCAAAAACAGCATCCTTATTCTGCTGAAAAAGCATACCGTCGCCGTATGTGGCGTAGAGCTTCGCATCCGTTTCCTCTGCATAAGCTATACTTATCCCACTAACTGCAAATAAAAACGCAAGAAAAAGTGAAAGTATTTTTTTCAATTTAATCACCTCAGATTATCAAAGTTTTCGCGCATTTCGTCAACCGTACCGGTTGCAATATAGTAGTTGTATTCGCTCGGAACGAAGCTACGGAAAGTGTTGTGCTTAACAGTCGCAATATATGATGTTTGCGGTGCTACGGACGGGTCTTTATCCGTGGTAGTTTCCCTTGCCAGAACACCGGCAAGGAAATTTCCGTGGTGAGGCGTATAAATACCGATTCCGAAGCTATCGTCAAATTCGCCTATAAATGCCGACCAGTTTTCCGTTGTCTGGAAATTGGGGTAACCTGCATCGGGCCAGAAAATGAGTTCGTTCTGGTATGAGTAATTTTTATCTCCCGTCCAGGGTGCGTCGCCGTTGTAATAAACGAATCTGTTAAATGGCTCTATGCAGTAAAAGGCGGGAAGCTCCTGGGTTGTATAGTATTCGGGATAACCTGAAAAATCAACAAATCTGCAGGATACCTCAACGGCACCGTCACAGATGCTGTAGGTTGCCTCCATATAAGACGGTGAAATATCCGTAGCAGGCTTTGCCCAGTCAAGAGGTCTGCACTTGACATAGATATAGTCACCGCCCACAACAAGATCAACTATTTTGCTGCTCTCGTTATACTGATTGCCGCCCTGCACAGGGTTATAATTCCACTTGTGTTCGCCGTACATAGCACCCTCATAGGCATCGCAATCAAAGGTGCCGTAGTAGGACTGCTGAACAAGTCTGCCCGTATCGTGACGATTGATAAGATTAACGTTTTTGTTGACGGCTCTTACACCGTATCTCTCTGAAGCATCCGAATCAACCTTGGTTAAGCCGTCAACCATAACCGCCTGCACGTCGGAATCCAGGTCTTCAAGGTAATCCAGAGCGCCGCCCCAGAGAAGATTGATACCGATTTTATATTCGCTGTTCTGAAGATAAACGTTTTTATCAGGCACTTCACGGTTGAATACGTCAACGCCGACAAGCTCAAACACCGCCGTATCCTTATCAAGAGGCTCGAGCGTTATTTTGCAAAGAGTGTTTGATTTTGTTTTGTCAAGCACGCCGTCAATAAAGCTGTAAAAGGGCTTTGTGCCGTCCGAGGGTTCAAGGAAAAATTCCTCGGAATGCTGTTCACCCTTGTGCATATATGTAATTACGCCTTTCATATACGCATCGGATTTATAGCTGATGCCGTAATAATTGAACCAGCCGAAATCGGCATCGCCGAATTCAAGCTCGGCCTTTTCTGATATAATACCGTTTTCAATTCCGCTTACGGACACAGCCTCAATCGCCTCAATTGCAAAATTCGTATCTGCTTTTGATGGCAGAAAACTGCAAAGATATGAGGGGAACAGGCAAATAAACGAAAGAATAATGGAAAGAATTTTTTTCAAAGCAATCACCCTTTTTAATAGTTTTTTTGTAAGCTCATAATTCGGGACGCTGCCGTTGCAGGCAACGGGATATGCCACCGTAAGAGATTCAGCAAGCACTGCAATTATTCATCTGACCGATATCATAACAGTGCTTCGGTTGAATTCTTGATTTGATATAACACAAGCAATCTGATGTGATCACTTGCTTTATC
>JAZNBM010000097.1:0-35490 GCA_045587045.1 Acutalibacteraceae bacterium | reverse complement strand
TCCGACTTTCGACCGAAGGCAGAGCAAAATACAATATGCACGCCAAATTCGGCGATCACGATATTTTCAAGGGCTTGACCTTCTGGGCACCCAATATTAATATTTTTCGTGACCCTCGTTGGGGCAGAGGTCAGGAAACTTTCGGTGAAGACCCCTTCCTTGCCGCAGAACTCGGCAAGGAGTTCATCAAGGGTGTTCAAGGTGACGGTGAATTCCTCAAAGCAACAGCTTGCTCAAAGCATTTTGCCGTTCATTCCGGTCCCGAAAATGACCGCCACGGTTTTGATGCAATCGCAAGTATGCATGACCTTTATGAAACATATCTGCCTGCTTTTGAAAAGACCGTAAAAGAGGGCGGCGTTATGGGTGTTATGGGTGCTTATAACCGTACAAACGGTGAACCCTGCTGCGCTCACTCATATCTTCTTAAAGAGGTTCTTCGTAAAAACTGGAACTTTGACGGTTATGTTGTTTCCGACTGCGGAGCGCTTGGCGATATCTATAAGTTCCACAAGTTCACCGAAACCGCCGCTGAAGCTGCTGCCGCCGCAATCAAAAGCACCTGTGACCTCAACTGCGGCGAAACATATGCCTATCTCATTGATGCTTATGAGCAGGATCTGATTGACGAAGACGATATCACCGTTGCGGCTGAAAGACTCTTTATGATTCGCTATCTTCTCGGTGAATTTGAAGAGGTCAGACCTTATTCTGACATTCCTTACAGTGTTGTTGACTGCAAGGAACACAAGGCACTTAACCACAAGACAGCTCAGCAGAGCGTTGTTTTGCTTAAAAATGATGGCGGCTTCCTGCCTCTCGCAAAAGACACGGGTAAACGCATTGCAATTGTTGGACCCAATGCACAGTCGGTTACCGCTCTTGAGGGCAACTATAACGGCTATGCTTCCGAATATGTAACAATTGCTGACGGCGTTCGCAGAGTTTTTGCAAATGCAGACATCAGCGTTGAAAGAGGTTCACACTACTGCGTTGAAGAAAAGAACCATTGGAGTGGCTTTATGAATATGCTCAGCGACGGTCTTGCTGCCGCATCGGAAGCTGACGTAACAGTTCTTGCCCTTGGTCTTGACTGCTCCGTTGAGGGTGAAGATACGGGCTTTGATGATGATTACACCGCTTGCGGCGATAAAAAGTCACTCTATCTGCCCAAAACCCAGCAAAAGCTTGCCGAGGCAGTGTGCGACGTTTGTGAAAACGTTGTTGTTGTTCTTATGTGCGGCAGTTCAATTGACCTTGGCGAAAAGGTAACGGCTCACGCGAAAGCAATTCTCCACGCATGGTATCCCGGAGCTCTCGGCGGTCTTGCTGTTGCGGAAATTCTTGCAGGCGAAGCAAATCCCTGTGCAAAGCTGCCCGTTACAATTTATTCGGCAACAAACACTATCCCCGATTTCAAAGATTACGATATGAGGGGCAGAACTTACAGATATCTTACGGAAGCACCGGTTTATCCTTTTGGTTACGGACTTTCTTACACAACGTTTGCTTTCAGCGGTGCAGAGGTTATTTCTGCCGATGCAGATAAAATCACCGTAAGCGTTGATGTTGAAAACACAGGTGCACTTAAGGGTAAAGAAAAGGTTCAGGCATATGCACGTTATACAGACAGTCGTACTTATACACCCAACTATCAGCTCTGCGCAATCAAGCCGGTTGAACTTGAAGCAGGTGAAAAGGCAACCGTTATTCTTGAAATTGACCGTTACTGGATAAAGGCGGTGCTCGAGGACGGAAGCAGAGTTGACCCCGACGGAAAGATTGAACTTTTCCTCGGAGGCAGTCAGCCCGATGAACTCAGCCTTTCACTCACAGGTTCAAACTGCGAAAAGCTTGATATACAATAAAAACAGGAGTCCGCTTGAAGGCGGACTCTTTTTTATGTTTTTCCTCTTTTAAAATCGGTGGTTTTGTGATAAAATAAATGTCAGCAAAAACGAAAGGGGGAGCAGTGTGCTCGGCAAGGACGTTAAGATTATTGAATATTCACGCAGGGTTGATGCGGGCAACTGTGTAACCCATGCGGCAGGTGCGGTTGCGGCGGCAATCGGGTTTGTGTTTTTGCTTATGAAAGCAGACGGTGTAAGGAGTATGATTTCCGCCGTGGTTTACGGACTGTCAATTCTGGCAGTTTATACGGTATCCGCCGTTTATCACGGTCTTCCCACAGGCGAAGCCAAACGCAAGGCGAGGCTTATTGACCATTCCACAGTACCTGTGCTGATTGCGGGCACAGCAACACCGTGCGCTCTTATGACACTATGGAAGCTTAACCCCACGCATTGTGTTTTTGTTTTGGCTGTTGGATGGGGATGCACGCTTTTTGGCATATTTTCAAAGCTGTTTTTCTTTGAAAAGCTTAAAAATATTACCGTTGCGGTTTATATAGTTTCAAGTATTGCGATGCTCCTGAGTGCCATACCCGTTTTCGGCAAAATCAACGGCGGTGCTTTCGGAGAGTTGCTTCTGGGCAACGCTTTTTATCTGGTGGGTGCTCTTTTTTGCGCACTCGGCAGAAAAAGAGAAGCAATGCACGTGGTTTTTCATATTTTAACGGTAATTGCAAGCGCAATTCATTATCTGGTGATATATAATTATGTCATATAAACGCCTCAGAAGCACGAAACAGCCTGTTTTTCCGTATAAAACAACGGAAACAGAGCGGTAATTGAAGCAATAATAAAGAACAATCAACAAAAATAAAAAATTTTGATTTAGGTATTGATTTTTTCGGTCGGATATGTTAATATACTTGGGCAATCGGAACTCAAGCCGATTTAAAGTCAATATGCGCTGCTAGCTCAGTTGGATAGAGTGTTTGGCTACGAACCAAAAGGTCAGGGGTTCGAATCCCTTGCAGCGCGCCAATTAAAGGAGATAGCATCAGCTGTCTCCTTTAGTTTTTATTCTGCAAGGGATTCGAAAGCCCGTAAAGAACACGCTTCGGGGAAGCGTTTTTAGGGCGTCGAGTTGATGACAGCTTACGCAGTCCGCAAGCAACCGAAAGTCGAGCAGAAAGAAAAGCCGCCCCAGATTACCCTTGCAGCGCGCCAATTAAAGGAGATAGCATCAGCTGTCTCCTTTAATTTTTAATGGCAAGGGATTCGAACGAGCGTTAAGAAAAACAGTCCTGTGGACTGTTTTCAGCTCGACGAGTAGCAGAGCGATAAAAAATCAGAGCCGATTTCCGAAAGTCGAACGCCGAGAAAAAGCCGCCCGAGATTACCCTTGCAGCGCGCCATACCGAAACTCCTTGTATATCAAGGAGTTTCGGCTTTTTTATACCCTTCATAAAAAGTCTCAAAAGCACCGTTTTTCTAACAAAATTCTAACAAGAGGTGTTCAGACTCAAATCACACATTGTTTTTGAAGCCTGTGGAATTTCCGATAGTGTTGCCGAGATCCTTTTTTCTTTTCATATCAAGGTGACCGTAAAACTTGGCGGTGATGTTTACATCTGAATGCCCAAGCCATTCCGAAACGTCATAAAGCTCACGACCCTCAGATAAAAGCAAGGCTGCGCATCTGTGACGCAAATCGTGAAATCTGATACGTTTCAAATCATTCTTTTTCATAATTTTCCTGAAATATACTCCCCAATAATACATAATATAAAGATTTATCATTGAAGTAATTGGAGTAACAGCAGGTGCAATATCTGCCGTCATATTCAGATTTATGTCTTCAAAATACATATGTTTTCACCTTAAACTTTCAACAAACTGCTTTGCGGCTCTTGCGGAGCGTGAGCCTTTTTCGAGGGCGAACTGTTCCGCTTTTGTTTCAAGTTCAGCTGTATCGCATTTAATACCTTTTTTATTTACAAGGCTGCGAACGATATCAAGATACGTTTCTTTGTTCGGTTTGTTGAAAGTGATATGAATTCCGAATCTGTCGGAAAGGGAAATAATTTCCTGAACGGTATCGTTGAAATGAACGTCATCACCCTCACGGTCACTGAATTTTTCTTTGACAAGATGACGGCGGTTGCTTGTTGCATAAATCACAACGTTCTTTGATTTTGCTGATACAGAGCCTTCAAGAATTGCTTTGAGTGCACTGAAATTATCGTCATCCTTCTGGAAAGACAAGTCATCAATAAACAGAATGAATTTCAGCGGATTATCCGAAAGTTCGTCGAGAATTAGCGGTATATCGTGAAGCTGCTCTTTACGCACTTCGATTATCCGCAAGCCCTCTTTGTGAAGCTCGTTGACAACGGCTTTTACCGTTGAGGATTTGCCCGTGCCTGCATCGCCCGTGAGCAGAATATTCGCCGCCGCTCTGCCTTCAAGCAGAGCTTTTGTGTTATCAAGAATAATTTTCTTTTCACACTCGTATCCGATAAGGTCGGAAAGTGCTGTTTCGTCGGGATGCAGAACGGGAACGATTTTTCCGTTGTCAATTCGAAACATATGATTTTTCGCATAAATGCCGTAGCCGTATTTACCGATATTCCTTGTTCGCTTTGCGTAATCGTTTGCCAAATCAACCTTTTCAGCTTTGAACACGGGAAGAAATCCGTTCCATTCAATCGCACTCTGAAGCTCTGCAGGGGTTAAATCCGCAACGGATTGCAAAATTTCAATCTCTGCATCAACGCATTTTTTCATCGTGGGCAAGCCTGCTTTTCCGCTGCCGATGATTTTAACATAAGCATTTTCATTGTTTCCGACAACGGTGTGTACGTGCCTTGCAAGGCTTATCTTGTTATTTTCATATAATGCGGAAACAAATTCGGAATAAAGGCTGATTTTTTCGGCGGTATCTGCATTTTCAACAGATTTCAGATATTTCATCAACCTGCTGATTACCGAATCAGAAAGCAAGGCTCTGAAAATGCATAGGGAATTCAGTTTTAAATATAACTCATTTAATTTTTCGTTCATCATTTCAGAATCGCACCCTCCGCTCCGCTTGAAACAAGTGCAGCGTATCTTTTGAGATAACCCGAAAGCTCTTTTTTCTTGGGAACAAAGTTTTTCATTCGTTCTTCAAGGATTTTTTCATCAACCTTGAGTTCAAGCTTGTTTTCGGGGATGTTGATACTGATGATATCGCCTTCTTCAACAACCCCTATCATACCGCCGCTTGCAGCTTCAGGTGAAACGTGACCGATGCACGCACCTCTTGTTGCACCGCTGAATCTGCCGTCTGTTATTAGCGCAACGCTGCTGCCCAGACCCATTCCCATAATAGCTGATGTTGGGTTGAGCATTTCACGCATTCCGGGTCCGCCTTTTGGACCCTCGTAGCGGATAACAACAACATCACCCGATTTGATTTTGCCTGCATTGATTGCCGCCTGCGCATCTTCTTCACAGTCAAAAACTCTTGCAGGACCTTCGTGAACAAGCATTTCGGGTAGGACGGCGGAACGCTTGACAACGCTTCCGTCGGGAGCAAGGTTACCCCGAAGAACTGCAATACCGCCCGTTTCGCTGTAGGGATTTTCAACGGGTCTTATTACATCATGGTTGAGATTTATAAATCCTTCTATGTTTTCACCGACGGTTTTACCCGTTACGGTGATACAATCGAGGTTCAGAAGATTTTTCTTTGAAAGCTCGTTCATAACCGCATAAACGCCGCCAGCTTCGTCAAGCTCTTCAATGTATGTTCTGCCTGCAGGCGCAAGGTGGCAAAGATTGGGTGTTTTTTCGCTTATCTTGTTTGCAATATCAAGATTGATTTCGATTCCGCATTCGTGGGCAATTGCAGGAAGATGAAGCATACTGTTTGTTGAACAGCCGAGAGCCATATCAACCGTCAGAGCGTTCATAAATGCTTTTTCGGTCATTACGTCACGGGGACGGATATTTTTCTTAAGGACATCCATAACCGCCATACCTGCGTGCTTTGCAAGCTCGATTCTTGCGGAATAAACCGCAGGAATCGTTCCGTTGCCTTTGAGTCCCATGCCGAGAGCTTCGGTCAGGCAGTTCATCGAATTTGCGGTATACATACCCGAGCAGGAGCCGCAGGTCGGGCAGGTTTTGCACTCATATTCACGCAGTTTTTCTTCGGTGATTTTGCCTGCACCGTATTCGCCGACAGCTTCAAACATCGAAGAAAGGCTTGTTTTTGCGCCGTTCACTCTGCCTGCAAGCATCGGTCCGCCGCTGACAAAAACCGTGGGGATATTCAGCCTTGCCGCCGCCATAAGCAGACCGGGTACATTCTTATCGCAGTTGGGCACCATAACAAGAGCATCAAAGCCGTGAGCAAGAGCCATTGCTTCGGTTGAATCGGCAATCAGATCACGGGTAACGAGTGAATATTTCATGCCCGTATGACCCATTGCAATACCGTCGCACACCGCAATTGCAGGGAAAACAATCGGTGTTCCGCCTGCCATTGCAACGCCGAGCTTTACGGCATCAACGATTTTGTCTATGTTCATATGACCGGGCACAATTTCGTTATACGAGCTGACTATTCCGACAAGCGGTCTTTCCATTTCTTCGTCAGTCAGACCGAGTGCGTGATATAAAGCTCTGTGGGGAGCATTCTGTGTTCCGAATTTCAGAGAATCACTTTTCATAAAATCAATCCTTATCAGTTATTGATGAGTTTATCTTCGCCGTTCCAGCTGTAAAGCTTTCTGATATCCTCGCCGACGACTTCCGACGGATGCTCGCTTGCGATTTTACGCATTGCGTTGAAATGCACCTGACTGCCTGCATCGGACATATCGAGCAGGAATTCCTTTGCGAATGTGCCGTCCTGAATATCCTTGAGAATTTTCTTCATTGTTTTCTTGGTTTCTTCGGTTATGATTTTGGGGCCTGTTACATAGTCGCCGTATTCAGCGGTGTTTGAAATTGAATATCTCATTCCCGCAAAACCGCTCTGATAGATAAGGTCAACGATGAGCTTCATTTCGTGAATGCATTCAAAATATGCGTTTCGGGGATCATAGCCTGCTTCAACAAGAGTTTCAAAGCCTGCCTGCATAAGTGCGCATACACCGCCGCAGAGAACAGCCTGCTCACCGAAAAGATCGGTTTCTGTTTCTGTTCTGAAATTTGTTTCAAGCACGCCTGCTCTTGCACCGCCGATGCCGAGAGCATAAGCAAGACCGATATCCCACGCATCGCCCGTTGCATCCTGCTCAACAGCGATAAGACAGGGAACACCTTTGCCTGCCTGATATTCGCTTCTGACGGTATGACCGGGACCCTTGGGTGCAATCATAATAACGTTGACGTTCTTCGGAGGCTTGATGCAGCCGAAATGAATGTTGAATCCGTGAGCGAATGCGAGGGTTTTACCCTCCGTGAGGTTGGGCTCGATGCTTTCTTTATAGAGTTTTGCCTGCTTTTCGTCATTGATAAGAATCATAATAACGTCAGCATTCTTTGCCGCATCGGCAGCTGTCATAACCTTAAGTCCTTGAGCCTCCGCCTTTGCCCAGCTTTTTGAGCCTTCATAAAGACCGACTATAACGTCAACACCGCTGTCTTTAAGGTTGAGTGCGTGTGCGTGACCCTGTGAGCCGTAGCCGATAATTGCAACTGTTTTGCCGCTTAACTTCTGAAGATCGCAATCCTGCTGATAAAATATTCTTGCCATAATAATTACCTCTTTTTTATTAAAGATTTAAGTTTTGACGCAGTATTGAACTGCCTTTTTCTATTGATGCCGTTCCCGTTCGGCAGATTTCAAGGATGGTAAAATCCTTCATAAGAGAAATAAAATCGTCCATTTTTGTTCCGTTGCCGATAAGCCTCAAAACAATGGAATCACGGGAATAATCAATCGTTTCCGCTTTGAACGCCTCTGCCGCCGAATGGATTTCTTCCCTTGCGGCAGGGTCGTTTTTCAGTTTAATGAGCATCAGCTCACAGCTTAAGGAATTTTCGTTTGTCAGCTCTTTTATTGAGCATACGTCGGGCAGTTTGTAAAGCTGATTAATAAGCTGAACCTTGCCTTCTTCTTCGCCGTCAAAGCTGAATGTGATTCGTGAAAATTCAGCCGATTCGGTTTCGCTTGCGGTTATTGAGCTTATGTTGAACTGCCTTCTTCTGAACATACTCGTAAGGCGGTTCAGAACGCCGAATTGATTTCTCACAAGCACAGCTAAAGTGTATCTGTTCATTTTACCGCCTCCAATTTTGTCATAATATCGTCCATACTGCCGCCGGGCGGAAGCATCGGAAGAACAAATTCGTCTTTATCAATCGAGCAGTCAATAACAAATGTACCGTTATATGAAAATGCTTTTTCAAGAGCATTCTCAAGCTCATCAAGGTTAGTTGCCGCCATACCGTCTGCACCGAAAGCTTTTGCGAGCCCAACAAAATCGGTTTTTCGGTTAAGAACGGTGTTTGAATAATGCTTGTCATAGAAAAGAGTCTGCCATTGGCGCACCATTCCGAGAACTCCGTTATTCATAATCAGGATAACAAGCGGAATATTATATGTAACTGCGGTCGCAAGCTCCTGAAGTGTCATTCCGAAGCTGCCGTCACCCGTTACAAGAACACTTTTCTCCTTTGTTCCGAATGCCGCGCCGATCGCCGCACCCGTTCCGAAGCCCATCGTACCGAGTCCGCCGCTTGAAACAAAACGGCGTGAAGTTCTGAAATTCAGATTTTGAGCCGACCACATCTGATGCTGACCGACGTCGGTGCAAACGGCGGTGTTTTCACCGAGATACTTGTTAAGAGTCAGAATAGCATTTCTCGGTGTCAGACCCTCACGGTTATCGGTAAAGCGTTCTTCGTCTTTCAGAAAATCAGCCACTTTTGCCGCCCATTCAGGTTTTTTATCTTTGACAACTAACGGCAGAAGCTTTTGAAGTGTAAGCTTAACGTCACCCCGAAGTCCGCAGGCGGCGCTGACCGTTTTGCAAAGCTCCGAGCCGTCAACATCAATGTGAATGATTTTTGCGCCCGTTGCGAATTTCTGACGGTTTCCCGTAACACGGTCATTGAAACGGACACCGAGAGAGATTATGCAGTCTGCGTTATGCATCGCCATTGACGATGCATAGTGCCCGTGCATTCCCTGCATTCCGAGAAATCTCGGGTTATCCGTCGGAATTGCGGAAAGTCCCATAAGAGAGCATCCGACGGGAGCATCGATTTTTTCTGCGAGAGCAAGCATTTCTTCCTGCGCATCTGCGGTTATAAGTCCGCCGCCGAAATAGATGAACGGGCGTTTTGCAGTGTTTATCAGTTTTGCCGCTTCTTCAATTCTGATATCCTTTGCGGCATGGCTTTTCTCTTTTTCTACAGGCAATTTGGGCTCATATTCGCACATTGCAATCTGCACGTCCTTCGGAACGTCAATGAGAACAGGTCCCGGTCTGCCCGACTTTGCAAGCACAAACGCTTCACGGATTGTATCCGCCAGATTTTCAACCTCACCCACAAAATAATTATGTTTGGTAATCGGCAAAGTAACGCCCGTAATATCAATCTCCTGAAAGCTGTCCGAGCCTATCTGCGTTGTGGGAACGTTGCCGCAGATTGCAACCATCGGAATTGAATCAAGATAAGCGGTTGCAATGCCCGTTACAAGATTTGTTGCACCCGGACCCGATGTTGAAATAACAACGCCGACCCTGCCCGTTGTGCGTGCATATCCGTCTGCGGCGTGTGCCGCACCTTGTTCGTGGGCGGTGAGAATATGCGTTATTTCGTTCTGATATTTATAAAGCGAATCGTAAACGTTCAGAATCTGACCGCCGGGGTAACCGAAAACGGTTTCGCACCCTTGCTCAATCAGGGTTCTGACGATTATATCCGCACCTGATAATTTCACATTATCACTTCCTCTCAAGTTTTGGAATGATGAGATTGCGGAGCTTTTTCAATATGGTCTTTGTTGACCCATTTATTATATTTCTTTTCAACGGGATAATATCCCACTCGGTATTTGGTTGAGTCCATCATTTCGATACCTCCGCAACGGTATCAATTTCAACAAGCACGTTTTTCGGGAGTTCTTTAACTGCAACGCATGAGCGTGCAGGCTTGCCTGTGAAATATCTGCCGTAAACCTCGTTGAATGCGGCAAAATCGCTCATATCCTTAAGGAAACAAACCGTTTTGACAACGTTTTCAAGGCAGCTGCCCGCCGATTCAAGAACGGCTTTTAAATTCTTGCAAACCTGCTCGGTCTGCTCTGTTATTGTCTGTGCTTCTACCGCACCGCTTTCGGGGTTAATGGCTATCTGTCCCGATGTGAAAACAAATCCGTTTGTAACAATTGCCTGTGAATAGGGTCCGATTGCATCGGGCGCGTTTTTTGTATATACAACATTCATAACAATTCTCCTTATTCTACTATTTTGAAGCCTTCTTTTTTGAGTGCTTCTTTAATTTCGAGTACATGGTCATAATTGCGGGTTTCCATTGTGATTCGCAGATAGCAGCCGTTTACGCTTTCTGTGCTGCCTGCACGCTCGTGATGAACACCCGTAACGTTGCCGCCACAGTCTGCGATAATTCTTGAAACATCCTTAAGCTGACCGGGTTTGTCAATCAGTTCAATGAGCATACTCGAAGTTCTGCCCGATTTGATAAGACCTCGTTTGATTACTCTTGAAAGGCTTGTAACATCTATGTTTCCGCCCGAAACAAGGCTGACAACTTTTTTGCCCTGAATGGGGAATTTGTTGAACATTGCCGCCGCAACGGAAACGGCTCCCGCACCTTCGGCAATCATCTTCTGCTTTTCGATAAGCTCAAGAATTGCACCTGCGATTTCATCCTCTGTTACAAGTGCGATATCATCAACATATTTGTTTATCAGTTCAAAGGTGTGTTCACCCGGCTGTTTAACGGCAATACCGTCTGCGATTGTGGAAACGGAATCAAGGCATTCAATATTTCCGCTTTTTAGCGAATTGAACATACTCGGTGCACCTGCCGCCTGAACACCGTAAACCTTGATTGAGGGTCGGATTGATTTGAGCGCATATGCAACACCCGAAATAAGACCGCCGCCGCCAATCGGAACGATAACCGCATCAACGTCGTCAAGGTCGCTTGCAATTTCAAGGCCGATTGTTCCCTGGCCTGCAATCACGGCTTCATCGTCAAACGGATGAACGAAGGTGTAACCCATTTCGTCTTTCAGCTGAAGTGCCTTTGCATAAGCGTCGTCATAGCAACCGTTGACAAGGCATATATCTGCGCCGTAGCTCTTTGTTGCCTCAACCTTGGATATCGGTGCGCTGTCGGGCAGGCAAATCAGAGATTTGATTCCGTGCTTTGACGCTGCAAGCGCAACGCCTTGAGCGTGATTTCCTGCCGAGCAGGCTATAACTCCTCTTGCTTTTTCCTCATCGGAAAGTGTAGCGATTTTATAGCCCGAGCCTCGCAGCTTGAAAGAGCCTGTTTTCTGTAGGTTTTCGGGTTTCAGATATAGTCGGCAATCCGCCGCAATTCCGTTTGAGGGAACAACCTTTGTTGCCCTGATAATGTCCTTGAGCACCACCTGTGCTTCAAAAATCTTGTCAAGCGTCAACATTTCACTACACTCCAATCCGTACAAATTATAATTATGGCTGTTGAGAAAGGATGACGGGGGCGTGTTTTCACCTGAGGACGTATGCGGATACGTCGAAGGGGAAAAGGCGTTTCCGTCGCCTTTATCGGCAGTCAGAAAAACAAATAATCCTGCCTCTTAACTAAAAATAGTAAAGAGACAGGATTTCTAATACAAAATAATTAAAAATCTTGCGGTACCACTCTTCTTGCCGCCCCGAAAGGCGACCACTCACTGCGACCAACATCGCGCCCTGCTGTAACGGTCAGGCTCCGTCCTCCCTATGTATCAAAAGATTGGTTCGGGTAGGCTGCTCAGAGGAGAGCTCGCAAATAAGACCTTCCGTTGACTCGCACCATCCGTCAACTCTCTGAAGCAGGTACAAACCGCTTATTCCTCGTCATAGCTTTTATGGTAGTAAACTACAAAAAACACGACTAACATCGCTCCCCGCTGTAACGGTCGGGTTCCGTCTGCCTTACTCAAAAACTCTTTCAGGCTCGCCGCTCTGAGGTGATTTAGCCTTGATAAATCCGTCCGCCGATCCACACCAACCATCGGCTCTCTGATGCGGGATTGATCTGCCGCTCCTCGTCATTGCGTTTATGAGTTATTGAATTGTTGTCATTATAGCACCGTGAAAAACTGCCGTCAATTGCAAATTTTCACAAAAAATCATTCGCTTTACCGATTTAAAGTTTTGCACTTTTAACAAAGTAAAATCATGCATTATTTTATAAAATATTTTATTAATCGGTCAAAACAAATTTCCATTTGCAACAGCAGGAATTATCGGTTATATCTGGATAACAGCTTATTATTATCATTCAGAACAGAAAAAAGCTCGTCAAAAGACGAGCTTTTCTTGATAAATTATATCTTGCAGAAAATCCTGCGCCAAAAGTACGGCGTTGTTTGTTCTAACAAACGGACGAAAAATAAGTTTTTGCATGAATCCAAACATATCAACACTTGCAGAAATCGGCCTTTTGCTTTTTTAGGTAATGTGTCACACACCGTATTTTGTTGTCAGCCTTTTCAGTTTCTTACCCACGGGGTTTGTCAGCAGAAGCAAAAAGATGACGTTTGAAACTGCATATATAATAGTATGGGGCAGGGTGGCGGTTGCGGATGCTAGAAATCTGTTTATATTGAAAGCGTCATATTGCCAGAGCGTGTACCAGATATCCATAAGGACAGAAAAGGCTATTCCGCTCAGAAAACCGTAAATTGAAATGAGAGGTTTGCTTGATTCAAGCTTTTTGCTGATAACGCCTGCAACCCAGCCGATGAGTCCCCACGAAAGCATCTGAAACGGTGTCCACGGACCCTGTCCGAAATACAGGTTTGAAAGCACTGCGGAGAGTGCACCTGTTATGAATCCTGCCTCTTTGCCAAGATAAATGGCGGTTATGATGACTATCGCCGTAACAGGCTTGAAACCGGGTATGACGGCAAAAATCACTCTGCCTGCAACCGAAAGTGCCGTCATAACAGCTATTATAACCAGCTTGACGGTTGAGGTTTCTTTCTTTTCAAAAGAAAGCATAAACTGCAAAAGTGCAAGGATTGCAACCGCTATGCTGATAAAGGCATAGCGCTTGCTGTCAAAAATCAGCGTACCGCCGACAATAACGGCAGGCACAAGCAGGACTGTGATAAGGGTCGGAAGATGTTTTTTCATACCGCCCCTCCCTCTGACGAAACCGTTTTGCAGCATTTCACCACGTCCTCGCAAAGCACCGCACCGGGAATAATCTCACGGGCAATGCGGCTTGCGGCTGTGGTGTAAAAATTGTTTTCTGCAAAAAACTCATCAGGTGTACCTTGCGAAATGATTCTGCCGTCAAAAAACAGAGCGCATCTGTCGGAAACTGAAGCGGCAAACTCAACGTCGTGAGTGACGGTGATTATTGTTTTGCCCTCGTTTTTCAAATCCGAAAGCAGGGCGGAAAGATGCTGTTTTGAGCGGGAGTCAAAGCCCTTTGTGGGCTCATCAAGCAGAATAATCTGCGGCTCGGTAAGCAGAAGCTTGCACAGTGCGCATTTCTGCTGCTCGCCGCCGCTCAGGTCATAGGGATGCTTGTCAAGCAAATGTCCGATTCCGAAACGGCTTGCAATTTTATCGATTGCCGCCTTGTGTTCACCTGACGGAATGCCCATCACCTTGAGTATATCCGCAAAATCTTCGTCAACTCTGTCCTTGAGAAAAACTGTTTTTGGGTTTTGCGGCAAAAGGGAAATGTTTTTGCGGTAAAGACTGCCGTTTTTGTAGTCACCGAGCTTTTTGCCGCGAAGCTTTACCTTGCCTTTGTAAGGCTTATCAAGACCTGCAAGCAGATTGAGAGTTGTGGTTTTGCCGCTTGCGTTGCCGCCGAGTATGCTGAAGATTTCACCCTCGCCGACCTTCAGGTCAAGCTCACGGATAACGTCGGGCGATTTTTTTTCGTAGCGGAACCATAGTCCTTTTGCTTCAAGAACAGTGTTATTCTGAAGCTGTTTCTTTTTAATATAGGGTGCAATTTTGCCACTGTAATTTGATTCAAGAAAAGCTTTACCTTCCCTGACCGTCAGGGGGCAGGGGTCTGCACCGCCCAGAGCATTATAAATTCTGACCGCACTCGGCAAACCGGATTCAAGGGAGTGACCTTTCATAAGCTTACAGACCTCACGCGGGTCACCACAGAAAAGCACCTTGCCGTTTTCCATTGCTGCTGCTTTGTCAACAATCGGAAAGACTTCTTCGAGGCGGTGCTCAACAAGAATTATTGTCAGACCGAGTTCGCGGTTGAGCTTGCGCAAAGCCGCTATAAAATCGGCGGCGGCTATCGGGTCAAGCTGACTTGTGGGCTCGTCAAGCAAAAGGATTTTCGGCTGCATTGCCATTACGCAGGCAAGGTTAAGCAACTGCTTCTGACCGCCCGAAAGCTCGTCTGTGTTTGCGTGATACCAATTGTGAATTCCGAAAAAGCTTGCCGTTTCGCCGACTCGGCTTCTTATTTTGTTTGGCTCAACGCCAAGGTTTTCAAGGCCGAAAGCGAGCTCGTGCCACACCTTGTCCGTAACAATCTGTTCGTCGGGATTCTGGCCTACAAAACCGATTTCAGCCGCCGATTGCCTGTCATCAAGCGATTCAAGCGGTGAAGTGTTATATATGATTTCACCCGATTTTTTACCGTGTGGAGCGATTTCTTTTTTCAATAAACGCAGAAGAGTTGTTTTGCCGCAACCTGATTCACCGCAGATAAGTATGAAATCGCCTTTGTTCACGCAAAGATTCACGCCATCAAGTGCTTTTTGCTCACGGTTAGGGTAGGTGAAACTTAAATCTTTGACCTGAAGCAATTCCATTTTATCAACTCCTCTGTTTCAATAATAAACGGCAAAAAAGCCAGGCAGGCTTGTGCCGCATAACAAATTATCGGGAAAGTGCCTGTCGGCACAGCCGATATCGTTGGGTAATATTTAAAATCAAGTGCACCCGTTGCGGTGCCTGCAATAACCGCCGACCATAGCGCAAGGCAGAAAAGAAGCAGGGCAAAGTCTGATTTTTTGAAGCGGAAATCAGAGTAATCTGTGTGACCTTTTAATCCGTAACCTCTTGCTTTCATAGATCTTGCGGTTTCAATTGCGTTTTCAAGCGACCAGCCGATGAGAACACTCATCACTTTTATGCCTGATTTCAGGCGGTCTGCATAGCTTTCGGTTGCATATAAACCAAGTGCTTTTTGCGTGCGGCTGATTTTTGCCGCCTGCCGTCTGAGCATCGGAATATAGCGCAGAGCGGTTGAGAGTATGAGTGCGAGACGGGGGGTAATCCGTCCGAAAAGATAAACCAGTTTTTCGCTTGTGATAATAATGCTGAAAGCTTTGCACATCAGCATAACGGAAGCTGTCATAACGGCAATCTGTGCGCCGTAGGCAATTGCCTCTGCGGTAACGGGGTTGCCGTTTAAAAAGAAAAGCGGTGTAACGCCGTTGTGAGAAAACAGGGGGTTGGTTACCGTGATAATAACCATCATCGGTAAGTAAAAAAGCAAATCCCTCTTTTTGGTTTCGGCATTTGTCAGCATCGCGCAAAACAAAATGCCGCCTGCAAGTGTTATGAGCTGAATAACGGGGTTTGAGGAAAACATACCGACAGAAAGCACCGCCGCAAAATATGCCAGAGCCGCAAGCGGATGGGTTTTTGAAAAAGCACTCATTGTCTCACCTCGTTCATATCAGTTCACAGTGTTTTGTTATTTAAGTCCTGCGGCTTCAAGAGCTCTTGGCCATGGACCGAGAAACGCCTTTATGCGTGACAGGGTAACGGGGTCAAAATCGTTTTTCTGCGGCAGTCGGTCAAGCTCCGCCGCCTTTGTGCGGAGTTGCTCGATTGCCCATTCTTTTTTGCTGTTATCAATCATTGTGTTTACCTCACAAGTTCAAGTGTATAGCGCCACTCGATTTCGTCACCGTCAGAAATCACGTAATCGCCGCAGCTTGCCGAGGGTGAATCGCCGTTTACAAAATATGACCAGCCTGAAAGGTCACCGAAATCGAATTCATAAATATTATTTATACCTTCAATATAAACGGTTTTGCCTGTACCGTTTGTTTCAAAGGCGATTTTATTTTCGGTGCAAACCTGCTCAAGAATATCAAAAACCGTATCACCATTTTCGATTTCAACCTCGGTTTCAGCAAGGATTACTCCGTTTTGCGGTATGTGGTCACCCTTGCCCTTGACGGAATCACAGCTGATGCTGACCGTAACGGTGCCGACGGTGTTCTTTGCGCTGTTAGCCGTGCCGTAATGCTCATCAACCGTTTCGAACTTCACAAAGAAAACAAGTGCAATGCTGACCGCGGCAACAAGCAAAACTATAACGTAATCTTTGATGCTTCGCTTTTTGGCAACAAAGAGGATTATGCAGACAATAATTGCCGCAATGGTTATTGCAACGGCAATCCAATGCTTTATGCCGGGCTTTTTACTGTTATTTTCGGCTGTTTCGGCAGAGATTTTTTCGGCTTGTGCTGCAGTAGTCACAGTGTCTGTAACGGTTACGGTGTCTGTGACGGCTGCTGTTGCGGATTCGCTGACTGACGTCTGATTTTCTGCAGTTACAGATTCGGCTTTGGCTGAGGTTTCTTCGGGCACTGCGGCGTTTTGTTTGAAAATATAAAACAGTCTGTCACCGTTTTTTGCATTTTCATAAGCAACGTATCCGCACAAAACCTGTACGGTTGCGGTTGAATTTGAACTGCTGCCCTGTTTGTGACAATAGCTTCCGTCGGGCAGACGGAAAGATTCCATGGCATCAAAAACAGTTTTGCCGTTTTTGATGAATCTGCCGTCTGTGGCGGCATCAATGCCGAGCGACGTGAGGGCAACAAGCACCTGTGCCGCGCTTTCGGGGTTGTTTATGCCGTAGCTGACGTATCCTCCGTTTTCCTGCTGACGTGCAGAAAGAAACGAAAGAGCATTGTCAACCGCTGATTTAACGGCGGAATTGTTGCCGTAATAAACCGCCAGAGCCTGTACTGTCATTGCGGTTACGTCGGCATCGCCCTGCTCACCCGTAAGTGACCAGCCGCCGTCTGCGGACTGAAGCTTCAGTATTTCATCAATCAGGGCATCGGTTGAATAAGTTTTGCTTTCACAGCCGTTGTTGAGCGTATGCAGACCGAAAACAAGGCTCATTATGCCCTGTTCACCGATTGAATTTTCAATGATTTCGGCAACACGCGGCTCGTTTTCAGCACCGATGGCAACAAGTGTGAGGGCGTATTTGAGACGGGTTGAGGCAGACCTCACTTCATTTTTTGCAATGTAATCAAGCAGAGCCGATTTGTAAGCGGAATAATCGTAATTTCCGCTTTTGCACAGGGCAAGAATATACCATTCTGCGCCTATACCCGCACTTTGCGTGAGCTCGCCGTCAATCCAATCCTGAACCGAATCTGCCGACGATGCTTTCAGATTATATTCAATTATTTCTTTGTACGGCTCTGAATTGTTGCCGTAGGCAGTGACAGGGATAATCCCTGCCACCGCAACAATTATTGTAAAAGCCAGAATCTGTAATCTGTAAAAAATCTTCATAAACTATAACACCATTGAAAGAATAAAGTTAATTACCGCTGAGAAAAACGAGATTATTGCAGAAATAACGGATGCGATGAAACCGCCGTTTATCTGTGCTGTGCATACGGGCGGAACAAGAGTTTCGGATGCTGAAACGGCGCTGATAACATGACTGCCTGCACCGCTTATCTGAATTGTTGCTTTGCCGTTTGCATCTGTTTTGATTCCTGTTGCTTTGCCGTCAACGGTGATTTCGGCATTGGCAACCGGAAGCGTAACGGTGTTCCAGCTTGCATCGTAGCCGGTTTTGCTGAGAGTCAGCTCGATATCGGAATTTGCATCAGCAGAAACGGTATAGCTGCTGAAAAAGCAGAACTTGTCCGAATAAGTTTTGCCGTCAGAATAAACGTAAGCGTTGAGATAGTCGCCGTCTTTTATCGGGTCGGCAAGACTCCAGCAGGCTGCGTTATTGATGCAGTAACCGAAGTTGCCGCTCGTGTCACCCCAGAGTTTGCCTATTGAAAGACCGTATTCCTTGTGGGTGTAGTAGCCGTAACCTTTGTCTGCACCGCCGGGATATACCGCTTTGTGTGCGGCATAAAGAGCGTCGTTGACGGTTAGCTTGCCGTCGCTGTCGATATCGGTAACGGTAACCTCGGTTTGTGCGGCAACGAGCTGACCTTTGTCTGAAATTGAAACATAAACGGTTGCGGATTCATTATCCGCAAAGGCTGACACGCTCAGGCATCCTGAAAACATCAGGAAAGCGAGCATAACTGAAAGAATTTTTTTCATGGATAAACCTCCTTGGAATTTAACTTTATCAAAACAGCGGCCACTGATTCTGAACACAAAAAAAGCTCTTTTAACCTTTTGAAAAAGTTAAAAGAGCACAACAGACAAACAACCCAACAAGGCAATAAAGATGCAAACCCTATATGCCGTTAAGCATTTATCGGTTGCACCCTTCTCACCAAAGGTGTGTTTAACCGGAAAAGACACGGCAGGCATTCTGACTGACGGCAGCTGAAACTGCCGAACACAGTAATGGCGGTTGCTCAGGATTCTGACCTGATTTCCCTTTTGATTTACTCGGCACAAGTGCCTTTCAAACCGTATCGTGTGTCAATATTCAATTACGGGGGATATTATAATCCCGTTTTCGCACTCTGTCAAGAGCGAAAATAAAAAACAGGGGTTTTTATAAACCCCAACATTTTAATGATAACACGTCGCAAATACAATGTCAATATGAAAATGTATAATTTTTGGCATATTATCCAAATTTCTGCGTTTTAAATAATTGCAAGAGGTTAAATTTGTACAAAATTCCGTCTTGAAAAGAGCAAAAATGTATGCTATATTATAGTCAAGGAAAGGGTGATACCGATGAGAAGGTAAAAAACCTGAAGACCTTAAAAGCTTCAAAAAACAAAATCAAAAAATAAAACAAAACAAAAAAATGAAGCAAAAAGGTCTCACGCCACAATCTTAAAAGAAGCGAAAATCATAAATCGAATAATTTAAGATTGGACAATATCAAGAAAGAGAGGTTATCCAAAGATGTTAGATATTAAGAGTTATCAGAAATAGCCCTTGATTGATTGTGTAAAGAAACATCAGTCAAGGGCTATTTCTCTTTTTATAAACAAACGTTACCGTAACGTTTTTGGTTTAATATTATAAATAAAGTTACCGCCGTTGGAATCATATGTATTCCGACGTTTTTTATTTTTTGGTTTGACATATCGGTTGCAACCATATATAATGTTATACGGAAAAATAAGCAGATGTATGGAGGTGCCGTTATGAACGAACCCAAAGCATATGTTAAACACAGAAACAAGCTTGACAAAGCTTTCAGATTATTATTCAAGCCCACGATCATCGGCGCAGAGAATATCCCCGAGGGCGGCAGGGTTATCCTTGCAGGCAACCACACACACTATATGGACTGCATTTTGGTTGCGGCATCAACAAAGAGGGTTGTTCATTTTCTTGCAAAAAGTGAGCTGCTTGAGCCGCCCCGCAAATATATTTTTGAGCCGTTTGGCATTATTCCCGTGCACAGAGGTTCAAAGGATAAGGCTGCTCTTTCATCCGCCGTTGAGGTTTTGGAGGATGATAAGGTTATAGGCATCTTCCCCGAGGGTAAGGTTAAGCTTGCCTCGGAAGCACAGTATACAATAACGCCTTTCAAATTCGGTGCGGTCAAAATGGCGCAGGATACGAATTCAAGAATTGTGCCGTTTTCAATTACAGGCAAATACGAGGCTTTCAAAAAAAGCATCAAAATCCAGTTTTTTGAGCCTGTAACCGTTGGTGACGACCTTGAAGAAACCAACAACAAGCTGATGGATATAGTTGCCCACGGCATTACCGATAACCCCGTTTTTGTTGAAAAAGAAGCAGAAGAAAAGAAGCCCGAAGAAAACAAATAATTAATCAGAGGTTGTTTCTGTGAGCGCAAAGCTTGAGAAATAACCTCTTTTTGTTACAAAAAAAGCAGATTAACGGAGTCTTTAGTTCTGTATTAGAAAAATATACAAACAATATTATGGTAAAATTACTGTGTAAACGCAAAAATCAATAAGCGGAGGTAAATATATAATGAAAGCTACAAAGGTAACGCATTTCGGTATAGCAAGAAAAATTGTTGCTAATATGACAGCTGAAAGCTGGGAAACAATTCCACACATTTCTTATATTTATGAGCCTGAAGTTACAAAGTTCCTCGAGGTTGTAAAAGAGCTTAACGCATCGGGCAAGTTCCCTGTTAAAATCACAGTCAACACAATCGTTCTCAAAGCTCTTGCAGAGGGCTTTAAGGCTGCACCCCAGCTTAACGCTCACATCAAATTTAATCGCAAGCTTGTTAGAGGCGAGATAACAGAGTGGGACGAAATTCACGCAGGTATGACCTGGATTCTGCCCAACGGCGAAATGATGACAATCAACCTCCACGATATCGGCAACAAGAATCTTGTTGAGCTTACCGAATATATCGCAGACGTTTCGAGAAAAATCGGCAACACTGATCTGACCGAGGTTATGTTCTCCGTTTCGTTTAACGATACAATTGAAAAGCTCAAGAAGGGCAAAATCAAGCAGGCTGTTCTTCGCCTTGTCGGTGCAAAAACAGGTAAGCACAAGATAAAGACTCTTTCGGGCAAAGCAAAGAAAGAATATTATGCTATCCCCGAAACAGACAGGCTTACAGCCGCAGATATCAAGCAGGGAACCGTTACCGTTTCAAATATCGGCTCGGTAACAAGAGGAATCCCCGGAAGAGTTGCACTGCTTTCAATCATTCCTCCCCAGATTTTTGTTGCCTGCATCGGCTCAATTATGAAAAAGCCTGTTGTTAAGCAGGACGAAAACGGCAACGATATTATCGCAATAGGTAACGAAATGCCTATCGACCTTGTTTTTGACCACAGAGCGGTTGACTTCGGTGATCTTGTTCCTTTCATTGAAAGACTTGAGGATATTTTCAAGAATCCCGAACAGATGTATAATTGGTAAAAACCATAAAGGGCAGGGGCGGTTGCTCCTGCCGTTTTTACAGGAGAATTTTTATGGAGCTATTTGAAAAAACAATTTCAAAGAATTACGTTTTTGAAGGTAAAATCATAAACGTGCGCAGTGACATAGCGGCTTACCCCGACGGTAAGGAGTGTGTGCGTGAGGTTGTTGAGCATAACGGTGGCGTGTGCGTTGCACCGCTGACGGATAACGGCGAGCTGGTGTTTGTTCGCCAGTTCAGATATCCTTACGGCAAGACTGTTCTTGAATTGCCTGCCGGCAAGCTTGAAAAAGGTGAAGCTGACTATGATGCGGGTAAGCGCGAGCTTGAAGAGGAAACCGGCACGGTTGCAGGTGAATATCACAAGATAGGCGTTTTTTATCCCACGCCGGGTTACTGCGGAGAGATTATTCATCTTTATATTGCATGGAATCTGACCGAAACTCAGGCACATCCCGATGATGACGAATATCTTGAGCTTGAAAAAATTCCGCTTGAAAAGGCGGTTGATATGGTTATGAACGGTGAAATCCCTGACGGAAAAACACAAACGCTGATTATGCGTGTTGCAGAAATGAAGCGCAGGGGTATCATCGGCGGAGGTAAGTGATGAAAAAGATAGTTCTTGCCTCTGCTTCGCCCAGAAGAAGAGAATTGCTCACAACCGCAGGGATTGAGTTTGAGGTGCTTGTGAGTGATGCAGACGAAACAATTCCTGAGGGCACATTGCCTGTTGATGCCGCTATGCTTACCGCAGAAAAGAAAGCGCTTGCGGTTGCGGAAAAATGCAGTGATGCAGTGGTTATCGGTGCAGATACAATAGTTGTGCTTGACGGCAAAATTCTCGGCAAACCCACAGATGAAGAGGATGCAAGGGCTATGCTGCGTTTTCTTTCGGGCAGGGAGCACGAGGTTGTGACGGGTGTATGCCTTACAGACGGCGAAATAATCAAAAAATTTGCTCAGGTGAGCAAGGTCAGGTTTTATGAGCTGACAGACGAAGAAATTACAGCTTATGTTGCCACAAAAGAGCCTATGGATAAGGCGGGTGCATACGGAATTCAGGGCAAAGGCTGCGTGCTTGTTGAGGGCATAGAGGGCGATTATTTCAACATTGTCGGTCTGCCTGTTGCCGCAACGGTAAGGGCGTTGGCAGAGTTTTAATGAAACGGGGGTTCAACTATGACAGAGCGTTTATATTATAAAGACCAATATATAAAAGAATTTGAAGCTTCTGTTTTATCCTGTGAGCAGGGCAAAAACGGCTTTGAGGTTATACTTGATAAAACGGCATTTTTCCCCGAAGGCGGCGGCCAGCCTGGTGACAGAGGTGTTATCGGCACGGCAAAGGTACTTGATACCGTTGAAAAAGGTGAAGCTGTTGTTCATATTTGCGACAGTGCAGTTGAGGGCAACGTTAAGTGTGCGCTGGATTTTGATTTGAGATTTTCAAATATGCAGCAGCACACGGGCGAGCACGTTTTTTCCGGTATTCAGCATTCAATCTGCGGCTTTGATAACGTCGGTTTTCATATGGGCGAAAGCTGTGTAACCGTTGATTTTAACGGAGTTATTACCGCCGAAGAACTTGCAAAAATAGAAAAGCTTTCAAACGAAGCTATATATCGGAATATTCCTGTTGAGGCGGTTTATCCTGCCGATGACGAGCTCGAAAACTATAATTACAGAAGTAAAAAAGAAATCAAGGGTCAGGTAAGATTAACAAAAATCGAGGGCGTTGACCTGTGTGCCTGCTGCGGCACTCACGTTGCAACAACGGGGGAAATCGGCATCATAAAGGTGCTGTCGGTTATGAATTATAAGTCAGGCGTGCGCGTTTCGCTTCAGATAGGCAGAAAAGCTTTTGAGGATTATTGCGAAAAGAATGCAAGTGTTTATGCAATTTCAAATCTTCTTTGTGCAAAAACAGAGGAGGTTGCACCTGCGGTTGAAAAGCTTCAGCTTCGCCTTAAAGAAGCGGATTTCAGATATGCACAGCTCAAAAAAGAGCTTTTTGCCGAAAAATGCAAAATCACAACGGGCGAAAAATGCTGTATGTTTGACTCAGGCGAATCGGCAGACGATGCAAGGATTTTTGCCGATATGCTTGCCGATAAAGTCGGTATAGCAGCGGTTTTTTCCGGCAATGACGAGTCAGGCTATAAATATGCCGTTGTCAGCCGTGAAAGCGATGTGCGTGAAATCGGTAAGGCGCTCAATACTGTTCTTTCGGGCAGAGGCGGCGGAAAGCCGAATATGATTCAGGGCTCGGTTGCTGCTTCAAAGGCGGAAATCGAAGCTTTTTGGGCAACGGTATAAATATCAATAAAAGCACAGCTTGCAAAGGTTAATTCCGATGCAAGCTGATTTTTTATAAGCTGTTCAATTTTTTTTGTGTACTTTTAACAAAGTATATTGAATGTAAGAATTAAATATGTTATAATAGCAAAAAGATGTGCAGAGGAGGTGCCTCGTGGAAGAAAAAACAACTCTCACCGTTGAGGAGCAGCAGGGTGCGGCATTGATGATTGACTACGAAAAAGGCGTCAAAAATCCGCTTATGCGCAACAGACGGTATATAGGCAATAAGGAGCGTATCGGCTATATCTTCAACGAAGCTTCGTCAACCTTCAATATCGACAACTACAAGGAACGTTTTATATATGATATCGTTAAGATAGATTTTGATTTCCTTGCGTTGTTCGGTTTGTTTTCAGGTTTGTGGGATACGCTTAACGACACTTTCATCGGTGTTATTGTTGACAGAACAAGAACACGCTGGGGCAAGTTCAAGCCTTACATACTTCTTGGAAAGATTCCGCTTACCATTATCGGCTTGTGGTACTGGCTTTTGCCTGTTCTGTTCAGCGGAACAAGCACCACCCATGTCACAAAACTTGTGTTCTATGCAGTTTTTTCAATTATCTGCGAAACCGCAGGAACTTTCACGTCGATTGCAAGCACGGGCTTTATGTCAACCATAACGCCTGACCCGTTGGAACGAACAAGTCTGATAACCTCCGCAAAGCTTCTTGCAGGTTATTTCGGCGCTCAGCTTCCCGAGCTTTTATTCGGTGTTTTGCTTGACCTTGTCAACAATCAGGTTGTCGGCTGGAAAAGCCAGAATCTTTTCATCGGTTTCGGTGTAGGAACGGCGGTTATAAGCTGTGCGATGTCATTCTTCTTTATTTGCATAACTAAAGAAAGAGTAACGCAAACCATCGAAAAGCCGAGTGTCGTACAGGGGCTGAAAGCAATTGTTACCAACAGACCGATTCTGCTTTATTCACTTTCCGAATTCCTTGCAGGTTTTGCAGTCAAAAAGAGCAGAATCAATTATTTCATCGACGTTCTCGGCTCTGCAACTTATCAGACCATCGTCGGCATACCTGCATCGCCTGTTTCAACAATCAGCTATGCGTTCATTGCTCCCATACGCAAGCGTTTATCTACAAAAGCTATCTGGATTCTTGAGGATTTATGGACCGATATGTGTTGGCTCGTTGTTTTCGGTGTAGGTTCAATCGGCGGTGCAAAGAAAGGCCTTTATAAAAACAAGTGGGTAATGCTTCCGCTTCTGGCGGTTGAAGAAGTTCTTGAGATGTGCGTTTATGGTCTGCGAAAGGTTATCCCCGAAGAAATCCTTAATGAGTCAATGGACTACTGCGAATGGAAAAACGGTTACCGTGCAGAGGCGATGACGGGTGTTGCAAGAGGTCTTGTGACAAAGCTTCAGGGCATAACAATGACTTCAATTCAGAACTTTATAATGAAGCGTATCGGCTATATTCAGGGCAAAACAATCGGCACACAGGCAGATTCCACAAAGTGGTGGATATTTGCAATGAGTACGGGTATTCCCGTTATCACGGGTGCACTGGGTATTGTTCCCAAATTCTTCCATAACCTTAACGGCGAAACACGCGACAGAATGTACCGTGAGCTCTTTGCAAGAAGAGAAGCGGTACGCAGAGCGGTTGAGCTGGCAAAGGATGATGAAGAAATGGCAAAGATTGCGCAGGCTCAGATGAATGCTGATTACAAGGCAGATTAATAAAAATAAAACAGTAAGACCGCAACGGATTCACACCATTGCGGTCTTTTGAGTTTATTTCGGAAAAACCAGATATTCAATTGCGTTATCCTGGTCAATGAATCTGCAAAGCAATTCCGTAACATTTTCAGCAGGCTCTTTCATACCCGTATCTATCCAATACCGATAAACCGAGAGAATGGCACCAACGTAAAACCTGACGGCAAATTCACCGTCGGTACTCTGATGAGAAATGGGGAAGTAATTATAAATACGCTCGTTGAGCATGTCCGTCAGTTTATGGATAAGTCCTGCGGCGTAAATTGCATTGATGAATTTTGAATTCTCCTGAATAAAATAGGATAAATAGTAAATAATGTCTTTTAATGAAGACACGCTCTGATTGCCTGCAAGGTTGATGATGCTTTTTTCTGCATCCTCAAGATGCGTAAGCAAAATATCCTCTTTACTTTTGTAGTTTCTGTAATAAGCCATTCTTGAAACACCCGCAAGAGTTGTGATATCCGTGATTGTAATATCGTTATAATCCTTTTCGTCCATAAGGCGCAAAAGGGCGGTAAGAATACATTCTTTTGTAAGCAGGTTTACTTCGTTCGGTTTATCCATTACAATTTAACCTCTTTTGTAACAGTTTTGTAATTTTTGAACTTTTGTTGATGATTTGTTCATAAACTGGTGTTACAATTGTAACTGTTATAAGTGTAACAGGCGCAAAAGTTTTTGTCAAGGAGTTTTCGATCTATGTTGAAATTAACAAACATCATCAAAGAATACCCGACGGGCGATTCCAAGGTTGTTGCGCTCAAAGGCGTTGATGTTGAGTTCCGCAAAAGTGAATTTGTTTCAATCCTCGGCCACTCGGGCTGCGGTAAAACAACCTTACTGAACATCATCGGCGGTCTTGACCAGTATACCGAAGGCGATCTTGTAATCAAAGGTAAATCCACAAAATTATTTAAAAACAGGGATTGGGATTCATACCGTAACAATTCCGTAGGTTTTGTTTTCCAAAACTATAATCTTATTCCTCATCAGACGGTTATCTCAAACGTTGAACTTGCTCTTACGCTCAGCGGTGTTTCAAAGGCAGAAAGAAAGAGAAGGGCAAAGGAAGCACTCGAAAAGGTTGGCCTGGGTGACCAGCTCAATAAAAAGCCCACCCAGATGTCGGGCGGTCAGATGCAGAGAGTTGCAATTGCCAGAGCTCTTGTAAACGACCCTGAAATTCTTCTTGCCGACGAGCCCACAGGTGCTCTTGATACCGAAACAAGCGTTCAGATTATGGAAATTCTCAAAGAGATTTCTGCTGACAGACTTGTTGTTATGGTTACCCACAACCCCGAGCTCGCAGACCGGTATTCAACAAGAATTATACGCCTTGTTGATGGCAGAATCGTTGATGACACAGATCCTTATGATTCATCGGCAATAACAGCCGATCCTGATTCCGACAAACGCAAGGCTTCAAAAAGAGAAGAGAGAAAGGCATACAAAAAGACATCAATGTCATTCCTAACCGCTCTTTCACTTTCTATGAATAACCTGCTCACAAAGAAGATGAGAACATTCCTCACTTCATTCGCAGGCAGTATCGGTATTATCGGTATCGCTCTTATACTTTCACTGTCACACGGTTTTACACTTTACATTGAATCAATCCAAAAAGAAGCTCTTACTTCATACCCGATGATGATTGAAAGCGCAATGATGGATATGAACTCAATGATGACAGGTATGACAGGCACTCCGACGGGTGAAATAAATCACGGACTTGACAAGGTTTATTCAAACACGATGACTGCAAGTATGATGGAAGCATTTACAGCAGGTACTCACGAAAACGACCTTGCCGCATTCAAAAAATATATTGAAAGCGACGCAAGTAACATCAAAGACTACGCAAGCAGTATTCAGTATACCTACGGAGGAAAGCTCAACATCTATTCGGCAGACACATCAAATGGTCTTAACCTTGTTTACCCCAGCCCCGTTGTCGGCATTGCAAACAGCATGATGGGCGGTATTAGCTCAGGTATGGGCGGTATGATGGTCGGCAACGCTTCAACCGAGACATATACCAACAAGCTTCTTAACTCCTGGCAGGAGCTTATTGATAATGATACACTGCTTGCAGAGCAGTATGACGTTGTTAAGGGCAGATGGCCCAATGCATACAACGAGGTTGTTCTTATTGTTGACAAAAACAATGAAATCAGCGATATTACTATTCAGGGTCTCGGTCTTTCAACCATGGATGACCTTATGGAAGGTTTTATGGCTATGACCGCAGGCGAGCAGTATACTCCCAAAACCTATGAGATTGAATATGACGATATTATAGGCAGAGAATTCAAGCTTGTTCTTGAGCCTGATTTCTATGAATACGATGCCGCAACAAAAACCTGGGTCGACAAGCACGAAGATGAGGCTTATGTCAAAAACGTTGTTGCGCAGGGCGAAACAATCAAGATAGTCGGCATTGTCAGACCCACAGAGGGCTCAATGATGGTTGCCACCACAGGCTCAATCGGTTATACTTCAGCTCTCACAGAGCATGCAATCCAAAAGACAAACGAAGCAGAGATAGTAATTCAGCAGAAAGCAAACCGCGAGACCGATATTTTCACGGGTCTGCCTTTTGAAACAGAAGATAAAACAGAAACTCCCGAAACCCAGGTGCCCGAAACACAAGCTCCTGTAACGGAGAATCCCACACAGGCTCCTGCTGCATCAGACGTAAATCTTGACCCACAGATTGACCCTGCATATGCTCCCGTGAGCGAGGCAAAGATCAGCTCGATGGTTACAAACGGCACAACTCCTGCTGTGATGGCTGTGGCTTCACTTTCAGAGGAAGAAATCTATGCTTTGATAGATGAAAATTATGAAGGTCAGGTAAGAAACGATATCAGAAGAATGGTTGACCTTTTCCTTAAGAGCAACCGTACAAAAGAAGAAAAAGAAGAACTTGCCGCATTACTCGGCCCCACACTTTATATTGAAGGTATGGGCGAGATGAGCAGCGAACAAGCTGTTAATATGATGGGAACTCTCAACAAGAATATGAAGCTTGAGATTCTCACGGGTATGGTAAACGGCGATTACGGCGAAATTCTTCCGCCTCCCAACAAGGGAACCGAGTCCGAACAGCCTGAAAATCCTGATGCACCCGAAAACCCCGATGCACCTGAAAACCCCGATGCACCTGAAACTCCCCAGCAGCCTGAAGCTCCCGTTGAACCTGAAAAGCCTCAGACTGTGGCAGTCAGCTATGAAGATGCGTTGAGAATTCTCGGGGTTGCGGATATAAACAGTCCCACATCAATCAGCATTTATCCGATTGATTTTGAGGCAAAAGACATTATATCCGAAGAGATTGAAAAATATAACTCACAGTTTGGCGAAGACGAAAAGAAGCACATCAAATATACAGACTACATCGGCCTGCTTCTTTCATCGGTAACTAAAATTGTTAATGTTATTTCCTACGTTCTTATGGCGTTTGTAGCGATTTCACTCATCGTTTCATCACTGATGATTGGTATTATCACTTATATCTCTGTTCTTGAAAGAACAAAGGAAATCGGTATCCTCCGCGCAATCGGTGCTTCAAAGAAGGATATTTCAAGCGTGTTTAATGCTGAAACCTTGATAGTCGGCTTCATATCCGGCTTGATAGGTATAGGCACAACGCTGTTGCTGATAATACCTATAAACGCAGTTATCAAGTATGTAACGGATATTCCCGACGTTGCAAAGCTTCCTCTTGTGCCGGCAATTATCCTTATTGCTATCAGTATGTTCCTTACGTTTATCGCAGGTCTGATTCCTGCAAAGTTCGCCTCAAAGAAAGACCCTGTTGTTGCTCTCAGAAGCGAATAAACAGAATAATAAAACAGATTCAGCCGGGTGCTTTTGTAAACACCCGGCTGATATTTTTGTGTTTATCAAGCAGTATTTAACTGCAGTATAACAAAAACATCCTTATGGGAATATACCATAAGGATGTTGTGATTTTATTGAATTCTGATATTGGTCCAGCTGCTTGTGTTACACTGTCCGAATTCGTTGCTGCCAATGGATTTCACGGTGCCGTTGGGAAGAAGAATAACCGTGTGTGACCAGCCGGTAGCTATGTTGACGTAGCTTACGTTGCTTATGTTATTTTGTCCTGCATCGTTAAGACCTGTTGCAAGGATTGAACCGTCGTTTCTTATGGCGATGGTATGGAAATTCTTTGCTATGACAGTGCGTACATTTGTCCAGCTTCCAACGTCACATTCGCCGTGTCTGTTGTTGCCTGCAACAACAACCGTGCCGTTTTCAGTAAGACCTACGGTGTGCTCTGTGCCTGAGGAAATCGATTTGATGTTTCTCCACGAAGAAACGTTGCACTGGCTGTCGCCGTTATAACCTACGGCAACAACGGAGCCGTCTATGCGCAGACCGACGGAGTGGTCACTGCCTGCAGAGATGGAATAAATTTCGTCCCAACCGCTTACGTTGCAGCGGCCGTTATTTGAAAAGCCTGTTGCAACAACAGTGCCGTCTTTTTTAAGACCTATGGTATGAACACCGCCTGCGGAAACCGCAACAATGTCACGCCACGAGCCGACGTTGCACTGACCGTCTTTGTTCCAGCCCGTTGCAACAACTGTTCCGTCTGCCCTGAGAGCAACGGTGTGTCCCGAGCCTGCCGAAACACTCACAATATTGCTCCAGCCCGAAACGTTGCACTGACCGTATTGGTTACTGCCTGTGGCAACAACTCTGCCGTCGTTTTTGATTGCAACGGTGTGGTCATAGCCTGCTGAAACGGTTTCGTCCTTTATCAGATATTCCCAGAGAACCTTTGCGCTTTCGTCAGCGTTTTTATAATCCTTTGCTTTGCCGAAATAAACGGCGGCTTGAGCATAATCACCGCGTTCATATGCCTGACCTGCACGTTTATAGTAGTCAGCATAAATGCTGTTTCCGGAGTTGCCGTTATCACTGTCTGCGCTGGTGAAAATCTCGATTTCGGGAGCTTTTTCCTGATGAGTGTATGCCGTTGTGGAATCAGTATCATTGTTGTTCTTGTTTACGGCAAAAAGAACAACGCAAACGCCTATGGCGATTAGGGCGACAATACTCAATATAACCGCAATAATTACGCCGACTTTACCTGATTTGTTTTTTTGCGGTTGCTGTGGCTGCCTCTGCGGCGGAGCGGGTCTTTGAACCACTGTGGGAGCAGCTGTTTGCTGACCTGCTGCCGGCATATGCTGACGAACCGGAGCCACAGGCGAAACAGGTGGCGTATATGACGGTCTTATGGTTGTTGTCTGCGGATTAGCTGTTGTTTGGGGATTAAATGTAGTTTGAGGATTAGCTGTTGTTTGAGGACTGAACGATGCTTGAGGGTTAAACGATGTCTGCGGATTAAATGTTGTCTGCGGCGGGGTGTTGAGCACAGATCTTGGCGGAACGGGAACGGCATCAATGGGAGCGTAGTCGGCAGATGATATGACGGGAGCGGAGGAAACCTGTGTAGGTTCTTCGGAGTCGGTTGATGCTAAACGTTCAAGATCTTTTTTAAATTCGCTTGCATTGGCATATCTGTAATCGGGATTGAATTCACAGGCTTTCAGGATTATTCTTGCAAGCTCGCGGTTTGCGTTGCACGGCGGTGGAAGCTTTGCTCCTCTGCGGCGCATTTCTGAAGCGGCAGTAACTTCCTGACCTGTCAGATGTTCTTTGTAGGGATCCGTGAGGGGATCTCTGCCGTTATTAAGCATTTTATACATAACCATGCCCAGCGAATAGATATCAGCACGGGCATCATATTTTCTGCCGTCATAGACCTCGGGTGCCATATAACGCATTGTGCCGATTCTTGTCATTGAAAGAGTGCTGTTTTCAAGCTGTCTTGCAACGCCGAAATCGCCAAGGCGGTAGTTGCCGAATTTGTCAATGAAGATGTTATCAGGCTTGATATCGCGGTGAATAATACCGTATTTTGAGCATACCTCGAGAGCGGAGCAGATATCAATACCAAATCTGCACATTTCTTCGTTGCTGAAGTTCTTGATGTCAGAACGCTTTATCAAAGGGGAAAGGTAATCCATACAGATATAGATATCCCAGCCGATTTTGTCAGTATGCTCAACAATTTTATAGCTTCTGATTGTAACAACGTTAGGTGAGCCGTTGAGCGTGAGCATCATCTTGATTTCGTTTGCAAAGTTTTCAACAATCTCGCGGAAATGCATTTTAAAAGCCTGTTCTGACGGATTTTCAGCCCAGACTTCCTTGATTTCATTTTCGTTTGTAGGTATGGAGATTATTTTAACAGCACACTCATCGCTGATACCGAAGGCGTTATCATTTACACATCTGTATACTTTTCCGTAAGAGCCTTCGCCGATTTTTTCGACGGCACGCCAACCGGGCAAAACATTACTGAGGTCAATCATTGCCTATTCTCCTTGCTAGAGCATTAATAATATAATTTTAATATTAAATATGTGTTTTGTCAAGAAATGTATGCGGTATTATAAACAAAAAGCCGCAGGCTTTTTAAACCTGCGGTATCAGTTTTTTCTGATGTCATTAATAATAGCATTTATATGCTGGATTTCTGTTTCGTTAAGTCCGCTTACATCAATGCGGGGAATAATTTCTCTGCCAAGCAGATAATCTGTTGAAACACCGAATAAATCGGCTATTTTAATTAGCATATCTACAGAAGGCTGAATGTTGTTGTTTTCCCAGTTTGAGATTGTTTGTTTTGTAACTGAAAGCTTTTCTGCAATTTCAACCTGACTGTAATTGCCTGCGAGCCTTAAGGATTTTATCTTTTCATTCAGCAAAGTTATCACTTCCGCTTGTCAATTTTATCAATACTATTATAAAACCATATATTGACATTATAAAAATATTATAGTATTGTAATAATTGACACATTGATTTAAGGAGTAGATTTGATGAACTCTAAATTAACGGATACCTTGGGCTTACTTTATGATATGGAGTTAAATAATTATTTTACAGTCAAATCAATTGAAAAGATAAAAAAAGAAATTGAGGGGTTAGGAAAACCGCAAGAAGTAACAAAAGCATATATCAGTTACCGTTCTTCATTTGTTGACTCGGTTATGGGTGGTGCTTTTATTTCAGGCATAGTGGGATTAATTGGTGGAGCAGTATTAGGCTTATTTGGTTATACACATTTTGAGTGGTATGATTCGATTTTTTTCCTACCCGTAGTTGCAGTGATTGCAGGGTTGGCGTTTGCTGTGATAGGTGCCGTAATAATTGCGTTAGTTTCTATTCCCAGCCGCATAAGAGAGGAAAAATCTTTTAACGACAGAGTGGAAAAAGAAGAAGAAAGATATGAAAAAGCATTGTTGGCTGAAGAAAAACGACTTAAAAGTGAGAATAACGCGAAGCAGTATTTGCTGTCAGAACAAAAAGCTTTAGAGAATCGTTTGGCAGCCGGTACAAAAAAGCTTAATGAGTTCTATTCTATAATAGGCATTGCTGACGGTTACAGAAATCTTGTTGCTATGAGTCATATGTATGAATATGCACAGCTTGGAATTTCAACGCAGCTTGAGGGTGTTGACGGCTTGTATTTTCTTATAAAAAAGGAAATACAGGCAGAAAAGCTTCAGTATTCGTTAGAAGAAATTTCAAGAAAAATGGATACTATCATTGATAAGCAGGATAGTATTTATCGTCAGTTACAGGCTATGAATTCAAAGTGCGATGCTATGATTGCGGAAACAAGACGGACAGCAGAGAAAATTGTTGAAAACAATCAGATGCTTCGTCAAATAGAATATAACTCTTCTGTAGCGGCATATAATACTCAAAGAATAGAAAAAGAAATGAACTATCAGAATTACATATTAAAAAACTATCAATAATATTCGCATAACAAAATCCCCGAAGCGGTTGCTTCGGGGATTAATCATTTTATTCAGTTCTTTTCAACGCCGAGAGTGACGTTTTCGCCGTTGATATCCCATTCTTTTGCGAATGAGCCGCCTGCAGCAGCGATGATGTCGGTTGCAAGAACATCGTGGCAGATGCCGTCTTTGTTAGCGGCGAAGATTGCTTCAATCTTCTCGTTGCCGCTGACGTAAATCTTGATTGTATCCATAACCTCAAAGCCTGCGTCTTTACGCATTGTCTGAATTTTTGAAATAAGCTCTCTTACAAAGCCCTCTTCAATCAGAGCATCTGTGAGGTTAGTGTCAAGAACAACGGTAACGCCGTTGTCGCTTTCAGCTTGGAAGCCTTCTTTCTGAACGGTGCCGATAAGAAGGTCTTCGGGTGCAAGAACGATTTCGGTTTCGCCGACGGTGAAGGTGAGAGCACCCTTTTCGTCAAGCTCTGCCTTTGCAGCTGAGCCGTCAACGTTTGCAAGGTATTCTCTGATTGCGCCGAGCATCTTGCCGTACTTCGGACCGAGGGTTTTAAGCTGCGGCTTGAAGCTGTAAGAAACGTAGGATGATGTATCGTTTGTGAAGTCGAGTTCCTTTATGTTAAGCTCGTCCTCAATGATTTCGCAGTATTCCTTGCCCAGAACCTTGGGAGCGATAACGAAAATCTTGCCGAGAGGCTGTCTGTTCTTGATGTTTGCACCGTTTCTTGCGGCTCTGCCGAGAACAACGATGTCAAGAACTTCGTCCATTGATGCTTCAAGGTCTTTGTCAATGAAATCGGGGTTGGAAACGGGATAATCGCAAAGGTGAATGCTTTCGGGAACGTTTTTGTTTACGCTGCAAACAAGGTTGCGGTAGATATCGTCTGCCATAAAGGGAATCATGGGAGCGGCAAGCTTGCAGACGGTTTCGAGTGCGGTATAAAGGGTCATATAAGCATTGATCTTATCCTGCTCAAGACCCTGTGCCCAGAAGCGTTCTCTGCCTCTGCGAACGTACCAGTTACTCATATCGTCAACAAAGCTCTGGAGAGCTCTTGCTGCCTCGGGGATAGCGTAGCTGCCGAGATGACCGTCAACCGTGTCGATAAGAGTGTTCAGCTTTGAAAGCAGCCATTTATCCATAATGGAAAGCTTGCTGTAATCAAGTTCGTGTTTTGTGGGGTCGAACTTGTCGATGTTTGCATAGAGAATATAGAAAGCGTAGGTGTTCCAGAGTGTACCCATAAACTTGCGCTGACCTTCTTCAACAGCCTTTGCGTGGAAGCGGTTGGGAAGCCAGGGAGCGGAGTTTGTGTAGAAATACCAACGGATAGCATCTGCACCGTGCTTTTCAAGAGCGACAAACGGGTCAACGGCGTTGCCCTTGGATTTGGACATCTTCTGACCGTTTTCGTCCTGAACAAGACCGAGAACGATAACGTTCTTGTATGGGGACTTGTCAAAGAGAAGTGTTGAAATTGCAAGAAGTGAATAGAACCAGCCTCTTGTCTGGTCAACAGCTTCGGAGATGAATTCTGCGGGGAACTGCTGCTCAAAGAGGTCTTTGTTTTCAAAGGGATAGTGGTGCTGTGCAAAGGGCATTGCGCCTGAGTCATACCAGCAGTCAATAACCTCGGGAACTCTCTTCATTTCGCCGCCGCACTTTTCGCACTTGATTGTAACGTCGTCGATGAAGGGACGGTGAAGCTCGATATCGTCAGGGCAGTTGGAACTCATTGATTTAAGCTCTTCGATTGAGCCGATTGAGTGTCTGTGGCCGCATTCGCATTCCCAGATGTTGAGGGGAGTACCCCAATAACGGTTACGGCTGATGCCCCAGTCCTGAATGTTTTCAAGCCAGTCGCCGAATCTGCCCTTGCCGATGCTTTCGGGAATCCAGTTTACGGTGTTGTTATTCTTAACAAGATTATCCTTAACGGCGGTCATCTTGATAAACCATGATTCTCTTGCGTAATAGATAAGGGGAGTGTCACATCTCCAGCAGAAGGGATAATCGTGCTCGAATTTGGGTGCGGAGAAGAGCTTTCCGTCTTTGTCAAGATCAATGAGAATATCTTTGTCTGCATCCTTAACGAACTTGCCTGCGTAGGGAGTTTCGGCGGTCATATTACCCTTGCCGTCAACAAACTGAACAAAGGGAAGGTCATATTTTCTGCCAACCTGTGCGTCGTCTTCGCCGAATGCGGGAGCAATGTGAACGATACCTGTACCGTCGGACATTGTTACGTAGTTATCAACGGTGATATAGTGACCTTTCTTGTTCTGCTTTGCGGCACTTTCGCCCGCGCATTCAAAGAGAGGCTCGTATTCTCTGTATTCAAGGTCTGTGCCCTTGTATGTTTCAAGAATTTCATAAGCTTCAACGCCGTTTTCTTTGTCAC
>JAZNBM010000096.1:0-18999 GCA_045587045.1 Acutalibacteraceae bacterium | reverse complement strand
TCCCGTTTCCGCTATCGTATTCGGCGGCAGACGTGCAAAGCTTGCTCCCCTTGTTTATCAGTCAAGAGACTGGAACCACGGCGTATTCGTTGGTTCAATCATGGCTTCTGAAACAACAGCTGCAGCTGCAGGTGCAGTAGGGGTTGTTCGCCGTGACCCTATGGCAATGCTTCCCTTCTGCGGCTACAACATGGCTGATTACTGGCAGCATTGGATCAACATCGGTGCAGGTCTTGACCCCGAAAAGGCTCCCAAGATCTTCAACGTTAACTGGTTCCGCAAGGATGACGAAGGCAACTTTATGTGGCCCGGCTTCGGCGACAACCTTCGTGTTCTTGATTGGATTATTGACCGTTGCGAAGGCAAGGTTGACGCTGATGAAACAGCTATCGGCTTTGTTCCCAAGGCAGAAGATATCAACCTTGAAGGCATTGAGGACGAAGTAAGCGCAGAACAGCTTAAGGAACTCCTCAGCGTTGACGTTTCCCTCTGGGGCGACGAAATCGCAGGTATTGAAGAATTCTACGGCAAGTTTGACAAGATCCCCGATGCACTTGCAGCAGAGCTCAACACTCTTAAGAATAATATTAAATAATCTATCGGCGGCATTCGTTATGAGTGCCGCCTGTTTTATGAGGTAAATTATGAAAGAATATAAATATATCCTCTTTGACCTTGACGGCACACTGACTGACCCTGCCGTGGGCATAACAACGTCTGTTGCATATGCACTCAAAAAATTCGGCATTGAGGTCAGCGACATAACTCAGCTGAATCATTTCATAGGACCTCCCCTGCTTGATTCTTTTATGGAGTGCTACGGATTTGATAAAGAAAAGGCACAAACGGCAATCGATTATTACAGAGAACGTTTCAGAGTCAAAGGTCTTTATGAAAACGTTGTTTATGACGGTATCCCCGAAATGCTTCGAAAATTAAAAGACAGCGGCAAGAAGCTGATTCTTGCCACCTCAAAACCTGAACCGTTTGCAAAAGAAATTCTGCAGCACTTCGGTCTGGAAGAATTTTTTGTTTATGCTGCAGGCAGTAACTTTGACGGCACACGCACCGCAAAGGCAGAGGTTATTGATTATGCTCTTGAAGCCGCAGGCGTGACGGATAAAACTACCGCAGTAATGATTGGCGACAGAGAGCACGATATTATCGGTGCAAATAAGACAGAGCTTGATTCAATCGGTGTGCTTTACGGATACGGCAGCCGTGAAGAGCTTGAATCCGCAGGCGCAACGCATATTGCCGAAACGGTTGAAGAATTGACAAAACTGATATTGAGATAACAAAAGGCTTGCAGAATACTGCAAGCCTTTTTTATCACCGATTAAAACATCCACACAAAAAGACTTCTTATAAAATAGAATATATTACCTTTGGTGTGGAATAAATGATTGAAATCTGAAGTTTTGTCGATTTTTATGGTTTATCCCCTTTTGAAATTTCTGAGACGTTCGTATTCTTCGTCGGTTATTTCAACAATTCCGCCGTGTTTGAAGCCGTAAGGGAATGAAAATCCTTCATTCATTCGCTCAAAAACAGCCTTGCCCGGCTCGTCCGAAACAAAGGGCACGTAGCCCATTTTTTCTTTTTCGCAACCGAAGAAATCAAGGAACAGGCACCATCTGCCGTCAGCGAGCACACAACTTGTCGGACCTTCGTATGAGCCTGGGTTTCTGATTTCTTCGTGCATATATTTTTCAAAGGCTTCATCGTGCTCATACGGGCCGTAAAGATTTTTTGATGTGGCATGCATATTCATTGGCGGACACTCGGCGTTCTTATAAAAAAGATGATATGTGTCGCCGAATTTTCTGATATGGGAATCAAGAATTTCGTTATCCTTTGTGAAAAAGAGCTTCGGCTCGGAAAAAGTCTCAAAATCCTTGGTTACACTGCAATAGATTGACATATGTTTAAAGTTTGTTTCGGCAACAGTTGAGCCCCAGTGGATAAGATATTCTTCGTTTTCTTCGTCAAAAAAAATCTCGGGCGCCCACATACAACCAAAATCGTTTCTGCCGAAGTAGACAAGCTTTTCTTCGCTGAATTTCACAAGGTCATCGGTTTTCCACATACGCAGGCATTTGCTGCCCGTGCTGTTTATGTTTTTCCAGTCAAGGTTAAGGTTTTCGTCATAGCGGTAAGCAACACAAAGGTCGGTTGTGATGATAACGAAGCCGCCGGTATGCAGACGGATAATTTCAATATCTCGGCAACCTTTTTCGCCAAGCTCGGCGGTCAGAATCGGGTTGCCGCCGTTGACCTCTTCCCAGTTGAAGCCGTCACGGCTGATACCGAAATAAACCTGCTCGCCGTCAGGTGTGATTTTTTCTTTGAAATGCGTGAAAAGATAAGGCATATTATTCTCTCCTTTCAAGAGCAAAAACCGCACCAAGGGAAAATCCGATGGTGCGGTAATAATTCAGATTACTTTACAGGAACAAGCTTTTCCTTGCCACCCATATAAGGTCTGAGGGCAACGGGGATATTAACACTGCCGTCTGCGTTGAGGTTGTTCTCAAGGAACGCAATAAGCATTCTGGGAGGCGCAACAACGGTGTTATTGAGAGTGTGAGCAAAATATTTGCCGTCTTTGCCGTTGACTCTGATTTTGAGTCTGCGTGCCTGTGCATCGCCGAGGTTTGAGCAGGAGCCAACCTCAAAATACTTTTTCTGTCTGGGTGACCAGGCTTCAACGTCAAAGGATTTAACCTTGAGGTCTGCAAGGTCGCCTGAGCAGCATTCGAGAGTACGAACGGGAATGTCGAGTGAACGGAACAGGTCAACTGTGTTCTGCCAAAGCTTTTCAAACCACATCATACTGTCTTCGGGCTTGCATACAACAATCATTTCCTGCTTTTCGAACTGGTGGATTCTGTAAACGCCTCTTTCCTCAATGCCGTGAGCGCCCTTTTCTTTACGGAAGCAGGGTGAATAGCTTGTGAGGGTGTGGGGCAGAGTTGCTTCATCAACGATGGTGTCGATATACTTACCTATCATTGAATGCTCGCTTGTGCCGATAAGATAAAGGTCTTCGCCCTCAATCTTATACATCATTGCATCCATTTCGGCAAAGCTCATAACGCCTGTAACAACGTTGCTTCTGATCATAAAGGGAGGTACGCAATAAGTGAAGCCTCTGTCAATCATAAAATCTCTTGCATAAGAAATGCAGGCGGAATGAAGGCGTGCAATATCACCCATAAGATAGTAGAAGCCGTTACCTGCAACGTTTCTTGCGGCATCAAGGTCGATACCGTCGAAACGCTCCATAATCTCTGTATGATAAGGGATATCAAACTCGGGAACAACAGGTTCACCGTATTTTGTAACCTCAACGTTTTCGCTGTCGTCCTTGCCGATGGGAACACTGGGGTCAATGATATTGGGAATAACCATCATTATCTTTGTTACCTTTTCGGCATATTCAGCCTCAAGCTTTTCGCACTCTGCAAGTCTTTCGGAAAATTCGGTTACCTTTGACTTTGCAGCCATGGCTTCTTCTTTTTTACCCTGCGCCATAAGTGCGCCGATTTCTTTTGAAACCTTGTTGCGGTTTGCTCTGAGGGAATCAGCTTCCGTCTTGACTGCTCTTGACTGCGCATCAAGCTCGATTACTTCGTCAACAAGAGCAAGCTTGCTGTCCTGAAACTTCTTTTTGATATTCTCTTTAACTAAATCGGGGTTTTCTCTTAAGAATTTGATATCAAGCATATTTTCAACTCCTGAAAAGTTTTAACCTGTTAATTTTACTCCATTTTTGACAAAAAATCAACTGCTTCGGCAACATATTTATCGTCTGCCAGTTCAACTGCGCCCTTATCAACAAGGGCAGCAATTGCAGGGTTGATGGGAAGTCTTGCAAGAACGGGAACATCAAGCTCCTTTGCAACCTCTTCAAGCTTGCTTTCGCCGAAAGCATAAATCTTTTTGCCGCAATCGGGGCATTCAACGTAGCTCATATTTTCAACAAGGCCGAGAACGGGAATGTTCATAAGCTTTGCCATATTGAAAGCTTTTTTAACAATCATTGTTACAAGGTCCTGCGGTGTGGTGACAATGATAATGCCGTCAACGGGAAGGTTCTGGAAAACAGTGAGTGATACGTCACCTGTTCCGGGAGGCATATCAACAAACATATAGTCAACCTCGCCCCAGGCAACGTCTTTCCAGAACTGCTGAATTACGCCAGAAATTACGGGACCTCTCCAGACAACGGGCGAATCCTCGCTCTCAAGAAGAAGGTTGACAGACATAATCTTGATACCTGTGTTACTCTCTTCGGGCAGAAGACCTGTTTCGTCTGCCTTGGCTCTGTTTTTGATGCCGAATGATTTGGGAATTGAGGGACCTGTGATATCTGCCTCAAGCACTGCGCAGGCGTTACCTCTTGCCTGCATTGCGCTTGCGAGCATTGAAGTGACAAGTGATTTGCCAACGCCGCCCTTGCCGCTGACAACGCCGATAACCTTTTTAACGTTGCTGAAAGGACCGCCGGGAATTCTTAAATCTTCTTTTTTTGATGAGCAACCGCCTGCTGATGCGCAGCTTGAGCAATTGCCGTTGCATGACTGACTCATGGTAATATCTCCTGTTCTAAAATAAAATAACTTATTTGATTATGAGCCTAACAAGCTCTGTTACGGCATAGATTAACGGCATATGAGCAATATAAACTATCAGTGCACATCTGCCGAGCACACCCAAAGGCTTTATTCTCTGAGAATAAGTCCATTCGGGAAAACCGTTCACTTTGAAATATCTGCCTGCAAACACTCCGCCGAAAAAGATAAAAATATTCGGAAAAATCGGAAAATAATCCGCAGAATAAAACGAGGGTGAATAAATACCGAGCGGTGCAAGGTAATTTGTTTCGTAAAGCTTTGCAGGGAGGCTGAATTCTAAAAGCTCACCGTAACCGAGCAAGCCCGATGAAATTCCGCTTGTGAAAGGATAAAGAACCGCACACAGCAGAATACCCGCAAACGGAGAAAGCTTGCCGAGCGGTTTCTGAAGCAAAGCACCGCACAAAACGCAGACTGCAAGCAGATGAAGAATGCCGAAATAAATTTCGCACTCAACAAAACCGAGTTTCGGCATAACAACCGCCGTGGCAACCGTTACGGCTGCCGCCGCACCGAGGATTTTGAGACCCCTTTTGAAATTGCTTTTTGAAAGTGAGCAGGATATTCCGCAGATAAAAATAAAAAGTCCTGCAAAAAACGGCTGAACGGGCATAAAGAAATAAAAAAGCTTTTCTGCCCAAGCATAGCCGTACATTGTGTCAAGAATATAAAAGGCATGGTAAAAAACCATACACAAAACGGCAAAGCCGCGAAGCTCGTCAATGAAATATATTCTTTTTTTACCTTCAAGCTTCATCGTGTTCGTCCTCAATATCTTTATTGATATAACATTTTATCATATTATACCAAAAATGCAACCCTTTATTGACTTTATTATATATTTGTTTTAGAATATATAATAGAAAAATTTATGCCGAAAGGACAAACGCAATGATTGACAAAATAAGAGATTTGCTTTTCAGATTATTCAAAAAAGAAAGCTTTATCGGCAAAATTATTGATAAGCTTTTTACACGCGAAATGATTTTATACGTTATATTCGGCGTGCTCACCACAGCCGTCAACCTGCTTGCTTTCTGGCTCTTCAAAAAGCTGTTTATTGCAGTCGGCTGGAGCGGCGTTCTTAATACGTTATTTACTTCTCTCGGCTGGGAAAAGGCAATGGATTTTCTCTCTGACGGATCGGAATACCTTGACGCAAATACAATAGCATGGGTTGCAGGCGTGCTTTTTGCCTTCTTCACAAATAAGCTGTTTGTTTTTGAATCCAAAAGCTGGAAACCGTCTGTTGCCGCAAAGGAATTCATCGCATTTGTCGGCGCAAGACTTTTTTCATTTGTCGTTGAAAGCGTTATGATGTTTGTTTTCGTTTCGCTCCTCAATATGCACGAACTCATCGCAAAAATCATTGTTGCGGTTGTTGTTATTATTATGAACTATGTTTTCAGCAAACTTTTCATATTTAAAAACAAAGATAAAGCAGAGGCAAAACAATGATTGAGCTGATTACCGCAAAGGCTGACGAAATTGAAATCAGCCTGAATTCAATCGAAGAATATCTCGGATATTTCGGAGCAACGGCTGACGAAAAGCTGCTTCCTTTAATTGATGAGTGCAAAAAAGAATTCCTTGCGTGCGTTGACTACAAAGCCTGCATTACACAGGTTGAATGTTGTGAAAAAGGCGGAAAGATTTGCCTTGAATTTATGCAAAGCGAAAGCAACTCACTTAAAGGTAATCTCAAAAACTGCGAAACCGCCTTTATATTTGCCGCCACGACGGGGGCATCGGTGCAAAGGCTGATTGCAAAAAATTCGCTTCTCTCCCCTGTCAGAGGTATGATAACGGATTCCATAGGCTCGGCGGCAATTGAGGCTTTTTGCAATTATATCAATTGCAAAGTGGGCAGCGTCGATTATCTGCGTCCCAGATTCAGCCCGGGTTACGGAGATTTATCTCTTGATTGCCAACAGGCTATCCTTGAACATCTTGAAGCAAAAAAGCACATAGGTCTTGCTCTGACAGAAAGCAGAATGCTCACACCCGTTAAATCGGTTACGGCAATCATCGGTCTGAGCAAAGAAAAGAACAAATGCAAAAACAAAAAGGGCTGCATGGTCTGCAACCGTGCAAACTGCCCTTACTCATAAAGAAGGTACGAAAATGACTATTCTTGATAAAATCAGAAGCGGCATAACCTACGTCGACGGCGGAGCAGGCACTCTGCTTCAGTCGTGGGGACTTGAGGCAGGCGTTTCGCCCGAAACGTGGAATCTCACCAACCCCGACAAAATCAGACAGATGCACCGCCTTTATCTTGAGGCAGGCGCAAACATAATAACCGCCTGCACATTCGGTGCAAACAGACTTAAGTTTGACAACCTTGAAGAAATCATCACCGCCGCAATCGCAAATGCAAAGCAGGCTTGTGAAGGCTTTGATGCATACGTTGCGCTTGATATCGGCTCAACAGGGAAAATGCTTGAACCGCTTGGTGATTTGCCGTTTGAAGAGGCTGTTTCCGTTTTTGCGGAAACGGTCAGAATAGGTGCATCAGCAGGTGCCGACCTTATTCTGATTGAAACAATGAATGATGCCTACGAAACAAAAGCCGCTGTGCTTGCGGCAAAAGAAAACTGCAACCTGCCCGTTTTTGTAACCAACGCATACAGCGACAACGGCAAGCTTATGACGGGTGCCGACCCTGCCGCAATGGTGGCAATGCTTGAAGGTCTGGGTGTTGACGCGCTTGGTATGAATTGCTCTATGGGTCCGAAGCAAATGCTTGAAATTGCCGCTGAAACGGCAAAATATGCTTCTGTACCCGTTATTGTAAATCCCAACGCAGGTCTGCCCAGAGTGGTTGACGGCAAGAACGTTTTTGACGTTGATGCCGAAGAATTTTCCGACATCATGTGTGAAATCGTTGCCGCAGGAGCAACCATTATAGGCGGTTGTTGCGGCACAACACCCGAATATATCCGCAAAACGGTTGAAAAAACAAAAAATCTGCCGTTTAGTCTTCCCAAAAAGAAAAACAAAACCCTCGTTTCATCTTACACTCATGCCGTTGAAATCGGCAATGTACCCGTTATCATCGGCGAAAGAATCAACCCCACAGGCAAAAAGCTTTTCAAAGAAGCTCTGCGCAAAAACGATTTGAATTATATCCTCAACGAGGGTATTTCCCAGAATAAAAAAGGCGTTTCAATTCTTGACGTGAACGTCGGTCTGCCCGAAATTGACGAGAAAGCAATGCTCACAAGCGTTATTGCTTCTCTGCAGGCGGTCTGTGACTTGCCGCTTCAGATTGACACGGTTGACTATGATGCAATGGCGGCAGCTATGAGAATTTATAACGGCAAACCCCTCATAAACTCCGTCAACGGCAAAGCTGAAAGTATGGCGGCGGTATTTCCGCTGATTAAAAAATACGGCGGCTGTGCAATCGCCGTTACTCTTGACGAAAACGGCATACCTGAAACGGCAGAAGGCAGAGTTGCCGTGGCAGAAAAAATCATAGCCGAAGCCGCAAAATACGGCATCGGCAAAAACGAGATTATAGTTGACCCTCTCGCAATGGCAGTTTCAAGCGATATGAACAGTGCAAACGTTACGCTTGATGCGGTTAAAATTCTCAACGCAAAGGGTATCCGCACAAGTCTTGGCGTTTCAAACATTTCTTTCGGTCTGCCCTCAAGAGCAGACGTCAACGCCGTATTCTACACAATGGCTATGCAGTGCGGTCTTGACTGCGCCATCATAAACCCCCATTCAGACGAAATGATGAAAGCCCGGCACGCCTTTATGGCTCTCACAGGTAAGGACACAAACTGCCGTGATTATATTGAATTTGCATCAAATCAGACCCCTGCCGAAGCAAAGACGGTTATCACAACGGATACCCTTGAAACGGCAATAGTCAAGGGCCTGAAGGATTCTGCATATAACCTCGCCTGTGAAGCACTCAAAACCGTTTCACCGCTTGATATTATTGACACAATGATAATCCCTGCCCTCAACACGGTCGGCAAGGGCTTTGAAGCAAAAACGGTTTATCTGCCCCAGCTCCTTATGAGCGCAGAAGCGGCAGGCAGAGCATTTGATGCAGTCAAGGCAGCAATGCCTGCCGGCGGCAATAAAAAGGGCAGAATCGTTATTGCAACCGTCAAAGGCGATATTCACGATATCGGCAAAAACATTGTTAAAACTCTGCTTGAAAACTACGGCTATGAGGTTATTGACCTTGGCAAAGACGTTGCTCCCAAAGCCGTTGTGGAAGCGGCAAAATCAAGCGGCGCACCGCTTGTCGGATTAAGCGCACTGATGACAACAACTGTGCCTGCAATGGAAGAGACAATTAAACTTCTGCGTGCTGAATTGCCCGAATGCAAGGTTATGGTCGGCGGTGCGGTTATGACAGAAGAATACGCCGCAATGATAGGCGCAGATAACTTTTCTCCCGATGCAATGCATTCCGTAAGATATGCGGAAGAGATTTTCGGATAATCTGCACTTGCTCCCGATTATTTTTGTATATTTATAAAGAAACAACCCACGCCCGAAAAGCGTGGGTTAATCTATTATTAGGTTTACAGCTTCATGCCGAAAGCAACGTCGCCCTGCCACTCTTCAACAAGCTCAAAGCCGTATTTTTTATAAAAGCTTTTGCCTGTTTCGTTTCTTGACCCTGCGGTGAGCATAACACCGCAGATACCCTTGCTTTTAAGGTGCTCAAAAAGAGCGTTTATAAGCTGACCGCCGTAGCCTTTGCGGTGGTATTCGGGCAGAATATCAATGTGCAGGTGTGCAGGATATATATCCTTATACTTTTCGTGCAAAACGTATGCTGTACTTGCCCATTCATAGCGACCCTCGTATTGCAGAGACAGCGGCAGATATTCCGCATCGTAAACGGATTTGAATTTATCAAAATTTTCTGCGCAGATAACGTAGCCGACCGCTTCGCCGTTATCATCAAGCACAAAACAGTTTTCAGGCTCTTTTTCTATGTAATAATTGCAAAAAGTGTCAAGAATAAATGCCTGTGTTTCTAAAGGATCATCATTTGGTCCTTCGCTGTTAAGGCAGGCAAACTGAACATTTTTATAGTCTTTTTCTTCGTATTTTCTGACTGTCGCCATTTCCAAAATCTCCTTCGTATTTCTCTTTTTTATAATACAGCAAAATGAAATTTAATTCAATAGCTATATTGAAATATATATATATTTGTGTATAATTATAATTAGGAATTTCTCAAAAAAATTTTACGGGGTGATAAAAATGATTACAAGAAAATCAATCGAGGCTCTCTCAAAAGGCATTATCGGCTCAATGCCTGCGGATTATTTTACAACAAGCGAAAAAGCTAACCGCTATATGCTCACCGGTGACGATAAATTCAGCACCCAGGCAGGCGAATATTTTACCTGCGGCTTTGCTAAAAGAGTGCTTACCCCTACCGACGTTGCAACAAACACCTATTATATTGCGGGCTATGATTCAAACAACCCTGCAACAGGTGTGCTTGACGATATGTTTGCCCGTGCGGTTTATATTGACGATAACACAGGCAGAGGCGGCGTTGTTATGTGCAGTGTTGATGCCGTCGGAATCAGCCGCAAGGATATAAATGACATCAGAAGAATCGTTATAGAAAGCAAAAAAATCCCCAATCTCAAATCAATTTCAATTGCCGCCACCCATTCTCACTCTGCAGTTGACACACAAGGATTGTGGGGCGAAAAGCTCTATAAAAGCGGCAGGAACGAGCTTTTTATGGCATTGCTCAAGGCAAAAACCGCCAACGCTATTATCGCCGCTTACGAAAGCAGAAAAGACGGTAAAATGTTTTATGCGGTCAAAGAAACAGAGGATATGCAGTTTGATTGCAGAGCTCCCATTGCTTACGACAAAAACCTGACCAGAATCAGATTTGAAGCGTTTGACAAATCAAAAGAAATTCACATCATCAACTTTGCTTCGCACGCGGAGCTTCTGGGCAGCAGCACAAAAAATATCAGCGCAGACTTTCCTGCATATATGATAAAAGAAATTGAAGCAAAAAATGCAAATGCCGACGCAGTTTTCTTTAACGGTGCAATCGGTGGTATGATTTCTGCAAAAGAAATCAAAAAAGTTTACCGTGAAGAGATTGACTGCGAAGCTTACACAAAGGAATTTGGCAAGTCTCTGGGTGAAATCGCAAACAGTCTTTCAAACGAAACGGAAATCGAGCCGCTTATCAATGTCAAATCAGTACCGATTGAAATTGCGGCATCAAACTTTGTGCTCATTCTTGCAAGACTTCTCAAGGTGCTTAACAATGATATTCTCCGCTTTGGCAAAAGAAGCGAAGCTTATATCAGCTCCGAGGTCGGCTATCTTGAACTCGGCAAAGGCAGAATCGGCTCTTTCCTTGTGCCCGGCGAGCTTTTCCCCGAACTCTGGAACGGCAAATTTTTGTCTGCGTGTGAATCGGCAACCGCAAAGAATGCAAAGTACACCGTATTGAGCGAAATGTGCAACTGTGACCATCAGTTTGTTGTGGGTCTTTGCAACGATGAACTCGGTTACATTCTTCCCGACAACGATTTTCTGCTTCATCCCAAAACACCTTACATTGAGAATGCAAAAGACATTTTCGGCAGAAGCCATTATGAGGAAACAAACTCAACGGGTCCCGAAACCGCAAGAAAGATTCTCACCGAAATGCAGAAACTCATAGCCTCGGCAAAATAAAAAGGAACGGAGAATTGTCGTGAAATATTATCTCGGAATTGACGGCGGTGGAACAAGAACAACCGCAGCCGTTGCTGACGAAAACTTAAATACCATATTCAAAGCTGTTGGCAAAACAATCAATTTTTATGCCGTCGGTATGGAGAATTCACGCAAAAACCTTGACGAAATCATCGGTGAAATCACGCAAAAGCTTGATATCGCCGCTTTTGAAGCTGTTTTTATAGGTTGCTCTGCTCTTGATAATGAGGCTGACAAAGAAACACTTAATGCTCTCTGCGGCGGAATTATCAGTGCAAACAGAATTGCTATGAACAGTGACGTTTACGTCGCTCTTAAATCGGCAAACGGTAACTGCGTTGCGGTTTGCGGCACAGGCTCAATGGCAGTCGGCGAAAAATCAGACGGCTCAATTGCCGTCAAAGGCGGCTGGGGTCATATCATCGGTGACGAAGGCTCGGCATATGCAATAGCTGTCAAAGCCCTGAAAAAATGTTGCGTTGCCTGTGATAAAAATGAACGCACTCCCCTGCTTGAAGCCGCAGAAAGTTATTTTGAAGTTAATGATTTCAGAAAAGCAATCAACATAATTTATTCTGCCGAAACGGCAAAGGATTATATTGCAGGCTTTGCGCAGAATGTGGGTAAACTCGCCGCAGACGGATGTAAAATTTCAAAAGAAATCGTTTCATCCGAAGCAAAAGCATATGCGCAAACAGTTATTGCTCTTATCAACGAGCTTGAGAATTGCTCACTGCTTTCACTCTACGGCGGTGTTTTTCAGCATAATCCGATGTTCAGAGCAGCGTTTGAAAGTGAAATCACAAAAGCTTTTCCTGACATAAAAACAGAGATACTCGATATTCCGCCCGAAGAAGGCGCATTGAAGGCAGCGAGGGAATTAGAATGAAAAAACATATTGAATATATCGAAAACATAAAGAATGTTATCACGCAGATTGAAGAAAACTGCGGCGATGCAATAGAATCAGCGGCGGCAGCGTTAAGCTCTGCTTTGATTGAAAACAGACGCATTTTTCTTTTTGGCACAGGACACTCACACATGCTCTGCGAGGAGCTTTTTTACAGAGCAGGCGGTCTGCTCAATATCCAGCCCATTTTGATTGATACCCTTATGCTTCATATTGATGCGGCAGGAAGTACCGCCGCCGAACGTGAAGAAGGTCTTGCCGACAAGATTTTTGACGATTATAAAATGAAATCCGGCGATGTTATCGTTATTATCTCAAACTCGGGCAGAAACGGCGTTGTTATTGATATGGCTCTGCTCTGCAAGGAAAAAGGTCTGACTGTTATTGCTCTGACAAATCTTCGCCACACAAACGCAGGCGCATCACGCCACCGGAGCGGTAAAAGGCTTTGCGAAATTGCAGATATTGTGCTTGACAACTGTGGCTGTGTGGGCGATGCCTGCATTGAGGTTGACGGTGTTGAGGGCAAAATCTGCGCCACTTCAACCGTTGCGGGAGCCATGATTCTTAACGCCTCGGTTGCACGTGCAGTTGAGCTTTGTGCAGCAAAAAGTTTTTATCCCGAGCATTTCTGCAGCGCAAACGTTGACGGCGGCGACGATATCAACAACCGCCTTATCGAAAAATACAAAAAGGAGATTAAACACCTGTGATTTATCCTATTCCTCAAAAAATAAGCCTCAACGGCATACCGCTTGACGTTAAATCACTGTCTGTTACAGGCGATTTTGCGGCAACGGCGGAAAAAGTTTTTGCAACTTACGCTTTACCTGTTTCGGGCGGCTATGGCGTTGTAATTAAATGCATCAGCAATCAAAAGACAACTTACATCAACGAAATTTCACGTCTGACTGACGAAAAATATATAATCACCGTTTCTGAAAACGAAGCGATTATTGAAGCATCCTGCGAAAAAGGCATATTCCGTGCCGCACACACTCTTGCAAAGCTTATTGCAAGCGGTGAATTAAAAACGGGCGAGCTTGAAGACTACCCCCTTTTCAAAAAGAGAGGTTACATCGAGGGCTTTTACGGCAACACCTGGGAAAACGGCAAACGTGTTTCCGTTATGAAGCTTATGGCAGCAAACGGAATGAACACTTTTTTCTATGCACCAAAAGACGACCTTTACCACAGAGAAAAGTGGCGTGAGCTTTATCCCGAAAAAGAACTCTTTGAACTGAAAGCACTTTTTGAAACCGCACAGGAAAACTTTCTGGATTTCCACTGGGCAGTCGGCCCGGGTCTTACATATAAATATTCGTCCGACTCCGACTTTGAAAAGCTTATTGCAAAGTTTATGAGCCTTTATGATATAGGCATACGCAATTTCGGTCTTTTGCTTGACGATATTCCGTGGGAATTCCAGTACGAAGAAGACGCAAAGGCTTTTTCAGAGGTTGTTGAAGCGCACGTCTTCCTTATCAACAAAACATATTCGGCTCTCAAAAAGATTGACCCGTCAATCACGCTGACTGTTTGCCCCACACAATACAGCGGTGACGAAAAAGGTTATTACATTTCAAAATTCGGCTCGGGCATTCCCGTTGACGTTGACCTTTTCTGGACAGGTGCAGAAATCTGCTCCCGAGTTCAGACCGTCAGAGAAGCCGACGAGCTTATGCGCTCAACTAAGCACAGACCGCTTTATTGGGACAACTATCCCGTAAACGACTGTGAGATGTACCACGAGCTACATATGGGCGCACTTATCGGCAGAGAAAAAGACCTCTATATGCACTGCGAGGGTCTTATTTCAAACGTTATGGAATATGCGGAATGCTCCAAAATTCCGCTTATGACGGTTGCAGATTTTCTGTGGAATCCGATTTGCTATAACCCCGATGCTTCTCTCAAAAACGCTCACAAAGTTATTCTTGGCGATAACGCAGAGCTTTTCGGTTATTTTGCAGACCACCTCGGTGTTTCCTGCCTTTCAAAATACAGCTCTGCATTTATGAGCGAAAAGCTCTCACATATTGCATTTCTTGAAAGCTGCGGTAAAAAAGACGAGGCCCTTGCCTGCCTTGCCGATTACAATAAAAATATGAGAAAATGCCTTGAGCTTATCAGCGACACAAGCGTGCCTCTGTTTGAAGAAATGCAGAAATGGGTCAGAAAATTTGCAATGTGTTGCGACTTGCTTGATGCGATTTATGATGCGCACAACACCCCCTGTCAGCAGACAAAAGAAGCCCTTTCATCACTGCTCGAAAAATACAATTCCGATTCGGTTGTGTTGACAGGTTTCTGTCTGCGTGAGGCAGCTGAAAAAACGCTAAAATCACTTACAGAAATTTAAAAATATGTGTAATTTTACCGGTTTATTATTGAAAATCGGCAATAACCGTGTTAAAATGTTACCATAACATTAAAGGAGAGGTTGCAAAATGAAAAAAACAATCAAAACAGCAATTTCGCTTGTTCTTTGCCTTGCAATGATTTTTTCAATTTCAGCTATCGGTTTTTCCGCTCAGGTTGAAAATGTTTATTGCGACGGCAGCTGCGAATATTACCCCACAGTTATTATCCCCGGTCTTGGTCAGTCAGGCGTTTTCGTTGTTGATGACAACGGCAAATTCGTGCTTAATGATGACGGCGAAAGAATTTCAGCTTTCCCTGCATACATCCAGCTGCCCAAGCTTATTGCAAGAGTAATTTTTCCTGCAATTCTTTCACTTATGACACAGAGTGATATCGGCTTCACAAGTGCTCTTTCGGACGCTATCGGTATGGCTTTCGGTATCAACTCCAGTGACCTTAAGGCGCAGAACACAGGCAACGTTGTAACAGAGAAATACCATAAACCCTATTCAGAATGCACCCCTGATGAGCAAAAGCTCATCAATTCTCACATTCCTTTCCACCTTTATGACACAGACCTGCCCAAGGATCATCTTTATTACTTTACATATAACTCATTCGGCAATCACATTGACCTTGCAAACGAGCTTTATGACTATATTCAGATGGTTAAAAGACAGACAGGTCACGATAAGATAAACCTTGTTCCCATCAGCCAGGGCGGCACACTTGCAAATGCCGTGTTTGAATATCACCCTGAGGTTATGGATGACCTTCACAAGGTTCTGTTTATTGTTCCTGCACTTGATGGCTCAACAATTATCGGTGACGTTTTCAACGGCAGAATTAATTTCCTTGACAAGGATTTCCTCTATAACGGTTTTCTCGGCAACCTCGGTCTGCTTGACAAAAGCACAGCAAGACTCATTGAAATCCTTTTCAGAATTATGCCCGACGAGCTTCTTCTCAGCGGTCTTAACGCCGCAGTTGACACCCTTGTGGGCGACATTATGATAAGAAGCACAAGCATGTGGGCTCTTTGTCCCTCAGGCGACTATCTCACAGCAGCAGAAAAATATCTCTCTGATCCCGAAATGGCAGACATCAAGGCTCAGACCTATAAGTATTATCAGGCACAGCTTCACCGTTACGATAACATCCAGACTCTTCTTGACAAGGGTGTTCAGGTATTCAACGTTGCTCAGTATGACTATCCTCTCATCGACGTTGGTGAAAGCTGGAATACCGAAAATGCCGATTTCATCATTCAGCTTGATTCGACTTCTCTCGGTGCATATGCCGCCAACATCGGCGAAACTCTGCCCGAAGATTACGTTCAGAAGAACACATATTGCAAAAATCCCGACCATAACCACATCTCTCCCGACAGAGTTGTAGATGCTTCCGCAGGTCTTCTTGCTGACACAACTTTCTATTTTGACGGTCAGCGTCACGACCTGACACAGCACAACGACGTCATCCTCAAGCTTGCGTTCCACCTTATTGCACACGACGACATCACCGACGTTTATTCTTCACCCGACTTTCCGCAGTTTATGAACGGTAGAGACGTAAGAAATCTTCACACATACCTTGCCGCTGCAGAAGAAACTGATGTTTCAGCTCTTTCTGCTGAACAAAAAGCTGAACTTGAAGCAGCCGTTAAGCAGGCAGAAGATACACTTGATAACAACACTGCACCTGCCGACGCTTTCGGCAAGGCTGAAGCAAGACTCAGCGCTATCCTTATTGAAATCGGTGCAATGGAAGCTCCCGAAGCCAAGAAGGATATGCCCATTTTTGAAACAATCAGCCTCTGGCTCTTTGATCAGTTCGGCACAGACGGTTTCTCGGAAATCATTATCGGATTCGTCACACCCATATTCAAAGCCGTGCTCAACACACTTGGTTCGGCTCTCAAATAATCGGTATATAAAAAGGGCAGTTCAAAATGAACTGCCCTTTTTAAATTTAACGGATTCATTTTATCCACGTAACGACCAAATCAACAAGTCTTTCTGCATTAACATTTCTCCGTGACGTTTAAATGATTATTAAAACTTTTATCCCGTGTCAACCGAAAAAGATTAACACGGGATATTTTTATGTTTTTTCAGTTTTTTTCTTGAGCATACCGACAATCTTTTTGCTCTCCTTTATAAGCATCACAGGGTTGAGAGCAGCAACAAGCAAACGGTTATTTTCCCTTATCGGTTTAAATATGAAACCGAAAATGAAGTTTGCAAAAATCTGGGTTGCAAGTGATGCAACCGCCGCACCGCAAGCACCAAAACGCGGTATCAGGATTGCGTTGAGCGTAATGTTGAGCAGTACACCTGTGAGATTAATAATCCACAGATACTTTTGCTTCTGCTCCGCAACAATCCACACGTTGCGAACGACGCCCATAATCGAAAAGCTGAAATACCAGATTAAGATTCTTAAAACAGGGACGGTTGCGGCATATTCCGCACCGTAAAGTATGCTGACTATAAGTTCAGCAAAAACCGTAAAAACAATGCTCTGTGCAAGTGAGAGATACTGTGTTATGCAATAAAGCCTGGATACGTTAAGCTCATATTCAGGCGAATTTTCTTTTTTGTTTTCAAGTATAACAGGTCTGAAAGAATCAATGATTGCCGTAAAAACAAACTGTGCTATAATCGTGCAGGTTATCGCCGCCGAATAAAAACCGTTTTCGGCTTTGCCTGCAATTTTGGTCAGCATAACGTGGTCTGTATTCTGGATAATCACAACCATCATTGAGGCAACAATAAAATGCCTGCTTTTGCCCAGCATGGATATACCTGTCTTAATGGAAAAGCGGAGATTTCCGCCCTTTTTCAAATAAATGGCAACCAACAGAATTGCCACAAGACCGAATTCAACCGAATTTGTAACTGCAAACCAATAGACGCTTTTTTCGGTTGCAAGAAGAAAAATTTTATATGCGGAGACAATGAAGTAAACGCCCAGCATCACAAGAGAAGAATATTTTGACATCAGCTTATACTGAAACCAATACTGAATCATTTCAAGCGCCGCAAAAACAAGCGAAAAGCTGTAAAGCACGCAAACAATTATTGTTTCTTTTTCGCCTGCATTCATTACACTTGAAAAAGCAAACACACCGCCCATACAAACAAGACCCGAAACGAAATTCATCAGAAGTGACGTGCCGATTATTTCGCCTTCTTTTTCCGGGTGCTCAACCAACTCGTGAACAAGCGTTGCATCAAGACCCAGTTTCATCAGCGGCATTGCAAAAGCCACGACTGAGGCGGCATACTTAATCAGACCGTAGTTTGACGGTCCCAGAAACCTTGCACTGAGCATGCCGACGGCAAGCTGCAGCAAGGACTGCAGTATTTTGCAAATAACTATCCACTTTGCATTGTGAAACACCTTGCCGTAATTCATAATTCACCCTTGAATCTTTAAACAATCAGTCCGCAGTGCCGCTGTAACGGCACTGCGGATTTTTTGGTTTGAGCCTCGGACGTAAGCCGAAACGTGCTGTTTATCCGACGATTCTTCCGTTTTCATCGAACGTGTGGTTCATTTCAACGGAAAGGCCGTTGGTTTCCCAAACGTAATATGTCTGGTTTACGATAAGCTGACCTTCTACTCTTACGAAATAGTAGTAACCGTCAACATAATGCAGACCTGCTTTTGCGGGTTTACCCATAATGTAATAGCACTTAACACCGTCTTTTTCAACAAAGCCGTCAAGCATTTTACCGTCGGGTCCGAATTCGTAGTTGCCTTCAGGAAGAAGTCCGTTGCCTTCCCAGACATACTTTTTCTGGTTGACTGTGATTTCACCGTTTGCGCCGCCGGCAAAATAGTAAGCGCCGTCAATTTCAACCAGACCCCAGGATTTTGCCTTGCCCAGCTTGTAGCAATAAAGAACACCGTCTTTTTCTACTATGCCGTCAAGCATCTTGCCGTCAGGACCGAATTCATAGTTTGCTTCGGGAAGAAGTCCGTTGCCTTCCCAGACGTATTTAACCTGATTAACGGTAAGTTCGCCGTTTGCGCCGCCAGCAAAATAGTAAGCGCCGTCAATTTCAACCAGACCCCAGGATTTTGCCTTACCCAGCTTGTAGCAATAGAGAACACCGTCTTTTTCTACTATGCCGTCAAGCATCTTGCCGTCGGGTCCGAATTCATAGTTTGCTTCGGGAAGAAGTCCGTTGCCTTCCCAGACATATTTAACCTGGTTTACTGTTAATTCACCGTTTGCACCGCCAACGAAATAATAAGCTCCGTCAATTTTGATAAGACCGTATGCCTTGCCCTTACCGTTCTTGTAGTAATAAAGAACACCGTCTTTTTCTACTATGCCGTCAAGCATCTTGC
>JAZNBM010000095.1:0-1613 GCA_045587045.1 Acutalibacteraceae bacterium | reverse complement strand
ATTTCGTTTATGGCCTGAAACTTTGATTCTCTCGGCTGCCAAACGGGAGCGGAAAGAAGTCCGTTGGGGTCGGTTGACGGGTCTTTCTGAGAAAGAGGAACAGTCAGATGGGTTCTTATATCGCATTCCTGAAAGCACATCTTTCCGTGCAGACGAACCGAATCGGCAGGGTTCATTTCAGTCCAGTCCATATCAGGAGAACGAGTGCCAATGTATGAATTCGGCGAACAGATGAAGTCAATATTTTTGTCTTTTAATATATAATTGAGTGCGTGATTGCCTTGCAGAGAGTTGGTAACTTCAAGAGTATAACCGTAAAACGTGCCGACAACAACGTTGTTGCCCGTTTCTTCTTTTACAATCCGAGCAAAGTGACTTATTGCTTGAGCGATTTTGAAATTTGCAAACTCTATATAGCGTGTAAGATATTCGTCGTTGAAATAATTTGTCTTTTTATCGAGCAAGGTTAAATCGGGCAAACCTTTGTACTCAATTTCGGGGTAATACTCTTCAAGAAAAGTTTTGAAGCTTTCTTTTGCGCATTCACCGTAACCGCCGTTCATATCAAAATGGAACTATTCTTCCGTTTGTCCGCCTGCAATCTGATAACCCACAATATGTGAGGCATATTTGCAGGAGTTTGCATACTGCGTGAATTCACGCAAAAACTGCGACGCATCGTCACGCCATTTCTGCGAATAGAAGGATTCTCTGCAGGGCACGTCGTCTTTTATGTTCAGTTCATCGGGGTTTTCTTCTTCCCACCAGACGGGCAAGCTGATATTGACTCTCGGGATTATGTAAGCATCGGGACAAGCTTCAAGAATTTTCTCAACAGCCTCATCAAACAGCGAAAAATCGGGAGCATCCTTTACATCAAAAATACCTTTTTTGAATGGCGTCAGTCCGTCTGTAATGCTTATCCATCTGCCCGAAAACAGAACGGGCACAGAAAAGAATTTATAGCCCGCAGCCGCAAAATCGTCATACTCATTGAACTTTTCAAGATAAGTCATATATGCAACTGCAGCGTGCGGTTCGCCGTAGATATAAAGTGTGGGCACACCGCCGCAATTCTTGATTTCCGAATGAATTCCTACATATTTATCCATATCGTGCACAACCTCTTGAGTTGAAATTTCGTAATCCGTTTCCTTCAATGGCTTTTGAAAGTTAAAAACACAACCTAAAATAGTGGTTATAGACAAAATAAACTGATGATTTTTTGAACAAGCATATATCCTCACCTCGTTAAGATAGTAAAAATGATATTACGGCAAGAATTGATTTATCAAACTCAATTAAGCTCCGATATTTTCTCTTCAAGCTTCTGCACAAACTGACCAACAAAATAACCGTCAATAAAACGGTGGTTGACATCAAGAGTCATATTGATAATATATTTACCGTTTTGCTCTGTATATTTACCCCAGACGAGAATGGGTGCGGTATCGTCTTTGAGCTTCGGGTCGGTGTAATCACGCTCGTTTGAACACATTGTAATATCCGCCCAAGGAATGCACGAAAAGACAATCTGCGATTCTCTCAAGCCTCCGAGAGAATATACCGATAACGGATTGTTTTCACTTTCCTTGCGGGCATTTGTTGCAAAC